>NZ_JBEOZK010000007.1:0-308982 GCF_040297565.1 Streptomyces sp. NPDC001728
CGTCACCGACGGACAGCAGGTTGTTGAAGGTGTTCCATCCGCCACCGATGCGGATGGGGGCGGAGAAGGGCCGCGGCGGCCCACACCCGCTCCGGGGCCTCGTCCCCGCCTCTCCACCTCTTCTCAGCAACACCGCTTCCAGGGAGCTGTTTCCATGAGCGCCGAGACCCCTGCCTCCCAAGGAGTCCGCAAGGAGAACCGGTTCAAGGTCTGGCGGCAGACCCGGCCGTTCTGGGCAGGACTGTTCACCATCCTCGGTGGTCTGCCGATCGCCTACCTCCCCTACGGGGACATGAGGCTCGGCAACATCACCATGGCGATGAAGACGACCGCGGGATCCGGCGCGCTGATCATCGGCGTCCTGCTCGTCACGCTCGGTCTGACGATGTGGTTCCAGCCCATCGTCCGGGTCTTCGCCGGCGTCGCGACGATCGTCCTGGGGCTGGTCTCCATTCCCGTGTCGAACTTCGGTGGTCTGGTCATCGGGTTCCTGCTCGCCCTCATCGGCGGCGGCATGTCCGCCTCGTGGGCGCCCGCGCCACCGGTCGAGGAGGCCGTCGACGCGGAGGGCGACGGCGAGCGCGACCGCGCGTACGAGGACGAGCACGACCGCGAGCCGGCGGAGCCGGCCGGGACCGAGGCCCTGTACGTCGCAGGCGTCCCGGAGCAGCGCGAGGCGGAGCACCACGCGACCGAAACGACGATCGACGCCAACGGCGGGAGGAACAGTGCGGGGTGACGAGAATCAGTCTGCGCTCGCGAAGGAGGGCCCGCGTCACGCGGCCCCGCGCAAGACGCTGCTGAACAGGATCCAGGGCCCCGCGGGCAAGGCGATGGCGCTGGCCGCCATGCCGACCGCTGTGTTCGTGGGGATGGGCCTCACGCCCAAGGTCGCCCTCGCCGACGACAAGGACTTCCCCTTCGCGCCCGGCCCCTGTGTGACCCGCTCCGACGAGCCGGTGACCGACGAGCCGACGAAGCCGGCCGAGACCGCGAAGCCGAGCCCGACGTCGACGGCCTCGGCGTCCCCGACGGCCACGCCGACCACGGGACCGACCGGGACCGCGACGGCCACGCCGACGCCCACGCCGACTTCGACGGAGAGCGGTCAGGCGACGACGCAGCGGACGCAGGAGCGGTCGGGCACGGCGCCGGCCGCGAAGCCGACGGCCACGGCGACACCCACGCCGACCCCGACGCCGACCCCGACGAAGTCGAAGAACCCGCTCGACCCGCTGGGCTGGGGCGACGCCCTGAAGGACCTTCTCGACGGCCCGGACCCGACGGCGACGCCGACACCCACGGCGACACCCACGACGACGCCGCCGGCAGCGGCCCCGACGACCCAGGCGCCCGCTCCGGCCACGACGAAGGCTCCCGCCCAGAAGGCGGCGACCCCCGACGAGCCGAAGGCGACCGCCGATCCGGCCGCCGAGAAGACCAAGGCGGCGATCGAGAAGGCGGCCGAGAAGGCCGGCGTGAAGGTCGAGCAGCTGCCGGACAGCGCCAAGGGCCTCGACGCCAAGAAGGACGAGGACATACCCGAGGGCGCCAAGCCCCGCTTCCCGTGCCCCGAACTCGACGCGAAGGCCCTCGCGGCGGCCGAACTGGAGCCCGGCATCCCGCTGCTCCCGGACGAGTCGTGGCGCCTGGAGAGCTCGCTGCTCACCCTGAGCGGTCTGAAGTACCACGGCATCGTCGAGGTCAGGACGTACGGCGGCAAGACGAAGAAGGTCCTCAAGTTCACCGCGACCTCGGTGGACATCAAGGACCTGCACCAGATGACGGACCACTCCGACGGCCGCACGGCCCATGTGCGCTCCAGGGCGGGTTCGACGTCGACGATCACCGAGGGCACGGTGACGATGTACACCGAGGAGCTGAAGGGCAACCTCATCGGCCTCGTCCCGATCACCTTCAGCGCCCAGTCCCCGCCCCCGGTGGACCTCCCGTGGGTCTTCTTCACCAAGGTGAAGCTCAAGCAGGCAGGACAGTTCGGCGGCACCCTCAGGGTCGAGGACCTCCGCAACACGATCGAACCGAGCTGACCCGGCACCGTCCGGGAGCCGCACACGACGAAGCCCCCGTCCGTATCGGACGGGGGCTTCGTCATGGACCGGGGCGCGTCAGGCGCGTTCGCTGCCGCCCAGGTGGTGGACGCGGACCATGTTCGTCGTGCCCGGGACGCCGGGGGGCGAGCCGGCGGTGATGATCATCGTGTCGCCCTGGTTGTGGCGCTGGAGCTTCAGGAGTTCCGCGTCCACGAGGTCGACCATCGCGTCCGTGTTGTCCACGAACGGGACGAGGAAGGACTCCACGCCCCAGCTCAGGGTGAGCTGGTTGCGGGTGCCCTCGTCCGTCGTGAAGGCGAGGATCGGCTGCTGCGTGCGGTAGCGCGAGAGGCGGCGGGCCGTGTCGCCGGACTGGGTGAAGGCGATCAGGGCCTTGCCGTCGAGGAAGTCCGCGATCTCGCAGGCCGCGCGGGCGACGGAGCCGCCCTGGGTGCGCGGCTTCTTGCCCGGGACCAGGGGCTGGAGGCCCTTGGAGAGCAGCTCCTCCTCGGCCGCGGTGACGATCTTCGACATCGTCTTCACGGTCTCGATCGGGTACGCGCCGACCGAGGACTCGGCCGACAGCATGACCGCGTCCGCGCCGTCCAGGATCGCGTTGGCGACATCGCTCGCCTCGGCGCGGGTCGGACGGGAGTTGGTGATCATCGACTCCATCATCTGGGTGGCGACGATGACCGGCTTGGCGTTGCGGCGGCACATCTCGACGAGGCGCTTCTGCACCATCGGGACCTTCTCGAGCGGGTACTCGACGGCGAGGTCGCCACGGGCCACCATGACCGCGTCGAAGGCCGCGACGACGGCCTCCATGTTCTCGACGGCCTGCGGCTTCTCCACCTTGGCGATGACGGGGACCCGGCGGCCCTCCTCGTCCATCACCTTGTGGACGTCCTTGACGTCGTCGGCGTCGCGGACGAAGGACAGCGCGACCATGTCGCAGCCCATCCGGAGCGCGAAGCGGAGGTCGTCGACGTCCTTCTCCGACAGCGCGGGGACGTTGACCGCCGCGCCGGGCAGGTTGATGCCCTTGTGGTCGGAGATGACCCCGCCCTCGACGACGATCGTCTTGACCCGGGGGCCCTCGACCTCGACGACGCGCAGCTCGACGTTGCCGTCGTTGATGAGGACCTGGTCGCCCTTGGAGACGTCCCCGGGCAGGCCCTTGTACGTGGTGCCGCAGATGGACTTGTCGCCCGGGACGTCCTCGGTCGTGATGGTGAACTCGTCACCGCGGACCAGCTCGACCGGGCCCTCGGCGAAGGTCTCGAGGCGGATCTTGGGACCCTGGAGGTCGGCGAGCACGCCGACGGCGCGGCCGGTGTCCGCGGAGACCTGCCGGACGCGGTCGTACCGCTCCTGGTGCTCCGCCTGGGATCCGTGGCTGAAGTTGAATCGGGCCACGTTCATGCCGGCCTCGATGAGAGCCTTCAGCTGCTCATACGAGTCGACGGCGGGGCCCAGCGTGCAGACGATTTTGGAACGGCGCATGAGGCGGATCCTATCGGTTTGTTTCACTGCGGAATATTCCGACTGGCGGAAAGTACAAATGGGCGCGGGGTCGCTCAGGCGTTCACTCGTTCGAGCCCGCTCTGCTCTGAACGAGCGCGAAGGTCTGGCGGGCGATCTCCAGTTCCTCGTCCGTCGGCACCACCGCGACGGCCACCCGCGCGTAGTCCGGCGAGATCAGCCGCGCCTCGTCGGAACGTACGGAGTTGAGGTCCGCGTCCACCGCCAGACCCAGCTCCTCCAGGCCCGTGATCGCAGCCTCCCGCACCGGGGCCGCGTTCTCGCCGACCCCCGCCGTGAACACCACGGCGTCCACCCGGCCGAGCACCGCGTAGTACGCGCCGATGTACTTCTTCAGCCGGTGGACGTAGATGTCGAAGGCCAGCGCCGCCGCCGGATCGCCCTCGTCCACGCGGCGCCGGATCTCCCGCATGTCGTTGTCGCCGCAGAGCCCGACCAGACCGGACCTCTTGTTCAGGAGTACGTCGATCTCGTCCGCCGACATCCCCGCCACCCGCTTCAGATGGAAGGTGACCGCCGGGTCGATGTCGCCCGAGCGGGTGCCCATGACCAGGCCCTCCAGGGGCGTCAGACCCATCGAGGTGTCCACGCACCGGCCGCCCCGCACCGCCGAGGCGGAGGCGCCGTTCCCCAGGTGCAGCACGATCACGTTCACCTCCTCCGGCGTCTTCCCCAGCAGCTTCGCGGTCTCGCGCGACACGTACGCGTGCGAGGTGCCGTGGAAGCCGTACCGCCGGATCCGGTGCGCGTCGGCCGTCGCCACGTCGATCGCGTACCGCGCCGCAGACTCCGGCATCGTCGTGTGGAAGGCGGTGTCGAAGACCGCGATCTGCGGCAGGTCGGGGCGGAGCGCCATCGCCGTACGGATGCCCGTGAGGTTCGCCGGGTTGTGCAGCGGCGCCACCGGCACGAGCCGCTCGATCTCGGCGAGCACCTCGTCGTCGATCACCGTCGGCTCGGTGAACCGCAGCCCGCCGTGCACCACCCGGTGGCCGATCGCCGCCAGTTCGGGGGAGTCGAGGCCGAGGCCGTCCGCCGCCAGCTCCTCGGCGACCGCCTTGAGCGCCGCCGCGTGATCGGCGATCGGGCCGGTCTTCTCGCGCCTCTCTCCGCCACCGCCCTGGAGCGGGGTGTGCACGAGCCGCGAGGTCTCCTCGCCGATGCGCTCCACGAGCCCCTGCGCCAGCCGACCGCCCTCGCGCATGTCGAGCAGCTGGTACTTCACCGAGGAGGAACCGGAGTTGAGGACCAGTACGCGGGCCGGAACGGTGGCGGACACGGTGGTGGGGGCGGTCATGCGGGGAGCTCCTGACCCTGGGAGGGGACCTGGGACTGGATCGCCGTGATGGCGACCGTGTTGACGATGTCGCTGACGAGCGCGCCCCGCGAGAGGTCGTTCACGGGCTTGCGCAGACCCTGGAGCACCGGGCCGACGGCCACGGCGCCGGCCGAACGCTGCACGGCCTTGTACGTGTTGTTGCCGGTGTTGAGGTCGGGGAAGATCAGCACGGTCGCCTGCCCCGCCACCTCCGAGTCCGGCAGCTTCGTCGCCGCGACCGAGGGCTCGACGGCGGCGTCGTACTGGATGGGCCCCTCGATCCGCAGATCCGGCCGCGCCGCGCGGACCAGCTTGGTCGCCTCCCGCACCTTGTCGACGTCGGCGCCGGAGCCCGAGGTGCCGGTGGAGTACGAGAGCATCGCGATCCGCGGCTCGACGCCGAAGCGGGCGGCGGTGGCCGCCGACTGGACGGCGATGTCGGCGAGCTGCTCGGCGTTCGGGTCCGGGTTGACCGCGCAGTCGCCGTACACGAGGACCTTGTCGGCGAGGCACATGAAGAACACCGAGGAGACGATCGAGGCCTCCGGCTTCGTCTTGATGATCTCGAAGGCCGGGCGGATCGTCGCCGCCGTGGAGTGCACCGAGCCGGAGACCATGCCGTCGGCCAGCCCCTCCTGGACCATCAGCGTGCCGAAGTAGTTGACGTCCGAGACCACGTCGTACGCCAGCTCCACCGTCACGCCCTTGTGGGCCCGCAGCGCCGCGTACCTCTCGGCGAACGAGTCGCGCAGCTCCGAGGTCTGCGGGTCGATCAGCTGTGTGTCCCCCAGCGTGACGCCGAGGTCGGCGGCCTTCTTGCGGATGGTCTCCACGTCGCCGAGCAGGGTCAGGTCGCAGACGTCACGGCGCATCAGCACGTCGGCGGCGCGCAGCACCCGCTCCTCGGTGCCCTCGGGGAGTACCACCCGGCGCCGGTCGGTGCGCGCCTGCTCGATCAGCTCGTGCTCGAACATCATCGGGGTGACCCGGCCGCTGCGGGCCACCGAGACCCGCTTGAGCAGGTCGGCCGTGTCGACATGCCGCTCGAACAGACCGAGGGCGGTCTCCGCCTTGCGGGGGGTGGCCGCGTTCATTTTGCCTTCGAGGGCGAAGAGTTCGGCGGCGGTCGGGAAGCTGTTTCCCGGTACGGAGATGACCGGGGTGCCCGGAGCCAGCCGGGCCGCCAGGGTCAGGATCTCCGCGCCGGGCCGCTCGTCCAGGGTGAGCAGCACACCGGCGATCGGCGGGGTGCCGGCCGAGTGCGCGGCGAGCGCGCCGACGACCAGGTCGGCCCGGTCCCCGGGGGTGACGACCAGACAGCCGGGGGTCAGCGCCTTGAGGAAGTTCGGCAGCATCGCGCCGCCGAAGACGAAGTCGAGCGCGTCCCGCGAGAGCCCCGCATCGTCACCGAGGACGACGGAGGCGCCCAGGGCGTGGGTGATCTGGGAGACGGTGGGCGCGCCGAGCACCGGCTCGTCCGGCAGGACGTAGCAGGGCACGGGCAGCCGGGCGGCCAGCCGCTCGGCGATGGACTCGCGGTCCTCGGCGGCCACCCGGTTGACGACCATCGCGAGGACGTCGCAGCCGAGTCCGTCGTACGCCCGGAAGGCGTTGCGCGCCTCGGCCCGTACGGACTCCGCCGGCTGGCCCTTGCCGCCGACGACCGGGATGACGGAGGCGCCGAACTCGTTGGCCAGGCGGGCGTTGAGCGCGAGTTCGTCGGGGAGCTGGGTGGCGGCGAAGTCGGTGCCGAGGACGAGGACGACCTCGTAGGCGCGGGCCACCGCGTGGAAGCGGTCCACGAGCTGCGACACCAGCTCGTCGGTGCCCTGCTCGGCCTGGAGCGCGGAGGCCTCGTGGTAGTCCATGCCGTAGACCGTGGAGGCGTCCTGCGAGAGCCGGTAGCGGGAGCGCAGCAGGTCGAAGAGCCGGTCGGGGCCGTCGTGCACCAGCGGCCGGAACACCCCCACCCGGTCCACCTGTCGGGTGAGGAGCTCCATGACTCCCAGCTCGACGACCTGGCGGCCGTCACCGCGGTCGATCCCGGTCACGTACACGCTGCGCGTCACGCCGTGGTCTCCTGTCCAGTCCTGCGGAACTCGGGGCCGGCCCCAGTCGTCAACCGGCCGTCCTCAGAAGGCCCCGATAGGGCGGCATTACCCCCTTGACAATACCCCCGCCGATAGTTAAGTCGCCCGCCGGACGAAGGGCCCTGAACCCGGGACGAAAGGCCTCCTCGGAAGCCTCGGGAGGGACGCGCGGAACGGCCGCGAGCGGCCCGGTCAGGTCCGGCGTGTGAGAATTGCGGTGGCTCACAACGGAACGCGACCGAGCAGGAGACACAGCACGATGCGCATCGGAGTTCTCACCGCAGGCGGCGACTGCCCCGGCCTGAACGCAGTGATCCGGTCGGTCGTGCACCGGGCGCTCACCGGCCACGACGACGAAGTCATCGGTTTCGAGGACGGGTTCAAGGGACTGCTCGACGGGCACTACCGCCCGCTCGACCTCAACGCCGTCAGCGGCATCCTGGCCCGCGGCGGCACCATCCTCGGCTCGGCCCGGCTGGAGCGCAACCGGCTCCGCGAGGCCGCCGAGTCCGCCCCCGACCTCGCCCGCACCTACGGCATCGACGTCCTCATCCCCATCGGCGGCGAAGGCACCCTGACCGCCGCCCGGATGCTCTCCGACGCCGGCATGCCCGTCGTCGGCGTCCCGAAGACGATCGACAACGACATCTCGTCCACGGACCGCACCTTCGGCTTCGACACCGCCGTCGGCGTCGCCACCGAGGCGATGGACCGCCTCAAGACCACCGCCGAGTCCCACCAGCGGGTGATGGTCGTCGAGGTGATGGGCCGCCACGCCGGCTGGATCGCCCTGGAGTCCGGCATGGCCGGCGGCGCCCACGGCATCTGCCTCCCCGAGCGCCCCTTCCAGGTGGACGACCTGGTCAAGATGGTCGAGGAGCGCTTCGCCCGCGGCAAGAAGTTCGCCGTCATCTGCGTCGCCGAGGGAGCCCATCCGGCCGAGGGCTCGATGGAGTACAAGAAGGGCGAGATCGACCAGTTCGGCCACGAGCGCTTCCAGGGCATCGGCAACCAGCTCGCCGTCGAGCTGGAGCGGCGCCTCGGCAAGGAGGCCCGCCCGGTCATCCTCGGTCACGTCCAGCGCGGCGGCACGCCGACGGCGTACGACCGGGTGCTCGCCACCCGCTTCGGCTGGCACGCGGTGGAGGCCGCGCACCGCGGTGACTTCGGCCGGATGACGGCGCTGCGCGGCACGAACATCGAGATGGTGCCGCTGGCGGAGGCCGTGACCCAGCTCAAGACGGTCCCGGAGGACCGCATGCTCGAGGCGGAGTCGGTGTTCTAGTCGGCCGGCCGTCTCGGCGGACGGGTCGACCGGTCCGCCGTTCGGCCCTTCGACCGGTCCGCCGTTCGGCCCTTCGGCCGGGCCCTTCGACCGGTCCGCCGTTCGGCCCTTCGGCCCGACCTGTCCCGGATCCCGACCGGGACCCCGGCGGACCCGAGTGGCCCCGACCGTCCCCTCGTGGACGGTCGGGGCCCCTTCTGCGTGCCCGGCATCACCTCCGGAAATGCCGGATTCCACTCTTGAGCCGGAGGGCGCGATCAACAAGGCTTGGGGCCTGTCCCGGACATGTCCCATACCCGTCCGGCGGAAGGGAGACGCGCGGATGAGCCCGGGGGAGCACGCCCCTGACCCGCGGGAGGCACGGACGCCCGCCGAGTTCCTCGCGCGGCTCCAGGCCCTCAAGGACTGGTCGGGCCTGACCTACCGCGATCTGTCGGCGCGGGCGGAGGCGCGGGGGGACGTCCTGCCCCGGTCCACCGTGGCCGACATGCTGGCCCGCGCGACCCTGCCCCGCGAGGAGCTGCTGACCGTCTTCGTCCGCGCGTGCGGGGCGCCGCCGGCGGAGCTGGCGCACTGGCGGACGACACGGAGACGGCTGGCGGGGGTACGGGGGGAGGGGGAGGCGGGCGCGGATCCCGAGGACGGCGTGAGCCCTGATGCGGGTGCGGGTGCGGGTGCGGCTCCGGGTGCAGGCCGTGGCGGTACGGACACGGGGGCGCCCGGCCCCTCGGCCTCGCCGGAAGCCTCCGGGGTGCCCGACGCCTCGGACGGGCCCCGGCCGCCGGATGCACCCTGGCCCTCGGACGGCCCCCTGCCCCCGGACGTTCCCGGTCCCGACCACCGTCCGCCCTCGCCCGTCTGGCCCGTGGGGCCCGATCCCCAGGGCTCCCCCGACCCCGCCCCGTCGCGGATACGGCGCGCCCTCGTCGCCGTCGTCGCCGTGGCCGGGCTCGTGCTCGCCGGGGTCAGCGTGGTCGCGTTCCTGCGCGACGGGCGCACCGGGCCCGCCGGGCAGCCGCCCCGTACCCCCGTCGCCTCCGCCTCCGCGCCCGCCGCCGGGGACGTACGCATCCGGGTGACCGGCACCGGCCTCTGCCTCGGGGAGCGGCGCGGCACCCGGACCGGGCAGGTCCACCAGGTGCCCTGCGCCGAGCCGGGCGTGCCGCTCTACTCGCTGGTGGCGGTGGGCGCCGGCCGGTGGAGGATCGCCTCGGACCACCCGGACCTCGGCCCCGGCTGCTCGGGCATACCGTCCGGCGGGCGCGTCCCCGGTGCCGCGTACGAGGACTCCGAGTGCGGCGATCCGAGCCGGGTGGAGACCTTCGCCCTCGAACCGTACGGCCGTCCCGTCCGGGGCCACCGGATCGTCCCGGTCGGTTCCGCGACGCCCGGCAGCTGCGTCACGGTCACCGGTGACCGTGACGCGGCCTGGGCGCCGCTCGCCCAGGCGCCCTGCGCGCCGGACGCCGCCGGCCAGCTCTTCACCTTCGAGCGCCGGGACTGACCGGGCCGGGCGGCGCGGCGGCTACGGGGCCTCGACGAGCCGGGCCCTGAGCGCCGTCACCACCGCCGGGTCGAGCCCGACATGGCCGGTGACGTACGCGTCCACGGAGCCGTACCGCGCGCGCAGGTCTTCGAGGAACAGCCGGATGATCTCGGCGGGCGCCCGGCCGTACCCCGGCCAGCGCGGCTCCCGGCCGGGGTGCGCCGCCCGCCAGTCGGCGATCAGCCGCTCCGTGGCGAGTTCGGTGAGCGCGAAGTCCGCGAGGATCTCCTCGTCCGGGACGCCGAGGAGGGCGAGGACGACGGCCGCGAGCAGACCCGTACGGTCCTTCCCCGAGGCGCAGTGGAAGACGAGCGGTCCGTCGGCCTGGGCGATGACCTCCAGGGCCGTACGGAGCTCCGCCGCGCCGTCCTCGGCGACCTCGGCGAAGCGGTCCGCGAGGTAGCGCCAGGGGTCGAGCGCGGGGTCGATCTCCGCCTGGTCGTAGGGGCGGTGCTCGATGGAGAGGTTGTGCCAGTCGACGCCCGCGGTCTCCGGCAGGCGGCCCTTGGCGGCGATCTCCCACGGGTAGCGCAGGTCGATCACGGTGGCGACGGCCAGCGCGCGGAAGCGTTCCTGGTCATCCGGTCCGGCGTCCGCGAGCTTGGCGAGGGAGTCGGAGCGGTAGAGGGTCTCCCACCGCACGGTCCCGCCGTCGGCGGTCCGATAGCCGCCCAGGTCACGGAAGTTGTGGAGTCGTTCGAAGGGTATGTGTCGTCTCACGACGCCAAATGTACGGAGCCGCGCCGGCTCAGGCGCCCGTGGCCGCCCAGAAATGGCCGGTGATCCCGTCCAGGTACGCGCGGCCCTCGTCGCCGGTCGCGGCCGAGGCACCCCAGCTGCTGGTCGCCGCCATCCGGGCGTGGTACTCGGTGTGCAGCCGCTGGAGCGCGGACTCCACGGTCCGCTTGGGCAGCGGCAGCATCTTCACCGCCGGTTTCACGTACGCCTGCCAGCGCGTGGTCGCGGCGTCGCGCAGCAGCTCGGCGAGACGCTCGTCGCCGCCGGTCGCGGTGATCAGGGCGCGCGGGCCGAGGCCGAGGACCTCGGCGAGGGCGGCCGTCTGGCGTTCGGTGCCGCGCCAGCGCCCCTCGTCCTCCATCCGCTGGTACGCCTGGGCCGAGAGCCCCACGTGCCGGGCCAGCTCGTCCGCCGTGAGCCCGCGCGCCATGCGGTGCTCGCGCAGGCTGGAGGCGGCGGCCATCAGCTCGGCGGGGGAGCACCACAGCACACCCGCGAGGGCGGTGAGTTCCTGCTCGCCGGGGACGGCGCGGCCACGTTCCCAGGCGAGGACGGTGTCGGGGTGGACGAGGAGGCCGTACTGCGCGCGGAGGCCGTACGCGACATGGCCCGGGGCCATGCCGAGGCCCTCGCGGAGCCGACGGGCGGCCAGGGCGTCGAAGGGCGGGGAGGGTTGGTGCACCCGGCCACGGTAGTGCGGAGGGTGACGGCCGGCTACGGTGCGTTCCGCCAACGTGCGAGGTCGTAGGAACGTGGGAACCGATCAGTAACCGCGGTTCCCGCCGTCCAGCCAGCGGTACTGGAGCTCGGGCCGGCCGATCTGGCCGTACTGCGGGGCGCGTACCGCCCGGCCCCCCGTGACCAGGTGTTCCAGATAGCGGCGGGCGGTGATCCGGGAGATCCCGACGGCCGCTCCGGCCTCGGCGGCGGTGAGCCCGGCGGGGGCGGCCCTGAGGCCACGGGTGACGGCCTCCAGAGTGGGCGCGCTCAGGCCCTTCGGGAGGGTCGCGGGGTGCGGGGCCCGCAGGGTCGCGAGGGCCCGGTCCACCTCGTCCTGCCCGGAGGCCTCGCCGGCGGAGGCCCGGAACTCGGCGTACCGGGCGAGCCGGTCCCGGAGGGTCGCGAAGGCGAAGGGCTTCAGGACGTACTGGACGACGCCGAGGGAGACGCCCTCCCGTACGACGGCGAGGTCGCGGGCGGAGGTCACGGCGATGACGTCGGCGGAGTGCCCGGCGGCGCGCAGCGCGCGGAGCAGCTGGAGGCCGTGGCCGTCGGGCAGGTACAGGTCGAGCAGGATCAGGTCGACCGGCGTCCGGTCGAGCACGCGCACGGCGGCGGCGCGGGAGTGGGCGACACCGACGACGGTGAAGCCCTCGACGCGCCCGGTGTAGAGCGCGTGGGCGTCGGCGGCGACGGGATCGTCCTCGACGACGAGAACACGGAGGGGCGCGACACCACTCATGCGGACACCTCGGTGGTGCGGTTGTCGGTGCTGGGGGTACGGGGGGAGCGGGCGCCCGGGCGGGGGCCGACCCGTGCGGGTGCGTGTGCCTGTGCGGGCGCGGGTGCCGGTGCGGTGCCCGCCAGCGGCAGCCGGACCGTGAACTCCGCCCCGCCCTCCGCCCCGCCCTCCGCCGCGTCCGTGACGTCCAGCGTGCCCGACGCGCGGGAGACCGCCTGGCCGACCAGGGCCAGGCCGAGGCCCCGGCCGGGGCCCCGGGTGGTCCAGCCGCGGCCGAGTACCGCGTCGCGGTCGGCCGGGCGGACGCCGGGGCCGCTGTCGCCGACCCGGAGCAGCAGCTCGCCGTCGCCCGTCCGGGCCGCCACGGTGACCGTCACCCGCGCGTGCGGGGTGCCGCCCGCCGCCTCCACGGCGTTGTCGATCAGATTGCCCAGGATCGTCACCAGGTCACGGGACGGCAGCGTCGCCGGGACCAGGCCGTCGTCGATCCGGCTGTCCTCGGTGAGGACCAGCTCCACGCCCCGCTCGTTGGCCTGCGCCGCCTTCCCGAGCAGCAGTGCCGCGAGCACCGGTTCGCCCACGGCGTCGACGACCCGGTCGGTCAGCGCCTGGGCGAGCTCCAGCTCCGCCGTCGCGAACTCCACGGCCTCCGCCACCCGGCCCAGCTCGATGAGCGACACCACGGTGTGCAGCCGGTTCGCCGCCTCGTGGGCCTGCGAGCGCAGCGCCTCCGTGAACCCCCGCTCCGAGTCCAGCTCGCCGGACAGCGTCTGCAGCTCGGTGCGGTCCCGGAGCGTGACGACGGTGCCGCGCCGCTCCCCGCCCACCACCGGGCGGGTGTTGACGACGAGGACCCGGTCGGCGGTCAGATGGGTCTCGTCGACGCGCGGCTCCGAGGACAGCAGCGCGCCCGTCAGCGGCGCGGGCAGGCCGAGTCCGGTCGCCGGCCGGCCGACGGCCCCCTCGTCCAGGCCGAGCAGCTCCCGCGCGCCGTCGTTGATGAGGGCGATCCGCCGCTGCCCGTCGAGCATCACGAGCCCCTCGCGCACCGCGTGCAGCGCGGCCTCGTGATAGTCGTGCATCCGGCTCAGCTCCGTCGCGTTCATGCCGTGCGTATGGCGGCGCAGCCGCGCGTTGACCACGTACGTGCCCGCGCCGCCGAGCGCCAGCGCCACGCCCGCCATGCCTAGCAGGGCGGTGACCTGCTCCCGTACCTGCTCGCTGATCTTGTCGATGGTGATGCCCGCGCTGACCAGCGCGACCACCCGGCCGCCGCCGTCGAAGACCGGCGCCACCGTCCGTACGGAGGGGCCGAGGATCCCGAGGTGGGTCTCGGAGTACGGCCGGCCGGCCCGCGCCTGCTCGATGTGCCCGAGGTAGGTCCGGCCGATCTGCTCCGGCTCGGGGTGCGTCCAGCGGGTGCCGTCCGGGGCCATGATCACCACGAACGCCACGCCCGCGTGGCGGCGCAGCGACTCGGCGTACGGCTGGAGGGCCGCCGTCGGGTCGGCGGAGCGGGCCGCGGCGACCACCGAGGGGGAGTCGGCCACGGCGGCGGCGGTCGCCGTCGCCTGGCGCCGCGCGGTCTCCTCGGCCTGCGCCCGGTCCGTGACGTACGCGAAGACCGCGCACCCCGCCACGACGACGGCCACCAGCACGACCTGCATCGCGAAGAGCTGGCCGGCCAGGCTGCGGGGGCGGGGAAGGGGGAGACGCATGCGGGTAAGTGTGCACGCCGGAATTTGCTCCTGAGCATTGCGTTCCCGAATCGTTCCCTTCCCGTACGGGCCTCCCGACGTTTCGGCCGTGAACGAAACGTACGCAACGGTGACCCCGGTCACAGGCTGATGGATAGTCGCGGAGTCCACCGGGACGTGGACACCCATCAGCACGAGGAGGACCCCGTGGCCGCACGCCGGGACCGTACCCACTATCTGTATCTGGCCGTCATCGGCGCCGTACTGCTCGGCATCACGGTCGGGTTCCTGGCCCCGGGCGTCGCCGTCGAGCTCAAGCCGCTGGGCACCGGATTCGTCAACCTGATCAAGATGATGATCTCGCCGATCATCTTCTGCACGATCGTCCTCGGCGTCGGCTCGGTGCGGAAGGCCGCCAAGGTCGGCGCCGTCGGCGGACTCGCCCTCGGCTACTTCCTGGTCATGTCGACCGTCGCACTCGCGATCGGCCTGGTCGTCGGCAACATCCTGGAGCCCGGATCCGGCCTCCACCTCACCAAGGAGCTGGCCGAGGCCGGGGCCAAGCAGGCGGAGGGCGCGAGCGAGTCCACGCCGGACTTCCTGCTCGGGATCATCCCCAAGACCATCGTCTCCGCGTTCACCGAGGGCGAGGTCCTCCAGACCCTCCTGGTCGCGCTGCTCGCGGGCTTCGCCCTGCAGGCCATGGGGTCGGCCGGCGAGCCGGTCCTGCGCGGGATCGGGCACATCCAGCGGCTGGTCTTCCGCATCCTCGGCATGATCATGTGGGCGGCGCCCGTCGGCGCGTTCGGCGCGATCGCCGCCGTCGTCGGCGCGACCGGTGTCGACGCGCTCAAGTCGCTGGCCGTCATCATGATCGGCTTCTATCTGACCTGCGCGATCTTCGTCTTCGTCGTGCTCGGCGCGATCCTCAGGCTGGTCGCCGGGATCAACATCTGGTCCCTGCTGAAGTACCTGGGCCGTGAGTTCCTGCTGATCCTCTCCACCTCGTCCTCCGAGTCGGCCCTTCCCCGGCTCATCGCGAAGATGGAGCACCTGGGCGTCAGCAAGCCGGTCGTCGGCATCACCGTGCCGACCGGCTACTCCTTCAACCTCGACGGCACCGCGATCTACCTCACGATGTCCTCGCTCTTCGTCGCCGAGGCGATGGGCGACCCGCTCTCGCTCGGCGAGCAGATCTCGCTGCTCCTCTTCATGATCATCGCGTCGAAGGGCGCGGCGGGCGTGACCGGCGCCGGTCTCGCGACCCTCGCGGGCGGTCTCCAGTCGCACCGGCCCGACCTGGTCGACGGCGTGGGCCTGATCGTCGGCATCGACCGCTTCATGAGCGAGGCGCGCGCCCTCACCAACTTCGCGGGGAACGCCGTGGCGACCGTGCTCGTCGGCACGTGGACCAAGGAGATCGACAAGGCGCGGGTGACGGAGGTGCTGGCGGGGCGGGTGCCGTTCGACGAGAAGACGCTCGTCGACGAGCACGCTGCGGCGGTGCCGGTGCCGGATCAGCGGGCCGAGGGGGGCGAGGAGAAGGCGCGGGCCGGGGTCTGACGGCGGGTCCGACGGGTGGGTGGGGGCGGGGCGGGGGTTCTTTTCCCCACCCCGCCCCTTCCCGAGCCGGGGCTCCGCCCCGGACCCCGGTCCTATGGCGCCGGGTGCGCGGCCCGAGGACCCGGCGTGCGACGGCGGCCGGGCGCGGGGTGTGGCAGACCTGGTCGACGACGACGTCGAAGGTCCGGCCGCCCAGCGCGCGTTCCAGCGCGGCCTCGTCGTCCCGGTCGGCGATCGGCCGCCTCGCACTGACTCCTTGCCTTGACGTCGGCGTCAAGCCGTACGGTCGGGGACATGCGCATCGGAGAGCTGGCCGAGCAGGCGGGGACCACCACGCGGGCCCTGCGGTACTACGAGTCCCGCGGTCTGCTGACCGCCCGGCGTACGGAGCGGGGGTACCGCACGTACGACGAGGACGACCTGCGGCTGCTTCAGCAGATCAGGACCCTTCAGGACTTCGGGTTCGAGCTGGAGGAGACGCGGCCGTTCGTCGACTGCCTGCGCGCGGGGCATCCGGCGGGGGACTCCTGTCCCGCGTCGATCGCCGTCTACCGGCGGAAGGTCGCCGAGCTGGACGGGCTCATCGAACAGCTCCAGGCGGTACGCGCCCAGGTGGGCGCCCAGTTGCTGCGGGCCGAGGCGGAACTGCCGCACGGCCCGGAGCCCCGGTGCGAACTCGAAGCGGTGACGGATACGGAGGGGTGACGGAGTTGACGACGTACACGGAGAGCGTGGCCGAGGTCACGGACGCGGACTTCGGGACGGAGGTGCTGGGGGCCGGGCTGCCGGTCCTGGTGAAGTTCACCGCGGAGTGGTGCGGGCCGTGCCGGCAGCTGAAGCCGGTGCTCGCGGCCATCGCGACGGAGGAGGCGGCCCGGCTGCGGATCGTGGAGATCGACGTGGACCGCAACCCGGAGACCGCGCTGCGGTACGGGGTCCTCGCCACCCCGACGATGATGGTCTTCCGGGCGGGGGAGCCGGTGAAGTCCCTCGTGGGCGCCCGGCCGAAGCGCCGTCTGCTGGCGGACCTGGAGGACGTCCTCGGGTAGCCCCGGCGCCCGGAGCTTCCGCAGGGCGTACGGAAATACCCCGACTAGAATTGACAGTCGGGGTATTTGCTCGCGTATATTAATGGGTTCCGTGTCCGGCACGCCATTCAGGCACACCGAAAACACGGAGAAGTTCAATAAACGCACTGTATCGCGCCGGGAGTCGAATTGTCAACCGAGGAATTTCGGAACGAACAGCAATTCATCACCGATCTCTACGCACGGCTCGACGTCCTGCGGGACGAGGCCGAGGCCGCCGTCGAGCGCGCCCTGCGCACCCCCGGGGTCGGCAG
This sequence comes from Streptomyces sp. NPDC001728, assembly GCF_040297565.1. Classification (NCBI taxonomy): domain Bacteria; kingdom Bacillati; phylum Actinomycetota; class Actinomycetes; order Kitasatosporales; family Streptomycetaceae; genus Streptomyces; species Streptomyces sp. NPDC001728. The sequence goes on from NZ_JBEOZK010000007.1 coordinate 16,638, forward strand.
CAACCAGGGCCGTCTCGAACGGGACGTGATGGTCGCCGAGCAGTCCGGGCTCCTCGCGGCGTTCAACGCGGGCGAGAGCGGGCTCTGCTTCGGGCGCCTGGTCTTCAAGGACGGCCCCGACCACCACATCGGCCGGCTCGGCATCCGCGAGGACGACCCGAACCGCACCCCGCTCGTCGTGGACTGGCGCGCCGAGATCGCCCGCCCCTTCTACCTCGCCACCGGGTACGAGCCCATGGGGCTCTCCCGTCGCCGGCACATCACCACCAGGGGGCGCGAGGTCGTCTCCCTCCACGACGAGGTGCTCGACCTCGCCGACGCCACCCGCACCGGTCACGAGAGCCGCGACGCCGACGAGGTGCTGCTCTCCGCGCTCGACGCCGCCCGCACCGGCCGGATGCACGACATCGTGCAGACCATCCAGGCCGAGCAGGACGCCATCATCCGCTCCCCGCACCGTGGGGTCCTCGTCGTCGAGGGCGGCCCCGGCACCGGCAAGACCGCCGTGGCGCTGCACCGGGCCGCGTACCTCCTCTACGCGCACCGCGAGCAGCTCGCCAAGCGGGCCGTCCTCATCGTCGGCCCCAACCCGGCCTTCCTCGGCTACATCGGCAACGTCCTGCCCTCGCTCGGCGAGACCGGCGTCCTCCTCGCCACCCCCGCCGAGCTGTTCCCCGGCGTCCGCGCCACCGGCACCGACACCCCCCGCGCCGCCGCCGTCAAGGGCGACCTCGCGATGGCCGGGGCGCTCGCCGCCGCCGTACGGGACCGCCAGCAGGTCCCCGAGCGCGGCGAACCGCTCGTCGTCCCGCACGAGGACGGCGACCTCGTCATCGACTGGGACATGGCCCTGGAGGCCCGGCACAAGGCCCGTGAGACGGCCCTCCCGCACAACCTGGCCCGCCCCTACTTCGTCTTCCGGATCCTCGACGCGCTCGCCGAGCAGCTCGCCGACCGGATCGGCGCCGACCCCTACGGCGGCCCCAACTTCCTCGGCCCCGACGACATCGCCCTGCTCGCCAAGGGCATCGCCGGCAACCCCGAGGTCCACGCGGCGATCGACACCCTCTGGCCCGTGCTCACCCCGGGGGAGTTCCTCGCCGGCTACCTCGCCGAGCCCACCCACCTCACCGAGACGGACGCCGGCGAGATCCGCCGCGACGGCGGCCCCTGGACCCCCGCCGACGTGCCCCTGCTCGACGAGGCCGCCGAACTCCTCGGCGAGGACGACTCGGCCGTCCGCGCCGCCGAGGAGGCCGAACGGCAGAAGCAGATCCAGTACGCGCAGGGCGTCCTCGACGTCTCCTACGCCTCCCGCACCTACGAGTTCGAGGACAAGGAGGAGTACGACAAGGACGCCTCCGAGGTCCTCTCCGCGCACGACATCATCGACGCCGAGCGCTTCGCGGAGCGCCACGAGGAGGCCGACCACCGCACCGCCGCCGAGCGGGCCGCCGCCGACCGCACCTGGGCCTTCGGCCACATCATCGTCGACGAGGCGCAGGAGCTCTCCGCGATGACCTGGCGGCTCCTGATGCGCCGCAGCCCCAACCGCTCGATGACCCTGGTCGGCGACCCCGCCCAGACCGGCGACCCGGCCGGCGTCGGCGCCTGGGAACGCATCCTCGCCCCCTATGTGGAGGACCGCTGGGAACTGGTGCGCCTCGGGGTCAACTACCGGACGCCCGCCGAGATCATGGCGGTCGCCGCCGAGGTGCGAAGGGCCGACGACCCCGGGTTCCGGCCCCCGAGTTCGGTGCGCTCCACCGGGGTCGAGCCCTGGGACCGTACGGTCGAGGACCCGGTGAAGGAGGCCGCCGACGCGGTGGCGGCCGAGCTGCGCGCCGAGGGCCGGATCGCCGTGATCGCCCCGCCGGAGCTGCTCCCCGGCCTGGTCGCCGCCCTGCCGGAGGCCGCGTACGGACCGGCCCCCGACCTCACCCGGCCGGTGGTGCTGCTCGACCCCCGGCAGGCGAAGGGCCTGGAGTTCGACACCGTCCTCGTCGTCGACCCGGAGGGCATCGTCGCCGGCGCCGCCCACGGCACCAACGACCTGTACGTGGCGCTGACCCGGGCGACCCAGCGCCTCGGGATCATCCGCTCCGCAGCGCGCAGCTGAACAGCGGCTCGCCTGCCTGGTGGCCGGTGACCCGGACCGACCCCGCCGTGCTCCCGGGCTCCGCCCGGAGCAGGCAGGGGCCGCCGTCGAACTCGGCGTACCGGTGGAAGGCGATCCGCAGTTCGGCCGGCACGAAGGGGCGGGGCCAGGCGGCGGCGGTGGCCGCCTGCCGGGCGGCTTCGAGGAAGAGCATCCCCGGTATGTGGTCGTTGGGGCGCTGGAAGAGGGTGGGGTGGCCGGTGTCGACGACCAGTTCCCAGGCGTCCGTCCGGTCGCCCGGGGCGAGCAGCACGTCCTCGGGTCTGGTCCGGCCGGTCCGGTCCGCCGGGATCCGGCGGGCGTCCGGTCCCGGCCGTACGACCCCGGGCTCGACGTGTCCGCCGCGCAGTCTGCGGTAGGCCCCGGGGCCGGCGAACCGGGCGTCGGCCCCGCCGGTCGCGACGACGCCCGCCGCCCGGCGCACGGTCCACTCGACCCGCATGCGACTCAACTCCCCTCCCCTGGAGGTGAGTTCGGTGAACCAGACCTCGATGTCGACGTCCTCGCCGGCCACCGCGAGCCCCGCCGGGTCGCAGGAGAGGGAGATCTCGCCGAGCAGGATGTGCCGGGTCAGCGGCATGCCGTGGGCCGCGTGCAGGAGGGCCATCGTGGCCTGCCGCAGCGTCTCCACGACGAGCAGCGGGTCGTGACACCGCTCGTCGCCCCGGCCGAGCGGGGCGAAGAACGGGTGGTCGGCGGGCCAGGTGGCCCGTACCGCGAAGCGGTCCCGCCCGTCGAGCGGTCGCCACTCGACGGGGAAGGTGTCCTCGCCGCGCGCCCGGTGGCAGAGCTGCGGCGACAGGGGCCGCTCCACGGTCTTCTGCATGGTTGTCCCCACTCGTCCGGATCCGTCGGCACGATCCGAGAGCGAAGATAGCCGAACAGAGGACTGTGTGTCCGAACGAATGAATGATCAAGGAGTGATCGCCGGTCACCGGAAGGCCGCAGACCTTTGCGTCCACGGCCCTCCGCACCGCAGGGCCTCGCCCGGTACCGGGCTCAGGCCGGACGCAGCCAGACCGTCGCCAGCGGCGGCAGCGTCATCCGCAGGCTCGCCGCCCGCCCGTGGTGCGGCACCGACTCGGTCTTCACCGGGTCCCGCCCCACCACGTCACCACCGCCGTACCGGCCTGCGTCCGTGTTCAGGACCTCCGCCCAGGCCACCACGTCCTCCGGCACACCGAGCCGGTAGTCGTGCCGCACCACCGGCGAGAAGTTCGACACCGAGAGCAGCGGCGCCCCGGACGCGTCGAAGCGCAGGAACGCGAACACGTTGTCCTCCGCCGCGTCCCCGGCCACCCACTGGAAGCCCTCGGGGGCCGTGTCCCGCTCCCAGAGCGAGGGCGTCGCCGCGTACACCGTGTTCAGGTCGCGGACCAGATCCCGCACACCCCTGTGGTCGGCCTCCGCCCCGTACGCCGGATCCAGCAGCCACCAGTCCGGCCCGTGGTCCGCCGACCACTCCCCGCCCTGCGCGAACTCCTGCCCCATGTAAAGGAGTTGCTTGCCCGGATGGGCCCACATGAAGCCCAGGTACGCACGGTGGTTCGCCCGCTGCTGCCACCAGTCGCCCGGCATCTTCGACACCAGCGACCGCTTGCCGTGCACCACCTCGTCGTGGGAGATCGGCAGGATGTAGTTCTCGCTGTACGCGTACACCATCGAGAAGGTCATCTCGTGGTGGTGGTACTTCCGGTGCACCGGCTCCTTCCGCACGTACTCCAGCGAGTCGTGCATCCAGCCCATGTTCCACTTCATGCCGAAGCCGAGACCGCCGTGGCCGCCCGGCCCCACCTGGTCCGTCGCCCGCGTCACCCCGTCCCAGGCCGTGGACTCCTCCGCGAAGGTCACGATCCCCGGGCAGCGCCGGTACACCGTCGCGTTCATCTCCTGGAGGAACGCCACCGCGTCCAGGTTCTCCCGGCCCCCGAACTCGTTCGGCAGCCACTCGCCGTGCTCGCGCGAGTAGTCCAGGTAGAGCATCGACGCCACCGCGTCCACCCGCAGCCCGTCGATGTGGAACTCCTGGCACCAGTACACGGCGTTCGCCACCAGGAAGTTCCGCACCTCCTTGCGGCCGTAGTCGAACTCCAGGGTCCCCCAGTCGGGATGGTGCGACCTGCGCGGGTCCTCGTGCTCGTACAGCGGACGGCCGTCGAACTCCGCGAGCGCCCAGTCGTCCTTCGGGAAGTGCGCGGGCACCCAGTCCATCAGGACGCCGATCCCCGCCGCGTGCAGCGCGTCGACCAGGAGCCTGAAGTCGTCCGGGGTGCCCATCCGGGCCGTCGGCGCGTAGAAGCCGGTGACCTGGTAGCCCCACGAACCGCCGAAGGGATGCTCGGTGACCGGCATCAGCTCCACATGGGTGAAACCGAGATCCCGTACGTACGCGGGCAGCTGCTCCGCGAGCTGGCGGTAGGTCAGCCCCGGCCGCCAGGACGGCAGATGGACCTCGTACACGCTGAGCGGCGCCTCGTGGTGGGGGCGCGCCCCGCGCCGCGCCATCCACTCCGCGTCGTCCCAGGTGTAGTGCGACTCGGTGACGATCGACGCCGTGTTCGGCGGGCACTCCGTGCGCCGGGCCAGCGGGTCCGCACGCACCGTGTGCGTACCGTCCGGCCGGGTGATGTCGTACTTGTACACCGCCCCCTCGCCGATCCCCGGCACGAACAGCTCCCACACGCCCGTCGAGCCCAGCGAGCGCATGGGCAGACCCGTGCCGTCCCAGTGCGTGAAGTCACCGGTGACCCGCACTCCCCGCGCGTTCGGCGCCCACACCGCGAACCGGGTGCCGGTCACACCCTCGTGGGTCATGACGCGGGAGCCGAGGGCCGTCCACAGCTCCTCGTGCCGGCCCTCCCCGATCAGATGCAGGTCCAGCTCCCCGAGGGACGGCAGGAAGCGGTACGGGTCGTGCGCGGCGAGCTCGTCCGGCCCGTCGTAGCGGACCCGCAGCTCGTACGCGGGGACCTTGCGCAGCAGCGGGAGCAGCGCGGAGAAGAACCCGTCGCCGTCGTCCGCGAGCGGGACGCGCCGGCCCTTGGTGAGGAGGGTCACCTCCTTCGCCCACGGGCGCAGCACCCGGACCGCCACCCCGCCCCGCACCGGATGCGCGCCGAGCACACCGTGCGGATCGTGGTGCTCCCCGGCGAGCAGCCGGGCCCGGTCGCCCGGGTCGAGCGGTGGCGCCGTCCGGGGCGCGGGGGACTTGGTGCTGCGGGCCGACTTGCCTGCGGGGCGGGCGGTCACCGGGATGCCTCCTGAGGGTCACGGGGGGTACGGATGCGCAACGGTGGGGTGCCGGGGCGGGACACTCGGCCGAACGGGGGCGCGTGCGGTTCCCGCAGGCGGGGGCCGCCGGGGGGCGCCCCGCACTGGTCCGAACGGGGGTACGGCCGGGCCCGGCGGCCCGCGCGTGGCGGGTCATCGGGGGGCCGACAGGCGCTCGATCGCGGACATCGGGACCGGCAGCCAGTCCGGCCGGTGCCGGGCCTCGTAGACGACCTCGTACACCGCCTTGTCGGTCTCGTAGGCGCGCAGGAGAGCGGGATCGGTGCGGGGGTCGGCCCCGGCCGCCTCCGCGTAGCCCGTGCAGTACGCGGCCCGGCAGCGCGCCGCCCAGTCCGCGTTCCAGGGGCGGTGGGTGCGGGCCGCGTAGTCGAAGGAGCGGAGCATCCCGGCGACGTCGCGGACCGTGGGCTGGGGGCTCCGCCGCTCGTCCAGCGGCTTCGCCGGCTCGCCCTCGAAGTCGATGACGGCCCAGCCGCCGTCGGAACCCCGCAGGGTCTGCCCCAGGTGCAGATCGCCGTGGATGCGCTGCACCACACCCCCGCTGCCGGCGCCGCTCGCCGCCTCGAAGATGGCCCGGAGGCCGGGGACGTACGGCATGAGCGCCGGGACGGCCTGCGCGGCGGCGTGCAGCCGCCGGTCCATCGCCGCCGCGAGCTGTTCGGTCTCGGCGCGGGTGAGCCGCCGGGTCGGCAGCGCCTCCGCCAGGGCGAGATGGACCTCGGCCGTGGCCCGGCCGAGGGCCCGCGCCTCGGCGGCGAACTCCCTTCCGTCGGCGAGCGCGTCGAGCGCGAGCCGCCAGCCGTCGCGGGAGTCGCGCAGGAACGGCTGGAGGACGCCGAGCGTGGCCGCCCCCGTCTCGAACCAGGCGACCGGGGCCGGGACCCTGGCGCAGCCCGTCCCGGCGAGGGCGAGCGGCAGTTCCAGGTCGGGGTTGGCCCCCGGGCTGACCCGGCGGAAGATCTTCAGGATGAACGAATCCCCATAGACCAGGGACGAGTTCGACTGCTCGGTGTCGAGCACCCGGGGGGCGAGGGCGGGCGGCAGCGAGGCCGTGGCGTGGAAGCGCAGCGGGCCGGTCCGGCCCGGGGTGCGCAGCCGCTCGTAGAGGAGGCCGGCGAGCCGCGGATCGCGCAGCCCCTCGTACACGGCGCGTCCGGCGAGCGGGCCCTGCCGAATCCGCCCGATCAGGGCGGGGGCGAGGCGGGGCGGCAGCTGGGTCCTTACGCCCAGGAGCAGTTGGTAGCAGTCGGCGGGCGTCCCGGCCGGGCGGCCCGGCTGTTCGACCCGTACGAGCAGATGGAGGAGGCCGGGTCCCGAGCCGTCCAGGGGGAGCAGCTCGGTGGCCGCGTCCAGGGTGAATCCGGTGACCCGGCGGCCCTTGCCCGCGAACCAGCGCTGCCGTGGCAGCCATTCGTGGAGCAGGGGGGCGAGGGACGGAAGGAGGGCGTCCGGGGCCCGGGTGGTGGATGCGGTCTCCGGCATGGCATCGCGTCCTTTCCCCGGGGCGCGCAGTTGGCTGTCGTATGCGTTCAAATGCGCAGAGTGTCCCGGATGGCGGCTGGGGCTGTCCGGATGTGCGGGACGTGTCGGAAGGGGAAGATCCGTACGGGTCCGGCAAGAAGGCCCGTATGGACCTGGATCGACACGTGGAACGTGTGGGGGGACATGGTGCCCGGGGCGGGACGGAGGAAACCGTCCCGCCCCGGATCGCGTCCGAACCGACCGTCGGTCAGCCCTTCTTGAGACGGAACCAGTAGAAGCCGTGACCCGCAAGGGTCAGGAGGTAGGGGAGCTGGCCGATGGCCGGGAACGTCACCCCGCCGATCAGCTCCACCGGGTGGGTGCCGTCGAAGCGCCGCAGATCGAGTTCGGTCGGCTGCGCGAACCGCGAGAAGTTGTTCACACAGAGGACGAGATCGTCGCCGTCCTCGCGGAGGAAGGCCAGCACCGCCGGGTTGGAGGCCGGGAGTTCCGTGTAGATCCCCGTCCCGAAGGCCCGGTTCTGCTTACGGATCTCGATCATCCGCTTCGTCCAGTGCAGCAGCGAGGACGGCGAGGCCATGCCCGCCTCGACGTTGGTCACCTGGTAGCCGTGGACCGGGTCCATGATGGTCGGCAGGGTGAGCCGGCCCGGGTCGCAGGAGGAGAAGCCCGCGTTCCGGTCGGGGGTCCACTGCATCGGGGTCCTCACCCCGTCGCGGTCGCCCAGCCAGATGTTGTCGCCCATGCCGATCTCGTCGCCGTAGTACAGCACCGGCGAGCCGGGCAGCGAGAAGAGCAGCGCGGTGAACAGCTCCATCTGCTTGCGGTCGTTGTCGAGGAGCGGGGCGAGCCGGCGCCGGATGCCGATGTTGGCCCGCATCCGCGGGTCCTTGGCGTACTCGGCGTACATGTAGTCGCGTTCTTCGTCCGTGACCATCTCGAGCGTCAGCTCGTCGTGGTTGCGCAGGAAGATGCCCCACTGGCAGCCGGACGGGATCTCCGGGGTCTTCGCCAGGATTTCCGATACCGGGTGGCGTGACTCCCGCCGTACCGCCATGAAGATGCGTGGCATGACCGGGAAGTGGAAGGCCATGTGGCACTCGTCGCCGCCCGAGCGGAAGTCGCCGAAGTAGTCGACGACGTCCTCCGGCCACTGGTTGGCCTCGGCGAGCAGCACCGTGTCCGGGTAGTGGTCGTCGATCTCCTTGCGGACCCGCTTGAGGAAGGCGTGGGTCGCGGGCAGGTTCTCGCAGTTGGTGCCCTCGCGCTGGTACAGGTACGGCACCGCGTCGAGCCGGAAGCCGTCGATCCCCAGGTCCAGCCAGAACTTCAGCGCGGACAGGATCTCCTCCTGCACCGCCGGGTTCTCGTAGTTGAGGTCGGGCTGGTGCGAGAAGAACCGGTGCCAGTAGTACTGCTTGCGGACCGGGTCGAAGGTCCAGTTCGAGGACTCGGTGTCGACGAAGATGATCCGGGCGTCGGCGTACTGCTTGTCGTCGTCCGCCCAGACGTAGTAGTCGCCGTACGGGCCCTCCGGGTCGCGCCGCGACTCCTGGAACCAGTCGTGCTGGTCGCTCGTGTGGTTCATGACGAAGTCGATGACCACGCGCATGCCGCGCTGGTGGGCCGCGTCGACGAACTCCACGAAGTCGGCCAGGTCGCCGAACTCGGTGAGCACCGACGTGTAGTCGGCGACGTCGTAACCACCGTCCCGCAGCGGGGACTTGAAGAACGGCGGCAGCCAGAGGCAGTCCACGCCCAGCCACTGGAGATAGTCCAGTTTGGATGTGATGCCCTTCAGGTCGCCGACGCCGTCCCCGTTGCTGTCCTGGAAGGAGCGGACGAGGACCTCGTAGAAGACGGCCCGCTTGAACCAGTCGGGGTCGCGGTCCTTGGCGGGAGTGTCCTCGAAGGTGTCGGGGACGGGCTCGTTGACAGTCATGATGTGGGTGACCCTCCGGTCTGCGGGGACGGTCGCAGGACGAGGACGTGCGCGGGTGTGACACCCGGTTCCAGGCGCACGTAGCTGGCCCTGCCCCAGTGATAGGTCTCGCCGGTGAGCTCGTCGCGCACCGGCACGGTCTCGTGCCAGTCGAGGCCGAGTTCCGGCATGTTCAACGAGAGTGAAGCCTCCTGGGTGTGGTGCGGGTCGAGGTTGACGACCACCAGAACGATGTTCGAACCCGAGCGCTTCGAGTACGCGATCACCTGCGCGTTGCCGGTGTCATGGAAGGTCAGGTTCCGCAGCCGGCGGAGCGCCGGATGACGGCGCCTGATCCGGTTCAGAGCGGTGATCAGCGGAGTGATCGTGGCACCCGAGCGCTCCAGCGACTCCCAGTCGCGCGGCCTCAGTTGGTACTTCTCCGAGTCGAGGTACTCCTCGCAGCCGTCCCGCAGCGGGGTGTTCTCGCACAGCTCGTACCCGGCGTACATGCCCCAGGAGGGCGACAGCGTCGCCGCCAGCACCGCCCGCACCTCGAACGCCGGCCGGCCGCCCTCCTGGAGGTAGGCGTGCAGGATGTCCGGGGTGTTCACGAAGAGGTTCGGCCGCATCTGCGCCGCCGTCTCCCCGGACAGCTCCGTCAGGTACTCCGTCAGCTCCTCCTTGGTGTTCCGCCAGGTGAAGTACGTGTACGACTGCTGGAAGCCGATCGCGCCGAGCGTCCGCATCATCGCCGGCCGGGTGAAGGCCTCCGCCAGGAAGATCACGTCCGGGTCCGCCCGGTTGATCTCACCGATCACCCGCTCCCAGAACACCACCGGCTTGGTGTGCGGGTTGTCGACCCGGAAGATCCGCACCCCGTGGTCCATCCAGAACCGCAGCACCCGCACGGTCTCCGCGACGATCCCGTCCATGTGGTCGCCGGCGGCGTCGAAGTCGATCGGGTAGATGTCCTGGTACTTCTTCGGCGGGTTCTCCGCGTACGCGATCGAACCGTCCGGGCGGTGGCGGAACCACTCCGGATGCTTCTCCACCCATGGATGGTCCGGCGAGCACTGGAGTGCGAAGTCGAGCGCGATCTCCAGGCGCAGCTCCCGGGCCCGCGCCACGAAGGCGTCGAAGTCCTCGAAGGTCCCCAGGTCCGGGTGGAGCGCGTCGTGCCCGCCCTCCGGCGAGCCGATCGCCCACGGCACGCCCACGTCGTGCGGCGCCGCCGACAGGGAGTTGTTCGGGCCCTTGCGGTGGGTCTCGCCGATCGGGTGCACCGGCGGCAGGTAGACCACGTCGAAGCCCATCGCCGCCACCGCCGGAAGGCGCTCGGCGGCGGTGCGGAAGTTCCCCGGCACCGTACGGCCCTTGACCTTCCGCACGCCCTCCGAGCGCGGGAAGAACTCGTACCAGGAGCCGAACAGGGCCCGCTCCCGCTCCACCTGGAGCGGCAACGCGGGCGAGGAGGAGAGGAGTTCGCGCAGGGGGTGCCGGTCGAGGGCCTCGGCCACCCGGGGGCTGAGCGCCGCCGCGAGCCGGACCGCCGCCGGGCGCGCGGTGTCGCGCATGGCGTCCGCCGCGGCGAGCACGGCCTCCCGCCCGCCGCCCTTCTTCGGGACGCCCTTGGCGGCCCGCTCGTGCAGCTCGGCCCCCTCGGCGAGGACCAGTTCGGAGTCGATCCCGGCCGGGATCTTGATCTTCGCCGTGTGGCGCCAGGTGGCCACCGGGTCGCTCCACGCCTCGACGGTGTACGTCCAGAGGCCCTCGACGTCCGGAGTGACCTCGGCGCCCCATCGGTCGGTGCCCTCGGCCAGTTCGCGCATCGGCGTCCAGGGGCCGGGGCGGCCCGAGGGGCCGCGCAGCACGACATTGGCGGCGACCGCGTCGTGGCCCTCGCGGAAGACGGTCGCCGTCACCTCGAAGGACTCTCCGGCCACCGCTTTGGCGGGGCGCCGGCCGCAGTCGACCAGCGGGCGTACGTCCAGTACGGGAATGCGTCCCATGAGCGGATTCACAGCATCACCTGACGGGTTACGGGGGTGCGGGTGGTGGTGCGCTCTTTCTAGCTCCGTCGACGGCCGCCGGGTTGCGGGCATGGCCGCTCCTGTCCGCGTTCACCCGGATGGCGGGCACAGAGAGATGAAACGGGACGATCACGGATGAACGGAGGTCGAGGGGAGACGGGTTCGGGGGATTCCGGGGAGGAGCCTTCCCATGCTCCTCGGGTGGGCAATCCCGGAGGTTCGTCAACTACCAGGGCTACTGGGGCGTAAGGACGCGGGCAAGCACCGGACCCGGACAAAGAAGCGGCCCCGCCCTTGTCGGGCGGGGCCGTCTCCGGTGGTCGGCGGCGCGTCGGACCGGCCGCTCAGCGGTGCGGGGTCTCGTCGGCCTCGTCCGGCTCCGAGGCCCACACCTGCCACGGCTGGCGGGCCACCCACTCCTCCACCGGGGCCGGTTCGAGCGCGAGGACCTCCGTCGACACCCCGTCGTCGTCCGCCATCAGCAGCGGATCGGCGCCGCTCGCCATGTAGTGGTAGATCCCCGCCACCCCGGCCGCCGTCTCCGGGCCGAGCAGCCGGCCGAGCCCCCGCTCGAACACGGCCGGATCCAGCTCCTCGTACCGCACCGACCGCCCCAGGCCCCGGGCGAACGCCGCCGCCAGCTGCCCGCCCGTCAGCGCACGCTCCCCGCCGATGTCGAAGGTCCGCCCCTCAAGGCCCTCCCGGGTCAGTGCCGAGAGAGCCGCCAGCGCCAGACCCCGGTGCGAGAGCCACGCCGTCCGCGTGGACTCCGGCAGCGGATACGCGAGGACCCCCTCGTCGACCAGCGACGGGCCGTTCCACGGCGAGAACAGGTTGTCCAGGTACACCGGCGGCCGGATCACCACCAGCGGCACCCCGCTCTCCCGCAGCACCCGCTCCGCCAGCCGCCGCGTCTCGAACGCGGCGACATCCGTCGGACCCAGCGGAATCCGGGTGTTGGTGTTGAGGACCAGCCGGACCGTCCCCGCCTCCCGGGCCGCCTCCCCGATGTGCCGGGCGTACGCCTCCACCCGCTCGGCCTCATAGACCAGCGGCATCGTGACGAACGCGTGCGTGGTCCCCTCGAAGAGCCGCCGCACATCGTCCGGCCGCCCCAGATCGCCGCCGAGGAAGAAGGCCCCCGGCAGCGGCGGCCGGTCGGCCTCGGGACGCCGGGTCAGGGTCCGCACCCGGTGGTGCCGGTCGGCGAGGAGTCGGGCCACCGCACCGCCCTGGAACCCGGTCGCCCCCACGACCGCCACCCTCATCGGAATCTCACTGGACATGTGTCTCTGAGGCCCTTCGATAGACTTCCGCCGCTGCCGTGCCGGCGTCATCCAGGCTCGCCGCGGCGGCTTCGGCCGTTCAATTAACAAACCGGGGCGGAAGTTGAAGGATCGTCCATGGAATCCGTGGGAACCGACCGGCACGACCGACTCGACCAGGGCGGGCACGACGACCTGCTGAGCGAACTCCTCAAACCCCTCCGGCTCACCGGCGTCTTCGACAGCCGCTGGCACGTCCGAGCCCCCTGGGCCATCGAAGGGGACGCCGAACGCAGCTGCGCCGTCCTCCACTACGTCGTCGAGGGCGACTGCTGGATCACCACCGCCGACGAACCCCCCGTCGCCCTGCACGCCGGCGACCTCGTCGTCTTCCCCACCGGCACCGCGCACCGCCTCTCCGACCGCCCCGAACGACAGGGCCTCCCCCTCAAGGCCGTCCTGCCCGAGCGCAGGCCCGGCACCTCGGGCGAGATCGTCATCGACGGCACCGGCCCCGAGAGCCGGCTGCTCTGCGCCGGACTGCACTACGACGCCAGCGCCGCCACCGGCCTCTACACCTCGCTGCCCTGGGCACTCGTCCTCGACCGCGCCCAGGTCGACCGCGAACCGCTGCTCCGCGACACCCTCCGGCTGCTCGCCGCCCCCGACCGGCCCGTCGGGCCCGGCGACCGGCTCATCACCCTGCGCGCCTTCGAGATGGCCCTCGTCCTCGCCCTGCGCCCGCTGCTCCGCGAACTCGCCGACAGCCCGGCCTCCCTGCCGCTGCTCGGACACCCCGGGATCAGCCGGGCCGTCGTCATGATGGCGACCCGGTTCGCCGAACCGTGGACCATCGACTCCCTCGCCCGGGAGGTCGGCATGTCCCGCTCCGCGTTCACCGCCGCCTTCCGCGAACTGGTCGGCGAGTCACCGGCCCGCTACCTCTCCGCCCGCCGGATGCAGGAGGCCGGCCGGCTCCTCGGGGAGACCTCGCTGCCGCAGTCCGCCGTGCCCGCCCGCGTCGGCTACCAGAGCGCCGTCGGCTTCCACCTCGCCTTCCGCAAATGGTTCGGGGTGACCCCGGGGGAGTACCGCGCGGGAGTCGTCCGGGCGGCCTGAACGGCCCCCGCCGCGGCCCGACCTGACATCTTCGCGGGGCGGCTGGACGGTTCTTAAGGAGCCCTGGACGGACGTTCATTGCCGGGGCGGACCGTGCCGGAAAGGCTCGGGTCCGGCAGAGCCGTGACATCCGAGGAGAGGCGACACACCGGTGACGAGGTCCGGGCAGGAGTATCTGGAGGGGCTGCGCGACGGGCGCGAGATCTGGCTCGACGGGCAGCGGGTCGAGGACGTCACCACCCACCCCGCCTTCCGCGCCACCGCGGCCTCCTTCGCCGGGCTCTACGACCTCGCCGACGACCCCGTGCACCGCCCCGTCCTCGTCCGGGGAGGGGTGCGCCGCCCCTACGCCGTGCCCCGCTCGTACGAGGACCTCGTCGCCCGCCGCCGCGCATTCCGGACCACCGCCCGCGCCGGATACGGCTTCCTCGGCCGCACCCCCGACTACATGGCCGCGGGCCTGGCAGGGTTCGCCGCCGCCCCCGACGTCTTCACCGGTGAGTCCTTCGACGGCGCCGAGCACGTCCTCGCCCTTCACCGCCGGCTGGCCGAGGGCGACCTGCACACCGCCTTCACCCTCACCAACCCGGCCCCTGGGCACGGCGAGGACGACCTCACCCTGCGGGTCGTCGCCGAACGGGACGGCGGGATCGTCGTCCGTGGCGCCAAGACCGTCGGCACCGGAGCCGTCTTCGCCGACGAGATCCTCGTCGGCACCATCGAACCGCTCGCCGACGGCGACACCGGGCACGCCGTCACCTTCTCCGTACGGCCGGACGCCCCCGGCCTCAAGCTGGTCTCCCGCACCTCCTACGAGGAACGCTCCCGGTCCGTCTTCGACCAGCCGCTCTCCTCCCGGTACGACGAGAACGACGCGATGCTGGTCTGCGAGGACGTCTTCGTGCCCTGGGAACGGGTCCTCACCTACCGGGACCCGGCCACCACCGGCGCCATCTGGTGGCGCACCCCCGCCTACCCGAACCTCGTCCACCAGTCCGCCACCCGCTTCTGGACCAAACTGGAGTTCCTCACCGGGCTCGCGATCCTCCTCACCCGCTCCAACGGCACCGCGGAACTGCCGCCCGTCACCCAGGCCGTCGGCCGGCTCCTCGGGATGGTCGCCCAGGCCAAGGCGTTCGTGCTCGCCGCGGAGGCCTCGTACGAGCAGGTCGACGGGGGGCGCGGCGGCGTCCGCCCCGGGCAGGAGATCTCCTTCGCCCAGCGGATCATGGCCGGCGAGCTCTACCCGCGCGCCCTCCAGGACATCAGGCTCCTCGCCGGGGGCGCCCTGGTGCAGCTGCCCGCGAGCGGCCGGGATCTGCTGCATCCCGAACTCGGACCGCTGGTCCGCCGCTACTTCGGCGCCCCCGGCCACCCCGCCGAGGACCGGATCAAACTCCTCAAGCTCGCCTGGGACGCGCTCGGTTCCGAGTTCGCCGGCCGCCACGAGCAGTACGAACGCTTCTACCACGGCGCCCCGCACGTCTATCTGACGATGCAGACCTGGGCCGGTTCCGCCGGGGAGTGCGAGCGCCTCGCGCAGGACTGCCTCGACGGGTACGGCCTGGGGACGGCCCGGTGACCGCACCGCCACCGGGACCCCGGCGCGGGGCCCTCGCCCTGCTCGCCGCCACCCAGCTGCTGCTGATCACCGACACCGCGATCGTCAACGTCGCCCTGCCCTCGATCGGCGCGGACCTCGGCTCCGGCCCCACCGGACTCTCCTGGGTCGCCAACGCCTACCTCATCACCTTCGGCGGACTCCTCCTCCTCGGCGGCCGGGTCGCCGACCTCCTCGGCCACCGGCGGGTCCTCCTCGCCGGACTCGCCCTGCTCGCCGTCGCCTCCGCCACGGGCGGGCTCGCCCCCGGCGCCGCCGCGCTCGTCGCCGCCCGCGCCGCCCAGGGCGCCGGCGCCGCCCTCGCCGCCGCCTCGGCCTTCGCCCTGCTGCTCCTGCTCTTCCCCGACGGCCCCGCACGGCACCGGGCGCTCGGCGCGTTCGCCGCGATGGGCGGCCTCGGCGGAGTCCTCGGCACGGTCTGCGGGGGCGTCCTCACCGACCTCCTCGGCTGGCGCACCACCTTCTGGCTGAACGTCGTCCTCGCGGCCGGCCTCGGCGCGCTCGCGCTCCGGGTCCTGGACGGCCGTACGGGCAGCGCCCCAGGCGGCCGTACGGGCGGCGCCGACCGCTCCGGACCGCACCACCGGGGCGGCTTCGACCTCGCCGGGGCCTTCACCGGCACCGCCGGACTCGGACTCGTGGCCTACGCGCTCGTCGGCGCCGCCGGGGCCGGATGGCTCTCCGCCCGAACCCTCACCACCGGGGGCGCGGGCCTCGCGCTGCTCCTCGCCTTCGCCGCCGTCGAGACCCGGGCCGCCACCCCGCTGGTCCCCCCGGCGGTCCTCGGCCGCCCCGGGCTCGGGCTCGCCAACATCCTCGCGGCGCTCGCCCAGATGACGCTGTTCCCGATGTTCTTCCTGGTCAGCCTGCACCTGCAGAGCGTGCTCGGGTACGGGCCGCTGGGCGGCGGCCTCGGCCTGCTGCCGCTCTCCCTGGTCGTCGTCGCGGTCGCCCCACAGACCGGCCGGATCATCTTCCGGCTCGGACTGCCCCGGACCACGACCCTGGGCTTCGTCCTCCTCTGCGCCGGAACCCTCTGGCTGGCCCTCGCCCTCCGGGCGGACGGCACCTTCGCGAGCACGGTCCTCGCCCCCAGCCTCCTCCTGGGCGCCGCCCTGCCGCTGGCCGTCGTCACCACCAACGTGGCCGCCACCGCCGAGGCCGCCCCCGAGGAGACCGGACTCACCTCCGGACTCGTCAACACCAGCCAGCAGTTCGGCTCCGTCCTCGGCCTCGCCGTCCTGGTGGCCGTCGCCGCCGGCCGCACCGGGGCCGTGGACGCCTCCCGCGCGGTCGCCGAGACCGCCGGCCACCGCGCCGCCCTGCTCACGGGCGCCGCGCTCGCCGCCCTCGCCGCCCTCCTCTCCGTACGGCTCCACCGGGGAGAACCGGCGGCCGGGGCCGCCCCGGCACCGGATCCCCGGACGCCGGACCTGCGCACCCCCGGCCCGCGCTGACCCCACCCCCGCAGACCCCGCCCGCCCCACCAGAACACCGCCCACCACCGGCGGGTGAGCCGCGTACCCCCGGCGAACCGAGCCCCCGAAGGAGAGGAGCCCCGCAGTGCCGCTCGGCGATTCGCCCCGCACGACCGAGGACATACGCGCCGCCGACCCGCTCGGCGCCGACGCCCTGCTCGCCGCGGTCCCCGCCATGAACGCGGACGCCGACACGGCCGCCCTGGCCGCCGCCCTGCGCACCCTCCTGCCGGACCCCGGCCGGGCCGCGCGATGGAGCGTCACCGACGCGCTCGCCGCGATGCGCGACCTCGGCATCCTGCTCGGCTCGCTGAAACGTCACGGCGTCCAGCCCCTCGCCGCCGTGCCGCAGGCGCTGCCCGTCCTCGAACTCCTCGGCCACCGCACCGACATGATTCCCCGGGACACCGTCCACCACTACACGACGTGGAACCCGCCGGGCCCGCGCCGCCGCTCGTACACCGGCCACCCCACCGAGGCCCGCCTCCAGGAGGCCGTACGGATGGTGTTCCCCGGCCTGGTCGCCGCCCTCGACGACTGCGGCCGGATCGCCCGCCTCGAACCGCACGACCCCGCGTTCGCCACCACCCTCGACCGGGTGGGCCGCCATGTGCGGACGATGGTCGACTCCATCGACCTCACCGTCGCCCACGTCCCGCCCGAGTACTTCGCGCTCACCCTGCGCCCGTACTTCGAGGAGGTCGACGTGGCCGGCCGCCCCTACCTCGGCCCCGCCGCCGCCCAGGTCCCGCTCTGGCTGGTCGACCTGACGCTCTGGCAGTGCGACCGCCCCGACTCCGCCTACGACGCCTTCCTCGCCGAGTCCCTGCCGTACGCGCTGCCCGCCTGGCGCGCCTTCCACGCCCGCCACCGCGGCGGGGTGTCGGCGGTGAGCAGACTGTCCGCCGCCGTCGGCCGGGAGGGCGCGGACCGGCTGCCGCCCGCGCTCACCGCCTCGGCGCAGGCCCTCGGCCGGGTACTGCGCCTCCTGAAGACCTTCCGCGCCCGGCACCTCGGCATCGCCCGCAAGGCGTACCGCGAGGACGTGCGCCTGTACGAGGAGGGCAGCGGCGGGGCCCCGGTCGCGCTGCTGCGCTCGATCCTGGATCTGACCAGGGAGAACGAGACCATGGTGCGCCGCGCGACCGTGCGGCGCCGTCCCGCCGGTGCCCCTGTCGGGCCGTCCGCCGCCTAGCGGCGCGAAGGAGCAGTCGAGATGTTCCCGCACACGCCCTCCCCCTCCCCGTACCGCTCCGCCCGCGGATACGGCCGGCGGGGACCGCACATCGTGATCGCCGGCGGCGGCATCGCCGGCCTCACGACCGCCCTCGCCCTGCACGCCGCCGGGTTCGAACGGGTCACCGTCGTCGAGGCAGCGCCCGCGATCCGCCCGGTCGGCGCCGGACTCAACCTGATGCCGAACGCGGTCCGCGAGCTCGACGCCCTCGGCCTGCTCGACGCCCTCGAAGCGGGCGCCCTGCGCACCCGCGAGCTGCGCTACTACCACCGCTCGGGCGGGCTGATCTCCCGCGAGCCGCGCGGGCTCGGCGCCGGCTACCGCTGGCCGCAGCTGTCGGTCCACCGCGGCCACCTCCAGCAGGTCCTCGCCGGTGCCGTACGGGCCAGGCTCGGGCAGGCCGCCCTGGTCACCGGGGTCCGGGTGTGCGGCGTGGACCCGCTGCCGGGCGGGCGGCCCCGGCTGCGCCTGGAGCACCGGGCGGGGTCCGTGCACGGCCGGGCCTCCCTCGAAGCGGACGTCCTCGTCGGCGCGGACGGCATCCGCTCGGCGGTACGGGCCGCGCTCCACCCGGCGGAGGGCGCCCCGCCGTGGAACGGGACGCTGATCTGGCGGGGGGTGTCCCGGGTGCCGGCGCGGGCGGTCGGCCCGGCCATGTTCATCGCGGGCGACGACCGGCAGAAGGCCGTCGTGTATCCGATGAGCCGGCCGACGGGACCCGGCGGGGAGGTCCTGGTGAACTGGGCGCTCGCCCGCCCGGCGGCCGGCAGCGGCACGGCGGCGGACCCGCGCGGAGCCGGAGACCCGGACGCGGCCGGGGCGGCCGAGGGCGACGAACGGATGCTCGGCGACTGGAACCGGCCCGTCGCCGTCGAGACCTTCCTGCCGTTCTACGAGGGCTGGGAGTTCGACGGCGTCAGCGTCCCCGCCCTCCTGCGCGCCGCCGACTCCGCCCATGTCTACCCGATGGTCGACCGCGAACCCCTGGACCGCTGGACCCACGGCCGCACCACCCTCGTCGGCGACGCCGCCCACGCCATGTACCCCATCGGCTCCAACGGCGCGACCCAGTCCATCGTCGACGCCCGCGCCCTCGCCCACGCGCTCGCCCAGCACCCCGCCGACCCCGCCGAGGGCCTCGCCGCCTACGAACGCGCCCGCCGCCCCGTCACCACCGCCCTCCAGCGGGCCAACCGCGAACTCGGTCCCGAGGTCGTCATCAACCTCGCCCACGCCCGCGCCCCGCACGGCTTCACCGACATCCACGAGGTCATCCCCGCCGAGGAACTCGCCGCCATCGCCTGCCGGTACGCCGCCACCGGCGCCTTCGACCCGACGACCGTCAACCAGGGCTCCCCGTACGAGGTGCCCCTGCCCGCCATCGGCTGAGGCGCCCCGGCCCGCCCGGCGTGCCACCCCTGCCGTCGGAGCGGCACGCCGGACGCACAGCGTGGTGCGCCCGCTCCGCTCCGTACTCGCCTGCGAAGGTGGACGACGTGAAGGCAATCCGTCGATTCACCGTGCGTCCCGTCCTCCCCGACACCCTCCGACCCCTCGCCGACCTCGCGCACAACCTGCGCTGGTCCTGGCACGAGCCCACCCGGGCGCTCTTCGACTCCCTCGCGCCCGAGGGGCCGGCCGGAGCCGACCCCGTCCGGGTCCTCGGCGCCCTCGAAGCCCCCCGGCTGGCCGCGCTCGCCGCCGACCAGGAGTTCCTGACCCGGCTGCGGGCCGCCGCCGAGGACCTCGACACCTATCTGCACGCCCCCCGCTGGTACCAGGACCGGTCCGGCGACGCGCCCGCCGCCCTCGCCTACTTCTCGCCCGAGTTCGGTGTCGCCGCCGCCCTGCCCCAGTACTCCGGCGGCCTCGGCATCCTCGCCGGCGACCACCTCAAGGCCGCCAGCGACCTCGGCGTCCCCCTGATCGGCGTCGGCCTGCTCTACCGGCACGGCTACTTCCGCCAGTCCCTCGGCCGCGACGGCTGGCAGCAGGAGCAGTACCCCGTCCTCGACCCCGGCGAGCTGCCCGTCGCCCTGCTCCGCGAGGCCGACGGCGCCCCCGCCCGGATCACCCTGGCGCTGCCCGGCGGCCGGAGCCTCCACGCCCATCTGTGGATCGCCCGGGTCGGCCGGGTCCCCCTCCTGATGCTCGACTCCGACGTCGAGGAGAACGCCCCAGGCGAACGCGGCGTCACCGACCGGCTGTACGGCGGCGGCAGCGAGCACCGGCTGCTCCAGGAGATGCTGCTCGGCATCGGCGGCGTCCGCGCCGTCCGCACGTACTGCCGTCTCACCGGCACCCCCGCCCCCGAGGTCTTCCACACCAACGAGGGCCACGCCGGCTTCCTCGGCCTCGAACGCATCCGCGAACTCCAGGGCGAGGGCCTCGACTTCGACGGCGCCCTGGAGACCGTCCGGGCCGGCACCGTCTTCACCACCCACACCCCCGTCGCGGCCGGCATCGACCGCTTCGACCGGAGCCTCGTCGCCCGCCACCTCGGCGAGGACGGCGCCCTCCCCGGCGTCGACACCGGACGGGTCCTCGCCCTCGGCGAGGAGACCCCGCTCGGCGGCGAGCCCGGCGTCTTCAACATGGCCGCCATGGGCCTGCGCCTCGCCCAGCGCGCCAACGGCGTCTCCACCCTCCACGGCGGCGTCAGCCGGTCCATGTTCGCCGGGCTCTGGCCGGGCTTCGACGCCGACGAGGTGCCGATCACCTCCATCACCAACGGCGTCCACGCCCCCACCTGGGTCGCCCCCGAGGTCGGCGAACTCGGACCCGACCCCGCCGACCGGGAGCTGTGGGCGATGCGCCGCACCCTCCGCGAACGGCTGGTGACCGACGTACGGGAGAGGCTGCGGGCCTCCTGGCGGCAGCGCGGGGCCGCAGCCGCCGAACTCGGCTGGACCGACTCCGTCCTCGACCCCGACGTCCTCACCATCGGCTTCGCCCGCCGGGTCCCCTCGTACAAGCGGCTCACCCTGATGCTCCGCGACAAGGACCGGCTGCGGACCCTCCTCCTCCACCCCGAGCGGCCCGTGCAGCTCGTCGTCGCGGGCAAGGCCCACCCCGCCGACGACGGCGGGAAGCGGCTCGTGCAGGAACTCGTCCGGTTCGCCGACGACCCCCGGGTCCGGCACCGGATCGTCTTCCTGCCCGACTACGGCATGGAGATGGCCCGCGGCCTCTACCCCGGCTGCGACGTCTGGCTCAACAACCCGCTGCGCCCCCTGGAGGCCTGCGGCACCAGCGGCATGAAGGCCGCCCTCAACGGCTGCCTCAACCTCTCCGTCCTCGACGGCTGGTGGGACGAGTGGTTCGAGCCCGACTTCGGCTGGGCGATCCCCACCGCCGACGGGGTCGCCGGCGCCGACGAGGACCGGCGCGACGACCTGGAGGCCGCCGCGCTGTACGAGCTGATCGAGCGCCGGGTCGCCCCCCGCTTCTACGACCGGGGCGCCGACGGCGTCCCGGCCGGCTGGACGGCGATGGTCCGGCGCACCCTCACCGACCTCGGCCCGAAGGTGCTCGCCGACCGGATGGTCCGCGAGTACGTCGAGCGGCTGTACGTGCCCGCCGCCGGCGCCTGCCGGGCGCTCACCCCGGAGCGGGCGCGGGACCTCGCCGCCTGGAAGGCCCGGATCAGGGACGCCTGGCCCAAGGTGACCGTCGACCACGTCGAGGTCGGCGACGGGCTCGCCGACGACCTGGCCGACGCGGATCTCGGGGCGACCCCGGTCGTCCGGGTCCGGGTGGCCCTCGGCGCGCTCGGCCCCGAGGACGTCGAGGTGCAGGCCGTCACCGGCCGGGTCGACGCCGACGACACCCTCGCCGACAGCCGCGCCGTCCCGCTGAAGCCGGCGGGCGGCCCGGACCTGGAGGGCCGTCAGCCGTACGCCGGCACCCTGGAACTCGACCGCACCGGCACCTTCGGCTGCACGGTCCGGGTCCGCCCCGCCCATCCACTCCTCGCCCACCCGGCGGAACTGGGCCTGGTGGCCCTGCCGGAGGAGACGAAGGGGGCGGGGGCGGGGGTGCTGCTGCGGTAGCCGTCGGCGGTCACGGCACCTCGGCCTTGTCGGCGAGGTGCCCGTCGACGAAGCACAGCCGGTACACCGGGATCGCCGCGAGCATCGAGGCCCGGTAGTACCGGCACTCGTGCATGCCGGCCGGTTCGGGCGGCACCCCGTGCGGGGGATGGTCGAGCGGGTGGCCGGGCAGGCCGTCGGAGGCCTCGGAGATCTGCGCCAGGCTCGTCCCGACCCGCATCTTCGCGTAGTCCTCCGGCTCCAGATACGACTGGTACTGCGTCCACAGCGCCACCCCGGCCATCAGCAGACCCAGCGCGGCGAGCAGCGCGAGCGGGATCCAGATCGCCCGCGCGAGGCCCTTGCGCACCTCGCGGCGGACCCGGTCCAGCTCCCGGGCCGAGGTGGGCGCGGCGGGCAGCGGGGCGGGGGGCTTCCGGGGCAGCTCCGCCTCCAGGGCGAAGCCGCCGTCCCGGGTGGCCCGGTGGGTGAGCGTGCCGCCGGCAAGCCGGACCCGCTCGCCGAGACCGACGAGCCCGGTGCCGCCGGAATCGGAGCCGGTGCCGGTGCCGGTGCCGGAACCCGGTTCGGGGCGGGGGCCGGAGGTCCGTTCCTGCCCCTCGGGCCCGGCCCCCGTACCCGTACCGGGACCCGTGTCCGTACCCCCGCCGCCCTGTTCCCTGCCGGGCCCGCTGACCACCCTGACCCGGACGTACGTCGGGTTCGGGGTCACGGTGACCGTGACGGCCGCGCCCGGCGCGTGCTTGGCCGCGTTGGTCAGGCCCTCCTGCACGATCCGGTGCAGCGCGAGCCCCGACATCCCCGGCAGGGTGGGGACCGGGCTCGTGGCGAGGGTGACCGCCAGGCCCGAGGCGCGGGCGCGGGCGGCCAGCTCCTCCACCGTCTCGCCGGGCGGGGTGGTGGGCGCCCCCGCGTCCTCCTCGCGGAGCACGCCGATGATGTCCCGAAGCCGGGCCGTGGCGTCCGCCGCCGCCCCGCGCAACTCGCCCGCTGCCCGCTGCTGGTCAGGCCCGAGCGCCGGGGAGACCTCCAGGGCGCCCGCCCGGATCGCGATCAGGGCCAGGTCGTGGCCGAGGGAATCGTGCATGTCGCCCGCGATCCGGGACCGCTCCCGCAGCCGCTCCCGGTCGGCCACGGCCGCCTGCTCCCGTTCCATCCGGTCCGCCAGCTCCCAGCCGCTCCGGACCAGACGGTCGTACTGCCGCACGTACCGGCCGATCAGCCAGGGCGCCACGACGGCCAGCGCGAGGGCGAGCAGCAGGGTGAACCACTGCCCCAGCGAGGTGTGGGTGAGGCGGGTCAGGAGCAGACCGACGGCCGCGACCGCGCCGAACAGCCACAGCGCCGCCCGGGTGTGCTCCTGCCGCCGCCCCGCGAGGTAGCCGAAGGCGATCAGGGCCAGGCTGTACGAGGGGGTGAACAGCTCCAGGGAGGCCGGCAGGCTCGCCGCGACCGTGACGCCGAGCGCGACCAGCGGCCATCTGCGGCTCACCGCGACACAGCCGGCGAGGACCACGACGCCGATGGCGACCAGCGGCCAGCTGCCGCCGTCGTTCGGGTCGGACTTCAGCAGCACCGGCACGCACAGCAGCAGCCACAGGACCACGTCGA
Source organism: Streptomyces sp. NPDC001728 (assembly GCF_040297565.1). Classification (NCBI taxonomy): domain Bacteria; kingdom Bacillati; phylum Actinomycetota; class Actinomycetes; order Kitasatosporales; family Streptomycetaceae; genus Streptomyces; species Streptomyces sp. NPDC001728. The sequence continues at coordinate 39,906 of NZ_JBEOZK010000007.1, forward strand.
AGAGGTGCTCCCGGGCGGCCTGGCGGCGTGGTTCAGGCACCGCGGACCAGCCCCGCCTCGTACGCGAGGACCGCGAGCTGCACCCGGTTGCGCAGGCCGAGCCGGCCGAGGACGGCGCTCACGTGCGCCTTGACGGTGCCCTCCACGACGTACAGCCGCTCGGCGATCTCCTGGTTGGACAGGCCCGCGCCGAGGAGCGCCACGACCTCCCGCTCCCGGCCGGTGAGCGGCTCCAGGCGGGTCCGCGCCTCGGCCGCGCGGGTGAACCGCTCGCCGCCGAGGGTGTCGATGACCCGGCGGGCGACGGTGGGGGAGAGGGCGGCGCCGCCCCCGGCGACGGCCCGGACCCCGGCGATCAGCTCGCGCGGGTCCCCGGACTTCAGCAGGAAGCCGCTGACGCCACAGCCGAGCGCGCGGGCGATGAAGGCGTCCTCGGAGAAGGTGGTGAGCATGACGACGGCCGTCTCCGGCAGGACCCCGCGCAGTTCCTCGGCGGCGCCGAGCCCGTCGAGCCGGGGCATCCGGATGTCCAGGAGGACGACGTCGGGCCGGTGCTCGCGGGCGAGCTCGACGGCCTCGTGGCCGTCACCGGCCTCGGCGACCACCTCGATCCCCGGGTCGGAGGCGAGGATGGCCCGCACCCCGGCTCTGATCATCGTCTCGTCGTCGGCCAGCAGCACCCTGATCATGCGGTCCAGGGTATGCAGACGCGCGGGCGCCCGGAGGGAAGCATCCCTCCGGGCGCCCGCTCCCGTGCCGTGAGGCTTACGGGAAGGTCAGCTTGAAGCTGTTGATGTAGCCGGTGTCCGACCCGGCCTTGTCCTGGACGCGGAGCTTCCAGGCACCGTTGGCGACCTCGGAGGAGGCGTTCACGGTGTAGGTCTGCTGGATGTTGTCCGCGCTGCTGCCGGTCCGGTTGTGCAGGTTGTAGACCGAGCCGTCGGGGGCGATCAGGTCGACGACGAGGTCACCGATCCAGGTGTGGACGATGTCCACGCCGACGGAGAGGTTGCTCGGCGCGTTGCCGGTGATGCCGGTGACGTTGACCGTCGAGGTGACCGCGGCGCCGGCGTCCGGGATGGCGACGTCGGCCGTGTTCTCGAAGGAGGTACCGGTGGGCGGGGTGCCGCCACCGGAGCGCGGGCCCACGTTGATGGCGGCGAAGGAGTCCTCCACGGCCTTGACCTCGGGGCTGCCCGCGCCGTACAGCTCGGTGGCCGCCGCGACGGCACCCGTGCGGGCGCCGGCGTAGTTGGTCGAGGAACCGAACTTGGTGGTGAGCGCCTTGAACCAGATCAGCCGGGCCTTGTCGATGCCGATGCCGGTGACCGGCAGGCCGTCGGAGGTCGGCGAGTCGTAGTTCACGCCGTTGACGGTCTTGGCGCCGCTGCCCTCGGAGAGCAGGTAGAAGAAGTGGTTCGCCGGGCCCGAGGAGTAGTGGACGTCGATCGAACCGATGCCCGAGTACCAGGCGTCCTTGGACGAGCCGTCCTTGCTCGGCTTGTCCATGTAGCGCAGCGGGGTGCCGTTGCCGCGGATGTCGATCTTCTCGCCGACGAGGTAGTCGCCCGGGTCGCTGGCGTTGTTGGCGTAGAACTCGACCGCCGCCGCGAAGATGTCCGAGGTGGCCTCGTTGAGGCCGCCGGACTCGCCGCTGTAGACGAGGCCCGCGGTGTTGGAGGTGACGCCGTGCGTCATCTCGTGCGCGGCCACGTCGATGGAGGTGAGCGGCTTGGCGTTGTTCGTGCCGTCGCCGTAGGTCATGCAGAAGCAGGAGTCGGACCAGAACGCGTTCACGTAGGCGTTGCCGTAGTGGACGCGGGAGTACGCGCCGACGCCGTCACCCTTGATGCCGGTGCGGCCGTGCACGTTCTTGTAGTAGTCCCACGTGAGCGCGGCGCCGTAGTGGGCGTCGGCGCCCGCGGTGGCCCGGTTGGACGTGGTGCCGTTGCCCCACGTGTCCGTGGTGTTGGTGAACAGCGTCCCGGTGCCCGACGAACCGCCGTTGAGGTCGTACGTCTTGTGGTTGCCGCGGGTGGTGTCGGTCAGCGAGTACGAGGGCGCGGTGCCGAGGGTCACCTGGCCGCTGTACTGCGTGTTGCCGACGCCGGTCTCGATGGCCTGCCACTCGTAGAGCTTGGCGCCGGACTTCGCGTCCGTCACGACGTGCAGCTCGTTCGGGGTGCCGTCGTGCTGGAGGCCGCCGACGACGGTCTCGTACGCGAGGACGGGTGCGCCCTGGGCCATCCACACGACCTTGCGCGGGGCGCGGTCGGCGGCGGCCTTCTTCGAGCCCTCCGCGGCGGCGAGGCCGACGGCCTGCTTCTCGGCCGCGGCCGGGGCGACGGTGGCGGCGAGGTCGACGCCCGCCAGCGTGGCGCGGTTGGACTTGATGACTCCGGCGGGGGCACCGGCCTTGGTCTCGGCGACGATCAGGTCACCGCCGAGGACGGGGAGTCCGCCGTAGGTGCGCTCGTAGCGCGTGTGGGTCGTGCCGTCGCGGTCCTGGACGACGTCGCGGACGACCAGCTTCTCCTGGGCGCCGAGGCCGAGGGACTTGGCCGTGGCGGCCTTGTCCGCGTCCGCCGCCTTGATGAGCGCGGCGCGCTCGTTGGGGGAGAGGTCGGCCGGCAGCTTGCCGGGGTTGGGCTTGCCGGCGGACAGCGCCGACGGGGCCGCCGCGAAGGGGTCGGCCGAGGCGGTACCGGCCTGCACACCGATGGTGAGCATGGCGGCGGCAGCGATCAGGGCGCCGGTCGCGGTGGCACGACGGCTGGGCGTGGATCTCACGCAGACTCCTTATGCGAGGGGGGTACCGGCGGACTTGGGTGAGCCCGTCCGGGCGGAGCAAGGAGAGCTGTGGAGCACGTACTTGTGACGCGTTACTCGTTCGGGTGAAGCGGTGAACGGTGGTGCGAAGGACCGGGGAGAGACTGACAGGAATGACGGGGACCTGTCAGGACCGCGTCAACAAGTTGGCCGGAAATCGTCCGGTGCCCGACGGGCCGTGTTCGTTAACCGGACGTTTCGTCGATCATGGCCGCGATGCCGTCCAGCGTTCGCCCGAGCCCGAATTCGAAGAGAGTCCGCAGATCGAGACCGAACCCGCCGTCCCGGGTCACCGAGGCCAGTTCGGGGTACGAGCCCGCCGACTGGATCGCGTCGAATCGTGGCTCGTTCTGTTCCATCCACTCGTCATCGGAGATGCCCGAATCCTGACGCGCCTGCCCCTCCAGGTCGTCCGCCATCGACAGCCCCTGCACATAGGCGAAGATCACCAGATGGGTGTGCAGCTTCTGCGCCGCCGTCAGCGGAGTGCCCCGCAGCGCCCGCAGCACCCACTCCGTGTACGCCATCGCGTTCGGCGTCGCCACCGGCCGCGTGAACGAGGCCATCGCGTGCGCCAGCCACGGATGCCGCGCGTACACCCCGCGCAGCCAGCGTGCCCCCTGCTCCAGACCCGTCCGCCAGTCCGCCGGCACCGGCCCCAACGGCACCTCGCCGCACGCCGCGTCCGTCATCAGCCGCACCAGCTCCGGCTTGCCCGGCACATGGCGGTACAGGCTCATCGTGGACACTCCGAGCACGGTCGCCACGCGGCGCATCGTCAGCGCGTGCAGGCCCTCCGTGTCCGCCAGCAGCAGCGCCGCCGCGACCACCCGCTCCCGCGACAGCGGAGCCGCCTCCGGCGCCGCCCCCGCCTTCGCGCCCGAGGCCGTCACCACCGTGCCCACCCCCGGCTCCGGGCGGACGAGACCCTCCTGGCGCAGCACCGCGAGCGCCTTCGTCGCCGTCGCCATCGCCACCCCCCACTCACGGGTGATCGCCCGCGTGGACGGCACCCGGTCCCCGGGCGACAACTCCCCCGTGTGGACGCGACGGCGGAGTTCGGCGGCGATCTCCAGATAGGGCGACTCGGTCGTCATGGCGGGGAGTGTACTAGTGCACCATGGCTGCTGTACGCGGCTCCGGGCTGCGGCTTCCTGGCGTGCCAACACGGTGCACTAGGACGGGAGTAGCGCCGTACACACCGCGCTGCTTCTCTCCTCGCATGACACTCCTCGCACCCCCCGGTTCCGAGCCCAGCCCCGCCCTCGCGGGCCGCCGCGAATGGACCGCCCTCGGGGTCCTCATGCTGCCGCTGCTGCTCGTCTCCATGGACGTCTCCATCCTCTACTTCGCCATCCCCTCCATCAGCGCCGACCTGAGGCCCGGAGCCACCCAGCAGCTCTGGATCCTCGACACCTACGGCTTCGTCCTCGCCGGCCTCCTCGTCACCATGGGCGCCCTCGGCGACCGCGTCGGACGCCGCAGGATGCTGCTCGGCGGGGCCGCGCTGTTCGGCGTCGCCTCCGTCGCCGCCGCCTACGCCCACACCCCCGGCGCGCTCATCGGCGCCCGCGCCCTGCTCGGCGTCGCCGGAGCCTGCCTCATGCCCGCCACCCTCGCCCTCATCCGGGTGCTGTTCCCCGACCCCGCGCAGCGCGCCAAGGCCGTCACCCTGTGGACCTCCGTCATGGCGAGCGGCATCTCCCTCGGCCCCGTCGTCAGCGGCGCGCTCGTCGAGCACTTCTGGTGGGGGTCCGTCTTCCTGATCAACCTGCCCGCCATGGCCCTGCTCCTGGTCCTCGGACCCCTGCTGCTCCCCGAGTCCAAGGGTGCCGCCGCCACCGGCCGCTTCGACGTGCTCAGCGCGGGCCTCTCGCTCGCGAGCCTGCTGACGCTCGTCGGCGGCATCAAGGAACTCGCCAAGAACGGCTGGGCCCCCCTGCCCGCGCTCGCCGTGCTCCTCGGCCTCCTCCTCGCCGGCGTCTTCCTGCGCCGGCAGACCCGGCTCGCCCACCCCGTGATCGATCTCGGCCTGCTGCGGAACCGGGCCTACGGCGGCTCCGTGCTCGTCAACCTGCTCGCCATGGCGGCGACCGTCGGCTTCGCCGTCTTCCTCACCCAGTACCTCCAGTCGGTCCTCGGCCAGAGCCCGTTCGAGGCGGCGCTGTGGAGCCTCGTGCCCACCGGAGGCGTCCTCCTCGCCGCGCCGACCGCGGCCGCGCTCGCCGGCAGGACCGACCGCGCGTACGTCATGGCCGGCGGGTTCCTCCTCTCAGCCGCCGGCTTCGCCTGGCTCGGTGCCGTCGACCGGGCCACCCCGCTCTGGGTGGTGCTCGTCGGCAGCGCCGTCTACGCGGGCGGCCTGGTCTCCGCGATGACCCTCGCCAACGAACTCGCCCTCGGCGCCGCCCCGCCCGAGCGCGCCGGAGCGGCCGCCGCCGTCCTCGAATCGGGCCAGGAACTCGGCGGGGCGCTCGGCATGGCCGTCCTCGGCGCGGTCGGCGCGGCCGTCTACACCTCCGCGATGCCGACCTCGGCCCCGGCGGCGGCCCGGGAGACGCTGGGCGGCGCGCTGGCCTCCCCGGGACCGGTGCTGGACGCGGCGCGGGACGCGTTCGTGTCGGCGATGAGCGGGGCCGCGGTGGGGGCGGCCGTGCTGATGGCGGGGGCGGCGGTGCTTTCGCTGGTCCTGTTGCGGGCCGCCTCGCGGCGCTGACACCCGTGGGGGTGCCGTGGGTGCCGTTCCGGGGGTCGTATGCGGGACCGCATGAGGTACGGCGCAGGCGACGCCCTTGCTCCATGGGCCTTCCGATGCGCCACAAATCACGCTTTACGTCCCGAACGCGACCCCTTCCACGTCCCCCACTGCTGTGCGTCGGTCGAGTGGCAGCTCGGTCGGTCCCTCAGCCCACCAGGCTCTCCCGCCACGCCCGGTGCAGCCCCGCGTAGTGCCCCTCCCCGGTGACCAGTTCCGACGGCGGGCCGTCCTCGACGACGCGGCCCGACTCCATCACCAGGACCCGGTCCGCCACCTCGACCGTGGACAGCCGGTGGGCGATCACCACGGCCGTACGGCCCGCCAGGACCGTGTCCATCGCCCGCTGCACCGCCCGCTCGCCCGGCACGTCCAGGGAGCTGGTCGCCTCGTCCAGGATCAGCACCGCAGGGTCCGCGAGCAGGGCCCGCGCGAAGGCGACCAGCTGGCGCTGGCCCGCCGAGATCCGGCCGCCCCGCTTGCGTACGTCCGTGTCGTAGCCGTCGGGGAGGCCCGCGATGAACTCGTGCGCCCCGATCGCCCGCGCCGCCTCCTCGATCTGCGCCCGGCTCGCGTCCGGCCGGCCGATCGCGATGTTCTCGGCGACCGTCCCCGAGAAGAGGAACGCCTCCTGCGTCACCATGACGACACCCCGGCGCAGTTCAGGGGTCGCGAGGTCGCGCAGGTCCACCCCGTCCAGCCGCACCGCGCCCTCCGTGGGGTCGTAGAAGCGGGCCAGCAGCTTCGCGAGCGTCGACTTGCCCGCGCCCGTCGCCCCCACCACGGCGACCGTCTGGCCCGCCGGGACCGTCAGGTCGAAGCGGGGCAGGATCTCGCCGCCCGTGCGGTAGGCGAACCGCACGCCGTCGAAGACGACCTCGCGGCCCGGGGAGCCCGGCCGGGCGGGGAGCTCCCGGGGGGCCGTCGTCTCCGGCACCCCCGGCTCCTGCGCCAGCAGACCCGCGATCTTCGCGAGGGACGCGGCGGCCGACTCGTAGGAGTTGAGGAACATGCCGAGCCGGTCGATCGGGTCGTACAGCCGCCGCATGTACAGGACGGCCGCCGCGAGGACGCCCAGCTCCAGGGAGCCCGCGGCCACCCGGTAGGCGCCCCACAGACACATCCCGGCGACCGCCGTGTTGGCGACGAGCCGCGAGCCGGTGACGTAACGGGCCATCTCCAGGAGCGCGTCGCCGTTGCTGCGCTCGTGCCGGTGGTTGAGCACCGCGAACTCGGCGTCGTTGACCGGCTCGCGGCGGAACGCGCGGACCGGGCGGATGCCGTTCATGGTCTCCGCGAACTTCACGATCACGCCGGCGATGGCCGTGGAACGCTCGGCGAACACCCGGCTCGCGCGCCGCCGGTACAGGCTCACCAGGAAGTACAGCGGCAGGAAGGACGCCACCGCCACCGCCCCGATCCCCAGGTCCAGCCAGAGCAGCACCAGGGAGATCGACACGAGGGACAGGACGACGCCGATCAGCTCCTGGAGACCCTCCGAGAGCAGCTCGCGCAGCGACTCGACGTCCGTGGTCGAGCGGGAGATCAGCCGCCCCGAGGTGTAGCGCTCGTGGAAGTCGACGCTCAGGATCTGGGCGTGGCGGAAGATCCGGCCGCGCAGGTCGAGCAGGACGTCCTGGTTGATGTGGGCGGCCCCGCGGACGAAGACGTACTGGAGGAGGCCGGACAGGACCGCGCAGAGCAGATAGCCGAGCGCCACCGCGACGACCGGCCCGTGGTCGCCCGCCCGGAACGCCGGGACGCCCGTGTCGATGGCGTACGCCACGAGGAGCGGACCCGCCTGTACGGCCGCCTCCTTGACGAGCAGGACGAGCGCGGCGAGCGCGACCCGGACGCGGTGGGTGGCCAGGAGGGAGCGGAGCAGCGCGCCCGTCGCCCCGGGCGGGGCCGGCAGGTCGTCGCGGTCGAAGGGATCGCCGGCCGCCGGAGGCGCGGCCGGGGCGGCCTGCGGCTCGGCGGACGCGGGGTCCGTGATCTCGGTGAGTGTGCTGTCGGTCATCGGTTCCCGTTCTCCCCGGCCTTGCCCTCGCCGGACATCAGCCAGGCGTACTCCTCGCTGGTCCGCAGCAGTTCCTGATGGGTGCCCACGGCCGCGATCCGGCCCCGGGACAGCAGCGCCACCCGGTCCGCCAGCATCACGGTGGACGGGCGGTGCGCCACGACCAGGGCGGTCGTCTCCCGCAGGACCTCGCGCAGGGCCGCCTCGACCCGCGCCTCGGTGTGGACGTCGAGCGCGGAGAGCGGGTCGTCCAGCACGAGGAAGCGGGGGCGGCCGACGACCGCCCGCGCCAGCGCGAGCCGCTGCCGCTGGCCGCCGGACAGGCTCAGCCCCTGCTCGCCGACCTGGGTCCCGGTGCCCTCGGGCAGGCGGTCGACGAAGCCGTCCGCCTGCGCGACCCCGAGGGCGCGCCGCAGTTCCGGCTCGCCCGCCGAACCGCCGGCGCCCATCAGGACGTTCTGCCCGACGCTCGCGGAGAACAGGGTGGGCTCCTCGAAGGCCATCGACACCAGGGACCGCAGCCGCTCCCGGGCCATCAGGGCGATGTCCTCGCCGTCCAGCAGGATGCGGCCGTCGGAGGCCTCGTGCAGCCTCGTGACGAGGGCGGTGAGCGTGGTCTTGCCGGAGCCGGTGCCGCCGACCAGGGCGAGGGTCTCGCCGGGGCGGATGTGGAGGTCGACGCCGTCCAGGACGGGCGGGGAGCCCTCCGGGGCGTCCGGGTAGCGGAACGACACGCCTTCGAACCGCACGCCACCGGGTACGGGGTCGGGCGCCGGATCCGTGGCCGCCTTCGTGTCCGGGCCCGGAGCCGCGTCCGGTTCCTCCTCGGCGTCCATCACCTCGAAGTACCGCTCCGTGGCGGTCGCCGCCTCCTGGCTCATCGCCAGCAGGAAGCCGATCGACTCCACCGGCCAGCGCAGCGCCAGCGCCGTCGACAGGAACGCGACGAGCGTGCCCGCCGACAGGTCCCCGTCCGCGACCTGCACCGTGCCGAGGACGAGCGCCGCCCCGATGGCCAGTTCCGGTACGAAGGTGATGACCGCCCAGATCATCGCGAGCAGCCGGGCCTTGGCCAGTTCCGTACCGCGCAGCCGGCCGGACAGCTCGCGGAAGGCCGTGGCCTGGCTGCGGTGCCGGCCGAAGCCCTTGACGATCCGGATACCGAGGACGCTCTCCTCGACGACCGTCGTCAGGTCGCCCACCTGGTCCTGGGCGCGCCGCGCGACCACCCCGTACCGCCCCTCGAAGACCGAGCAGACGATCACGAGCGGGATGACCGGGGTCAGCAGCACCAGGCCGAGCGACCAGTCCTGGGCGAGCAGCAGGGCACAACCCGCGAGGATCGTCACGCCGTTGACCAGGAGGAACGTCAGCGGGAAGGCCAGGAACATCCGGACCAGCATCAGATCGGTCGTACCGCGCGACAGCAACTGCCCGGAGGCCCAGCGGTCGTGGAAGGCGATCGGCAGCCGCTGGAGCCTGCCGTACAGCTCGGACCGCATCCGCGCCTCGACCCACGACAGCGGACGGGCCACCAGCCAGCGCCGGAAGCCGAAGAGAACCGCCTCGGTGATGCCGAGCAGCAGCAGGTACAGCGCCCCCAGCCACACCCCGCCCGGGTCGCGCTCCGCGACCGGCCCGTCGACCATCCACTTCAGGACCAGCGGGATGACGAGCGACAGACAGGAGGCGACGATCGCGACGAACGCGGCGGCGAACAGCCGCGCCCGCACGGGCCGTACGTACGGCCAGAGGCGGAGCAGGACACGGACCGTGGACCGGCCGGTTCCGTCGTCGGCATCAGCGGCGGTACCGGCGGTGACGGGTTCGGACTCGGGACCGGGGGACTCTGGGGCGACAGGTTTCTCGGGCATCAGGTCCGACCATACGGTTCACCACTGACACGCCTCATCCGGTTTTCCGGCCGGCCTTCCCCGACCGGCTCCCGGATTGGTCTTGACCAGACAAACCCGCACGTCGCAGACTTGCCCAGCCCCGCACGGGGGAGGCACAGGGGAGACACGCATGACCACGCTCGACACCTACGAGACCCGCTGCGAGCAGCTGTTCCTCGCCGGCGGCAACGCCGCCGTGCGCCGGGCCGCGCAGGAGGGACTCGACTCCCTCGGCCCGCACGCCGATCTCTACTGCTGGCTCGCCCTCGGGCACGCCGCCGAGGACGAGGACGACCACGACGACCTCGCCGAGGAGGCCTTCCGCGCCGGGCTCGCCCTCGACGGCGACCACCTCGGACTGCTCGCCGGCTACGCCGAGCTGTGCCTGCGCGCCGACGAGTTCGACCACCCGGGCCGCTCCTCCCGCGCCCGCGTCCTCTCCCGGCGTCTGAAGGAGCTCGCCCCCGAGTCCGCCGAGGCCGACCGCCTGGCCTCCGCCGAACGCTGGGCCCGCCGAAGCTACTGGGACGAACTGCGGATGGCCGCCGCCGAGGGGGCCGTCGCCTCCCGGCAGACGCAGGACCAGGCCCGCGCGGTCACCGACGCCCTCGCCGCGGGCGGCACCGACGCGGCCCGCACGGCGGCCCGCGCCGCCGAGTCCGCCGCCCCCACCGACCGCGGCGCCGCCGTGCTCGCCGCGACCGTCGAGGCGCTCGCGGGCCCGTGGAACGCGCCGGTACGCCTGCTGGGACGCCACCGCCCGGCGGCCTGGGCCGTCTCCATGGGCCTGGCCCTCCTCACCAACACACTGCTCCGGCAGAGCGGCGCCGTCGACTCCTTCAGCCTCTGGGGCTACCTCTGGCTGCTCCCGGTCCTCCTCGTCGACCGCCGCTTCTCCTCCGTGCGCAAGGAGGCCGAGGCCCGCCACCTGACCCGCCTCGAAGCGGAGCTCGCGGCCCGCCCCTGAACGTCCCCCGCCCCGGAGTCGTACCCGCCATCAGCCGATCGGCTGATGCCACGTCGAGCGCGATGGCCGATACCCCGGTGCCGGCCGCGCCGACAGTCTGGGGACATGACAGCGATCGAGGTACGGGGACTGCACAAGGCGTACGGCGGCCGGAAGGTCGTGGAGGGGGTGTCCTTCGAGGTCGGTGAGGGCGAGGTCTTCGGGATCCTCGGGCCCAACGGCGCCGGCAAGACCACCATCGTGGAGTGCGTGGAGGGACTGCGGACCCCCGACGAGGGCCTGGTCCGGGTCTGCGGGTACGACCCGGCCACCCAGCGGGCCGAGATCACCCGGCTCCTCGGCGTCCAGCTCCAGGAGAGCGAACTCCAGGCGAAGCTGACCGTCCGCGAGGCGCTCGACCTCTACGCCTCCTTCTACGAGCGGCCCGCCGACCGGCACGCGCTCGCCGAGCGGCTCGGCCTCCAGCCGCATCTGGGGACCCGCTTCGGGGAGCTGTCCGGCGGCCAGAAGCAGCGGCTCTTCATCGCCCTCGCCCTGATCGGCGACCCCCGGGTCGTCGTCCTCGACGAACTCACCACCGGCCTCGACCCGCGCGCCCGCCGGGAGGTCTGGGAACTCGTCGAGTCCATCAGGGACGGCGGCGTGACCGTGCTGCTCGTCACCCACTTCATGGAGGAGGCCCAGCGCCTCTGCGACCGGATCGCCGTTCTCGACCAGGGCAGGATCGCCGCGCTCGACACCCCCGACGGGCTGATCGGGCGGGCCACCGCCGCCAAGACGATCTCCTTCGCGGCCGACACCGCGATCGACCCGGCCGAGCTGCGGTCCCTGCCCGGAGCCGTCTCCGTCGAGACGACGGACGGCCGGACGGTCCTCAGCGGCACGGACGAGACCGTCACCGCCTTCGTCTCCCTCCTCGCCCGCCGGGGCATCACCGCCGGACAGCTCCGGGTGACCGACGCCACCCTCGACGACGCCTACCTCGACCTGACAGGGACCGATCACCGATGAGCACGACCACCGCCGTACCCCGCGCCCCGCGTTCCGCCACCGCCGCCGTCCTGCGCACCGAGGCCCGGCTCTTCACCCGGGAGCCCGGCGCCCTGTTCTGGGTGATGATCGCGCCGACCGTGCTGCTCACGATCCTCGGCCTGATCCCCTCCTTCCGGGAGGCCGTCCCGGAGCTCGGCGGGCGCCGGACCATCGACGTCTACGTCCCCGTCGCCGTGCTCTTCGCCCTCATCATGTCCGGGCTCAACGCCATGCCCCCGGTCCTCGCCGGCTACCGGGAACGCGGCATCCTGCGCCGGATGTCCACCACACCCGTACGCCCCGGAGCGCTGCTCACCGCCCAGCTCGTCCTGCACGCCGTCGCCGCGCTGGTCTCCTCGTGCCTGGTGATCGGGGTGGGCAGGGTCGCCTTCGGCGTCGCCCTGCCGGAGAACCTCGTGGGCTACGGACTCGCCCTGCTGCTCGCCGTGGCGGGGGGCCTGGCCCTGGGCGGCGCGGTGTGCGCGGTCTCCCGTACGCAGAAGATCGCCACGGCGCTCGGCTCGGTCGTCTTCTTCCCCACCATGTTCACGGCCGGTGTGTGGGTGCCGGTCCAGGCCATGCCGGATACGCTGCAGCGGATCGTCCAGTTCACCCCGTACGGCGCCGCTTCCCGGGCCCTGGACGCCGCCGCCTCCGGGGGCTGGCCCGCCGGGGCCGCGCTCGCCGTGATGGCGGTGTGGACGGTGCTGCTGACCGGTGCGTCGGTGCGCTGGTTCCGCTGGCAGTGAGCGCGGCCGACCGCGGCCGGGAGAGGACGGCAGGGACAGCATGCCGATCACCGTCGAGGAACCCTGGCGCCTCTTCTACCGCTGGGGGCCGTACGCCCTGCTCGCCGTCGCCACCTGCATCGCCGTCGCGGCGGACCCGCTGACGGAGGGGACGCGGTTCACCGCGGCGGGCACCCTGGTGGCCGCCGGGCTGCTGCTCCAGGTGGGGTGGGACCGCTACAGCCGCCGGACGGAGGCGGAGACGGCCGGGACCGCGGAGGACCCGGCCGCGCGGGACGGCGTCCCGCACATCGCCGGGCCCGGGTTCCGGCTGGTGCCCGGGGCCGCCGGGCCCGTCTCCGTCGTCTACTTCCTCCTCCGTACCGGCCTCGCCTTCACGCTCACCCTGTTCAACCCCTTCTTCTCGATCTACGCCTCCGTCGGCTTCTTCGACGCCGTCCACCTGCTGCCCCGCCGCCTCTTCCGGGCCGGACTCCTCGCCGTCGCCGTCATCATGGCCGGAGCCCAGTCCGGCGGACTGCCGCCCTCCTCGCTCGTCCAGTGGGTCGCCTTCGCCGGACTGTTCGGCCTGAACGCCGGTCTCGCCGTGCTCTTCTCGCACCTCGGCGCCAAGGAGGCCGAGAAGGCCGTCGAGCGGGCCGCGGCCATCGCCGAACTCGCCCGCGCCAACCAGCGCCTCGAACAGGCCCTCGCCGAGAACGCGGCCCTCCAGGCGCAGTTGTTGCTCCAGGCCCGCGAGGCCGGGATCGCCGACGAGCGGCGCCGGCTCGCCGCCGAGATCCACGACACCATCGCGCAGGGCCTCACCGGGGTCGTCACCCAGCTCCAGGCGGCCCACGCCGTCCCGGGCAGGGAGGCCGCCGAGGTCCACCTCCGGCGGGCCGCCGACCTCGCACGGCACAGCCTCGGCGAGGCCCGCCGCTCGGTGCGGAACCTGAGCCCGGTCGCCCTGGAGCACGACCCGCTCCCCGAGGCCCTGCGCAAGACCGTCGCCGACTGGGCCGAACGCACCGGCGTCGACACCCGCTTCACCGTCACCGGAGCCGAACGGCCGCTCCACGACGAGGTGGCCGCCACCCTGCTGCGGATCGCCCAGGAGGCCCTGTCCAACGCCGCCCGCCACTCGGGGGCCGGCCGGGCCGGCGTCACCCTCTCCTACATGGGCGACGAGATCACCCTCGACGTACGGGACGACGGGCGCGGGTTCGACCCGCTGACCCACCCCGAACGGAGCCGCGCCGAGGGCGGGTTCGGGCTCGACGGCATGCGGGCCCGCGCCGAGCGCCTCACCGGGTCCGTCACCGTCGAGACCGCGCCGGGCGAGGGTACGGCGATCTCCGCTCGCGTACCGTTGGGCGCGCCATGACTGACATCACCCTGCTGATCGTCGACGACCACCCCGTCGTACGGGACGGCCTGCGAGGCATGTTCGCCGCGACCGGTTCCGGCTTCCGGGTCCTCGGCGAGGCCTCCGACGGCGTCGAGGCCGTCGCCCTCGCCCTGCGTCTGGACCCGGACGTCGTCCTGATGGACCTGCGGATGCCCGGCGGGAACGGCGTCGACGCCATCGCCGAACTGGCCCGCCGCGGCGCCCGCTCCCGGGTCCTTGTCCTCACCACCTACGACACGGACACCGACACGCTCCCGGCGATCGAGGCGGGCGCCACCGGCTACCTGCTCAAGGACGCGCCGCGCGAGGAGCTGTTCGGGGCCGTGCGGGCCGCGGCCGAGGGCCGGACCGTGCTCTCCCCGGCGGTCGCCTCCCGGCTCGTCACCGCCGTCCGCGCCCCCGCCACCGGGGCCGAAGGCGGGGCCCTCTCCGCGCGCGAGAGCGAGATCCTCGCCCTGGTCGCGAAGGGCACGGCCAACCGGGCCATCGCCGCCGAGCTGTTCATCAGCGAGGCCACCGTCAAGACCCATCTCACCCACATCTACGGCAAGTTGGGCGTGAAGGACCGGGCGGCGGCCGTCGCCACCGGATACGACCGGGGCATCCTGGGCCGTTCCTGAGCCCGGGAGTGCGCACAGAGTCAACGATCCGTGCGCCGGGGATCAACGACACCGCCGGGCGTCCGGCCGAGACTGGTCCCACACGCGGGTGGCCGGACGGGGGCACGTTCCGGCGGCCCGCGGCGCGGGTGACCGTGCGGGCCGTCCCCGGCCCGCCGGGGGAACACCCGCCCGCCCGGCCACCGCCGTCGCGCCGTGGTGGCCGGGCGGGCCCCCTCACTCCCTGACCCTCAGCAGCACCGTCGAGCGTGCTCCGACGGTGAGCGTCCCGCCGCCCCGGTGGACCGTCCCGGGGGCCGCAGACTGGTCCTCGCGCGCCGTGTCGACGACCAGTTCGTAGGTCTGGGCCCAGGGCGGGCCGGGGAGGCGGAAGTCCAGCGGGCGGGCGCCCGCGTGCAGGACCGCGAGGAAGCTGTCGTCGGTGATCCGCGTACCGCGCTCGTCCCGGCCCGGTATGTCACGGCCCGACAGAAAGAGGCCGAGCGTGGCCGTCGGCGCGTACCAGTCGGGCTCCGTCATCTCGGCGCCCTCCGCCGTGAACCAGGCCAGGTCCCGCAGCCCGTCCGCGCCCTGCGGGCGGCCGGAGAAGAAGGCGCGGCGGCGCAGCACCGGATGGCGGTGCCGCAGGGCGAGGAGGCGGCGGGCGAGGGCGAGGAGCTGGGCCCGGCCGGGGGAGTCCGGGAGGGTCCAGTCGACCCAGCCGGTCTCGTTGTCCTGGCAGTAGGCGTTGTTGTTGCCGCCCTGGGTGCGGCCCATCTCGTCCCCGGCGACGAGCATCGGGACGCCGGTGGAGAGCAGCAGGGTGGTGAGGAGGTTGCGCTGCTGCCGCAGCCGCAGCGCGTTGATCCCGGGGTCCTCGGTCTCGCCCTCCACCCCGCAGTTCCAGGACCGGTTGTCGTGGGTGCCGTCGCGGTTGCCCTCGCCGTTGGCCTCGTTGCGCTTGCGCTCGTAGGTGACGAGGTCCCGCAGGGTGAAGCCGTCGTGGGCGGTGACGAAGTTGACGGAGGCGTACGGGCGGCGCCCGCCCCAGGCGTACAGGTCGCTGGAGCCGGACAGCCGGTAGCCGAGGTCCCGTACGTCGGGCAGGGCGCCGCGCCAGAAGTCCCTTACGGCGTCCCGGTAGCGGTCGTTCCACTCGGTCCACAGCGGAGGGAAGGCGCCGACCTGGTAGCCGCCGTTGCCCACGTCCCACGGTTCGGCGATCAGTTTGACCCGGCGGAGCACCGGGTCCTGGGCGATGACCGCGAGGAAGGGGGAGAGCATGTCGACGTCGTGCATCGAGCGGGCGAGCGCCGCCGCCAGGTCGAAGCGGAAGCCGTCGACGCCCATCTCCGTCACCCAGTACCGCAGCGAGTCGGTGATGAGCCGCAGCACCTGCGGCTGCACGACGTGCAGGGTGTTGCCGCAGCCCGTGTAGTCGGCGTACCGGCGGGCGTCGGACTGGAGCCGGTAGTAGCCCCGGTTGTCGATGCCCTTGAGGGACAGGGTGGGGCCCAGCTCCCCGGCCTCCGCCGTGTGGTTGTAGACGACGTCGAGGATGACCTCGATCCCGGCCGCGTGCAGCGCCCGCACCATCCGCTTGAACTCGCCGACCTGCTGACCGGCCGTCCCCGAGGAGGAGTAGCCGGCGTGCGGGGCGAAGTAGCCGATCGAGTTGTAGCCCCAGTGGTTGCGCAGGCCCCGCCGCAGCAGATGGTCCTCGTGGGCGAACTGATGCACCGGCAGCAGCTCCACCGCCGTCACCCCGAGCCGTACGAGGTGCTCGACCGCCGCCGGGTGCGCCAGGCCCGCGTAGGTGCCCCGCAGCTGTTCGGGGACGCCCGGGTGCAGCCGGGTGAAGCCCTTGACGTGCAGCTCGTAGATGACCGAGTCCTGCCAGGGCGTCTTGGGCCTGTGGTCGTCGGACCAGTCGTCGTCGTCCTGGACGACGACCCCCTTCGGGACGTACGGCGCCGAGTCCCGCTCGTCGCGCACGGTGTCGGCCACGTGCTGCTGCGGCCAGTCCCGGACGTGCCCGTACACCTCCGGCGGCAGCCCGTGCAGGCCGTAGTCGCCGTCGACGGCCCGCGCGTACGGGTCGAGGAGCAGCTTCGCCGGGTTCCAGCGGGCGCCCGTCCACGGGTCCCAGCGGCCGTGCACCCGGAAGCCGTACCGCTGCCCCGGCCCGATGCCGGGCACGAAGCCGTGCCAGATCTCATGGGTCAGCTCGGTCAGCGGCAGCCGCCGCTCCGTGCCGTCCGCGGTGAACAGGCACAGCTCCACCGCCTCCGCCCCGCCCGCCCACAGGGCGAAGTTGGTACCGGCGACCCCTGCCGGGCCGACCCGGCAGCGGGCGCCCAGAGGTGTGGGCGCGCCCGGCCACACCGGTGGCCCCGCCCGCTCCCGGGCATGCTCGGACACCGCCTCCTGCTCGGCTGCGCTCGCCACCGTCCCGGCCTCCCGCGGCTCGTCGGGCCCGCACCCGGGGGAGCGGCGGCGTCCCGGCCGCCGCCCCCTCGGGTGGTCCTCCTCCTGTTCTGCCCGCGCGGCCGTCCTCCCAACATGACCCGCACGCACGTTTCCCCTGGAGGGTGGCCGTCGTTGGGCCGAGCGTGACAGTTGTATGGAAGCGGGCGAGGTACGCCCTCGCGGTGGCGGGACTGATGGCGGGCCTCGTGGGCTGCACGGCGGCGGGCGGCGGAGGCGGGATCGACATCGGCCTGCCGGGGAAGGCGCGGGCCCCCGGTGATGTCATCCGGGTGAGCCCGGAGGACGGCGGACGCGGGGTGCAGGCCGAGGGTCCGGTGGAGGTGAGGGTGGACGCCGGGCGGCTCGAACGGGTGACGGTCGCCCAGGTCGACGACGGCCGCCGGACGGCGGTCGCCGGGGAGATCTCGGCGGACGGGCTGCGCTGGCGGCCCCGGCCGGACACCCGGCTCGCGCTGGCCGCGAAGTACAGCGTGGACGCGGTCGCGCTCGACGCGCACGGGCGCCGCTCCGCCCGGCACACCACCTTCACGACGGTGGTGCCGGAGAGCCGCTTCATCGGCTACTTCAAACCGGAGAACCGTTCCACGGTCGGCACCGGCATGATCGTCTCCTTCGGCTTCAACATGCCGATCGAGAACCGGGCCGAGGTCGAGCGGGCCGTCCGGGTCACCTCCGACCCGCCGGTGGAGGTGGTCGGCCACTGGTTCGGCAAGGAGCGGCTCGACTTCCGGCCCGCCACGTACTGGGCGCCCGGCACGAAGGTCACCGTCGAGCTGGGCCTGCGGGACGTCGAGGGCGCGCCCGGGGTGTACGGCATCCAGCGCAAGACGGTCGGCTTCACCGTCGGCCGCTCCCAGGTCTCCCTGGTCGACGCCGCCGCGCACACCATGGAGGTACGGCGGGACGGCGAGGTCCTCGCGACCCTGCCGATCACGGCGGGGGCGCCGAAGACCACCACGTACAACGGGAAGATGGTCGTCACCGAGCTGTACGACGTGACGCGGATGGACGGGCGCACGGTCGGCTTCGGCGGCGAGTACGACATCAAGGACGTGCCGCACGCGATCCGGCTGACCGACTCGGGGACCTTCCTGCACGGCAACTACTGGGCCTCGTCGGACACCTTCGGCTCCGCGAACGTCAGCCACGGCTGTGTGGGGCTGCGGGACGAGAAGGGCGGCAGCGCGGACGCGCCGGCGGGCTGGTTCTTCGAGCGGACGATCATCGGCGACGTGGTGGAGGTGGTCAACTCCCGCGACCGGAAGGTCGCTGCCGACAACGGCCTCGGCGGCTGGAACATGGAGTGGAACCTCTGGAAGGCGGGCTCCGCTCTGCACTGATCCCACGTCCCTCTCGTACCGCCCGGCACGCCTGCTTCCGTAGCAGGTCGATCGGGACGGAACGGTGACATTCACGAGGATCTTTCGTGTCCTGCGGTGTGATTGTCTATCGCCGTGTGCGCGAGTGGATGCGCACGGGGGTGGGGCCTTGGCGGTGCCAGGCCGTGTGAGGGGAGACGACCACAGTGAACGGGCAGCCGATATCGGGGGCATCGGTAGGGGCCATGGGGCGGCGCGGCCGACGCGGGGGCGTCGGACTGCGGGCCCTGGCGGCGGGGGCGATGCTCCTGGTGCTCACCGCCTGCGGCGGGGGAGCGACCGCCGGCGGCGGTACGGGGGGACAGGGGCCGGCGGCCCAGGGCGGCGGCGGTACGCAGGAGAACAACGCCGCCTCCCAGGCGGTCGTGACGATCCTTCCGAAGGACGGCGCCGACTCGGTCGCCACCAGCGGGGTCCTCAAGGTCACCGCGGAGCAGGGCAAGCTGACCACGGTCACGGTCGCCGACTCCAAGGGCACCGCGATCGCGGGGAAGATCGCGGCGGACGGCGCCAGCTGGACGCCGACCTCGCACCTGTCGGGCGGCACCCAGTACAAGGTGCACGCCATCGCGAAGGACTCCGCGGGCCGTGAGTCGGCGAAGGACATCTCCTTCACCACGCTGGTCCCGAAGAACACCTTCATCGGCCACTACACGCCGGAGGACGGTTCGACCGTCGGCGTCGGCATGCCGGTGTCCATCAACTTCACCCGGGGCATCACGGACCCGGAGGCCGTCGAGAGGGCCATCAAGGTGACGGCCGTGCCGTCGGTGCCGATCGAGGGCCACTGGTTCGGCAACGACCGTCTGGACTTCCGTCCGGAGGACTACTGGGCCGCCGGCACCAAGGTGACCGTGCACCTCAACCTGGACGGCGTCGAGGGCCGCCCCGGCGTCTACGGCAAGCAGAAGAAGACGATCACCTTCACCATCGGCCGCCGTCAGGTCACCACCGTCGACGCGAGCGCCAAGACGATGAAGGTCGAGCGCGACGGCAAGGTCATCAAGACGATCCCGATCACCGCGGGTGCCCCGTCGACGACCACGTACAACGGTCAGATGGTCATCAGCGAGAAGTTCAAGGTGACCCGGATGAACGGGGCCACCGTCGGCTTCGGCGGCGAGTACGACATCAAGGACGTGCCGCACGCGATGCGTCTGTCCACCTCCGGCACCTTCGTGCACGGCAACTACTGGGCCCCGGCGGGGACGTTCGGCTCCTCCAACGTCAGCCACGGCTGCGTCGGCCTCCAGGACGCGCGGGGCGCGGGCGACAGCTCCATGCCGGCCGCCTGGTTCTACGACCGCTCGATCATCGGTGACGTGGTCGTCGTGAAGAACTCGAACGACAAGCAGATCAAGCCCGACAACGGCCTCAACGGCTGGAACATGAAGTGGTCGGAGTGGATCGCGTAGCCGTACGCGGCTGAGAGCGGGCCCGGTGCTGTGAGCAACAGCACCGGGCCCCTCGCCGTTAACGGACACTAACCTCTCCGTATGACTGTGAACCTCGAAGTCGCCGAAGGCGTCGGCACCATCCGCCTCGACCGCCCCCCGATGAACGCCCTGGACATCGCGACCCAGGACCGGCTGCGCGAGCTGGCCCAGGAGGCGACCGACCGCGACGACGTGCGCGCCGTGGTGATCTACGGCGGCGAGAAGGTGTTCGCGGCCGGCGCGGACATCAAGGAGATGCAGGTCATGGACCACGTGGCCATGGTCAAGCGCTCCCGCGCCCTCCAGGACGCCTTCACCGCCGTCGCCCGCATCCCCAAGCCGGTCGTCGCCGCGATCACCGGCTACGCCCTGGGCGGCGGCTGCGAGCTGGCGCTCTGCGCGGACTACCGGATCGCCGCCGACAACGCGAAGCTGGGCCAGCCGGAGATCCTGCTCGGCCTGATCCCGGGCGCGGGCGGCACCCAGCGCCTCTCCCGTCTGGTCGGCCCGTCCAGGACCAAGGACCTCATCTTCACCGGCCGGATGGTCAGGGCGGACGAGGCCCTGACGCTGGGCCTGGTCGACCGGGTCGTCCCGGCCGCCGAGGTGTACGAGCAGGCGCACGCGTGGGCGGCCCGGCTCGCGCAGGGCCCGGCGGTCGCGCTGCGGGCCGCGAAGGAGGCGATCGACCAGGGTCTGGAGGCGGACATCGACACCGGTCTCGCCATCGAGCGCACCTGGTTCGCCGCCCTGTTCGCGACCGAGGACCGCGAGACCGGGATGCGCAGCTTCGTCGAGGAGGGCCCGGGCAAGGCGAAGTTCGCCTGACGGGCGGTTCGGGGGGGTCGATTCCGTCGGAACGGCCCCCGCGAACCCTCCGGTGCGGCCATGATGGGGGCATGGCGGGCCTGGAGGGTAGGGAACAACCGTGGCAGCGCGCGAACGCGGCCGCAGCGCGGTGGTCACCGGCCGCGGATGACGAACAGGCCGCCGAAGCCGTGGAGTCGTACGGAAACCCGGCCGAAGAGGACGTGCGGCTGCCGTCCCTGCCCGAGTCCGCCTGGCTGGCCCGCAGGCTCACCCAGCACGTGGTGCTGCGGCAGTGGGCGCTCGGCCCGCAGATCGCGGAGCACGCGGTGCTGCTGGTCTCGGAGCTGGTCGGGAACGCGGTGCGGCACACGGGTGCCCGCTCCTTCGCGTTACGTCTCCAGCGGCGGCGCGGCTGGATCCGGGTGGAGGTGCGCGATCCCTCGCGCGGACTGCCCTGCCTGATGCCGGTGCACGAGCTGGACACCAGCGGCCGGGGGCTCTTCCTGGTGGACAAGCTCTCCGACCGCTGGGGCGTGGACCTGGCTCCGCGCGGCAAGACGACCTGGTTCGAGATGCGGGTCGCGGACCGCCCCTGACGGTGTGGCCCCGGCCGGCCCCGCACGCACGGAAGCCCCCGTGCGCCGTGGTGGGGTGCGTGGGGGCTTCCGTGTGGAGCGCCGTGGACGGGGGGGTGTATCCACGGCCGCTATGTCGACCTGGCCCGGGTCAATGGGGGTCGTGTCTCCGACTATGGCAGACAGGTGGCCTTGCCGCCAAAAGTCCCTACTGGGGCAATCCGGGTCAAACCCGGACAGTTTCATAGTGAATCATTGGTGACGTGCGGCACCCGCCTTGCAAACAATGAATGACTATGCGGTTCACGGGTTGTTTCCCCGGCTCGTCCGCATGCTGGACGCCCCCTCAAGGCTAATAAACGTCCTGAATTGGCCTAATCGTAATAAATCGGGCACCTCTGTCCTTGAATGGTCGCGTGAAGCCGACCGACCGCCGAGGAATCCTCCGGGCGGGCGCCGCCGTCGCCGCCCTCGCGGGAGCCCTCGCCACCGCCTGCGGCACGGAGCCCCGCCCCGCCGCCGCCCCCGTGCCCCGGGGCCCCGCCCCCGCACCCCACGCCGCGCCCGCGCCCCGGCGCCTGCCCGGACAGCCCGCCGAGATCGCCCACGGCCCCCGCGACCGGCCCCGCGTCGCCCTCACCTTCCACGGCCAGGGCGACCCCGCCCTCGCCCGGACCCTCCTCGGCCAGGCCGAGAAGGCCGGCGCCCGCGTCACCGTCCTCGCCGTCGGCAGCTGGCTCGACGCCCACCCCGAGCTGGCCCGCCGCGTCCTCGACGGCGGACACGACCTGGGCAACCACACCCAGCGCCACATCGACATCAACGCCATGACCGAGGACCTGGCCCACGCCGAGATCGCCGCCTGCGCCGACCGGCTGCGCCGGCTCACCGGCTCCATCGGCACCTGGTTCCGGCCCTCCCGTACCCAGCACGCCGCCCCCGCAGTCCTGCGCGCCGCCCGGCGGGCCGGATACCCGCACGTCCTCTCGTACGACGTCGACTCCCTCGACTTCACCTCGCCCGGCGCCCCCGCCGTCGTCCGCAACGTCACCGGCACGGTCCGCGCCGGCTCCGTCGTCAGCCTGCACTTCGGCTACCCGGACACCGCCGCCGCGCTGCCCCTCCTCCTCGCCGACCTCGACCGCCGCGGACTGAGCGCGGTCACCACCACGGAGCTGCTGACCTGATGGCACACCGCACGCAGAGCCACCGCGCACGGAACCACCGCACCACCGGGCGCCTCGCGCCGCGGACCCGGGCCCTCCTCGCCGCCGCCCTCCTCGTCGGCCTCGCCGGCTGCGGCGGCGGCGACCCGGGAGAGGGGGCCGCCCCCGTGAAGGAGGCCGCCCCCGCCGTACCCAAACCGGCGGTGGCCCCCGCAGGGCTCCCCGGGATGCCGCCGCTGCTCGACCCGAAGGACGTCTACGCCGCGGACCGGCCCGACCGGCTCTCACCGGTCGTCAAGAACTTCCCCTCCCGGGTCTACGTCCCCAACACCGCCTCCAACACGGTCTCCGTCATCGACCCCGCCACCTACCAGGTCGTCGAGACCATCCCCGTCGGCAACCAGCCCCAGCACGTCGTGCCCTCCTGGGACATGAAGACCCTCTGGGTCAACAACAACCGGGGCCACACGCTCACCCCGATCGACCCCGCCACCGGCGTCGCCGGGAAACCGGTCGAGGTCCACGACCCGTACAACCTCTACTTCACGCCCAACGGCAAGTACGCCATCGTGATGGCCTCGCTCGACCGTGAACTCGTCTTCCGCGACCCGCACACGATGGAACGGAAGAAGACCGTCCCGGTCAGCTGCTACGGCGTCAACCACGCCGACTTCTCCGCCGACGGGCGCTACTTCGTCGTCTCCTGCGAGTTCTCCGGCGAACTGCTCAAGGTCGACACCGAGAAGATGGAGGTGATCGGCCAGCAGAAACTGCCCTTCGAGGGCGCCATGCCGCAGGACGTGAAGATCTCCCCGGACGGCAAGACCTTCTACGTCGCCGACATGATGGCCCACGGCATGTGGGTCCTGGACGGCGAGAAGTTCACCACCCCGACCCTGCTCCCCACCGGCAAGGGCTGCCACGGCCTCTACATCGGCCGGGACTCGCGCGAGATGTACATCTCCAACCGCGGCGAGGGCACGGTCTCCGTCTTCGACTTCGAGAAGAACAAGCTCACCAAGAAGTGGCACCTGCCCGACGGCGGCTCCCCCGACATGGGAGGCGTCTCCGCCGACGGCAAGGTCCTGTGGCTCTCCGGCCGCTACGACGCCGAGGTCTACGCGATCGACACCACGACCGGCCGCCAGCTGGCCCGCATCCCCGTCGGCAGCGGCCCCCACGGCCTCGCCGTCTACCCGCAGCCGGGCCGCTACTCGCTCGGGCACACCGGGATCTTCCGGTAGCGGGTCAGCCCGCGACGAGGAGCGCCTCCGAGGCCACCGGGCGGTAGCCCGCCGCCTGGAAGACCCGGACGCTGCGGGCGTTGCCCGGGGACTGCTGGGCCCAGACCACCTCGCCCGGAGCGAGGTGGCGGGCCGCCGTCGCCAGGGCCCGGCCCAGACCCCGGTGGCGCACCTCCTCGTCCACCTCGATCGCCGCCTCCCAGCGGCCCGCGACGCCCCGGCCCAGGACCAGCACCCCGCCGTCCGCAGCCCACACCCGGACCTCGTCGCGGAACCCCAGCGCCCGCGCCACCCGGGGGTGCCGATCCCGGACCGGGGCGTCGAGCTCCCGCAGCTCCAGCGGGGGAGGGCCGGGCAGCGTGTCCGCCACGGTGAGCAGGTCGATCGTGTTCATGCGGCGGCCGGTGCGGGCCATGAGCGCGAGCAGGAAGCCCGGGTTCATGCTCGCCGCCAGCGGGTCGCTCGACGTGGCCGCCAGCTCGGCCCGTACCCACGCCGGGTCGGCGTCCGTGAAGACCACCGAGTGGGCGGTGAAGGCCAGCACCCCGGCGTCCCTGGGGTTCGGCTGCGGCACCACCGTCGTCGACCCGTCCGGTGCGGGAAACTCCCCGCGTGCCGCCGCCGCCATGATCACTGCCAGCTGCTCGCTCATACCCCCATCATCCGGGATGGCCGGGCCAGCTAATCTGACCCCCGTCAGAGAAGCACCGAGAAGGGGCGGAAGCAGTGGCGGACATCGAGTCGGCACGCACGGCATTCAACAAGTTCGACGCCGACGGGGACGGTTTCATCACCGCCGCGGAGTACAAGAGCCTCATGGCGAAGCACGGCGACTTCAACGTCACCGAGTCGGTCGCCGAGGTGCTCATCAAGCAGCGCGACGACAACGGCGACGGCGTGCTCTCCTGGGACGAGTTCTGGGCGCACTACAGCAAGGCCTGAGCCGCCGGCCCGGACGGGCGGGGCAACGCTGAGTTGCCGCCCGTCCCGGGCTCGGTGACGATCGTCCGGTGACCCTTCCCGGACCTTTCGGTACCCCGAGCCGTCTGACGGCGGTGATCCTCGCCGCGGTCGCCGTCCTCGCCGTCGCCCTGCTGGGCGCCGGCCTCGCCCAGACGGGTACGGGCGAACTGCGAATACCCGCCGAGGGCACCACCACGGTGCTGCGGCTCCTCGTCCTCACCGGTCTGGCCGTACACATCGGCGAACTCGCCGGACGCCGGCTCGCCGGCGAAGGACCACGGCCCCGCGCCTGGTCCGCCCCCGCCGCCCTCCTCGCCGCGACCGCCTCCGCCGGACTCCTGCTGCTCTTCACCGTCGTCAGCGGACTGAGCACGAGCGTGGTCTACGGACTCCGCGAGGGCCGACTCCTGCTCGTCAGCGCCAACGCCTTCGTACTGGCCGCCCTCTGCGCCGCCTCCCGGCGCCCCGGGCTCGCCGCGCTCCCGCTCGCCCTCGCCGTCGGGGCCGAGGCGCTGCGCGCCCACCCCGAGACCCACCAGCCGCTCCTGGGGACCGGCCTCACCGTCGTCCACCTCACCGCCGCCTCGCTGTGGACCGGCACGCTCCTGTACGTGCTCCGCACCATGCGGCTCAGGGGCGGCGGACGGGACGTCCTCCTCCGGTACGCCCGGATGGCCGCCTGGGCGTACGCCGCCCTCGCCGTCACCGGCACCGTGACGACCCTGCGCAAGCTGCCGCTGGACGCCGTCCTGAACACCGCCTACGGACGGCTGCTCCTCGTGAAACTGGCGCTGTTCGGCGGGGTGAGCATGCTGGCGCTCGCCGCCCGGGGACGGCTGATGTCCGGCGGGAACGCCCAGGCACCCGCGCGCGTGGAGGTGTCCGTCCTCGCGGGGATCGTCCTCGTCTCGGCGCTGCTCACGGTCGTACCCGACCCGCACGGGTTCGCGCGCTGACCGCCGTGTGAGGCCGGCTCCGCCGTGGGGACCGGGCGGTTCGCCGTTCCCTTGACAGCGGATGAGGCGCGCTTCATGATTCAAACGAAATCCAGTGAGTTGACGCACATATGCAACGGATTTCGTTGCTGGGTGCGCCAGTTGTAGCCGAATCCGTGAGTCGACGATGGCTGGAGTTGTCTCGCATGCTGATTCGTCCGATGACCGACGCCGACCTCCTCGAAGCGCATGTCACCGGAGCGCGCCCCCGGTGCGCGGCGGCCGGCGACGGGCCGTGACCGCCGACCACCGCGTCCACGGCGCGCATGAGCTCGCCGCCTGCTGACCCGCACGAGCTTCGAGATCCTCGGTCTCCACGGCGACCACGGCCTGGCCCCTTTCCAAGTGCACTCACCGCGCCTCATCCTCACCGCCACCCCTCGGGAGAACTGACCGACCATGTCCGGCATAGCTGCACGTCCCGCACTGCACCGCATGATCCACGCCCAGGCCGACGCGGTGGAGCGGATGGCCGAGACCGACCTGACCGCCCCGGCCGAGAAGCTGGCCGGAGCCCGCCGCGTCTTCCTCGTCGGTACCGGCACCAGTCGGCACGCGGCCGAGCTGGGCGTGATGATGCTGGCCGACGCGGGCGTGGACGCCCGCTGGGCCTCCGCGGCCCAGTTCGCGCGCTGGGGCGCGCAGATGGGCCCGGACGACGCTGTGGTCGTCATCACCCACACCGCCGAGACGGCGTTCGCGTTGCGGTGCCGCGAGCAGGCGCTGGCCGCCGGAGCGCGCCTGGTCTCCCTGACCGGCATCGGCAGCGGCTGGCCCGACGCGATCGAGACCGTGGAACGCGAGCAGTCCGAGACCTACACCGTCAGCTACACGGCGGCCCTGGCGGTCCTCGCGGGCCTGGCCCACCGGCTGGGCGCCGCGCAGTACGGACCCCGGGAGCTCGGACGCACCGCGGCGGCCGTCCGCGCGGCGTTCGAGGACGCGGCCGTCCACCGGATCGCGCTGCCCGCCCGCGTGCTGGCCGTCATCGGCGCCGGTCCCTGGGCCGTCACCGCTCGCGAGGGCGCGCTGAAGATCCGGGAGGCGTCCCGCACCCTCGCCGAGGGCTTCGAGGCGGAGCACTACCTCCACGGCTCGGCTGTCCCCTTCGGCGCGGCGGACGGGCTCCTGCTGCTGGAACCCGCCGCGGACCCCGACGGGCTGGTCGCCGCGCTCGGTGCGGCCGCCCAGCGGGAGGGAATCGCCGTGAGCACGCTGGAGGCCCCCGAAAACGGTCTCCCGCCCGTCCTGGCGCAGCTGCCCATGACCGTACGTCTGCAACTGCTGGCCGCGCGCTTCGCCGACGTGCGACGGCAGAACCCCGACGTGGCCATCGTCGGCGCCTGGGCCGAGCAGGAGCTGTGGACGCTGGGCGCACCCACCGGCTGAGCACGCCCCACGCCGGACACCGGCAGAGCCCTGACCGGCGCCGAAAGCAGGCACGTACGCGCTGGTCAGGCCCTACATCCTCAGCACTCGATGATGTTCACCGCGAGCCCGCCCCGGGCGGTCTCCTTGTACTTCACGCTCATGTCCGCGCCCGTCTCCTTCATGGTCTTGATGACCTTGTCGAGGGAGACCAGGTGGCTGCCGTCGCCGCGCATCGACATCTTCGCCGCCGTGACGGCCTTGACCGCCGCCATGCCGTTGCGCTCGATGCAGGGGATCTGGACCAGGCCGCCGACCGGGTCGCAGGTCAGACCCAGGTTGTGCTCCATGCCGATCTCGGCCGCGTTCTCCACCTGCTCCGGGGTGCCGCCGAGGACCTCGGCGAGCGCGCCCGCCGCCATCGAGCAGGCCGAGCCGACCTCGCCCTGGCAGCCGACCTCGGCGCCGGAGATGGAGGCGTTCTCCTTGAAGAGCATGCCGACCGCGCCGGCCGCCAGCATGAAGCGGACGATGCCCTCCTCGTCCGCGCCGGGCACGAAGTTCATGTAGTAGTGCAGGACGGCGGGGATGATGCCGGCCGCGCCGTTCGTCGGGGCGGTGACCACCCGGCCGCCCGCCGCGTTCTCCTCGTTCACGGCCATCGCGTAGAGGGTGATCCACTCCATGGAGTGCGCCGCCGGGTCGCCCTCGGAGCGCAGCTTGCGGGCGGAGTTCGCGGCGCGCCTGCGGACCTTGAGGCCGCCCGGCAGGATGCCCTCGCGGGACATGCCGCGCGAGACGCAGGCCTGCATGACCCGCCAGATCTCCAGCAGGCCGGCCCGGATCTCGTCCTCGGTGCGCCAGGCCTTCTCGTTCTCCAGCATCAGCGCGGAGATCGACAGGCCGGTCTCCTTGGCGAGCCGGAGCAGTTCGTCGCCGGTCCGGAAGGGGTACTTGAGGACGGTGTCCTCGGGGACGATCGGGTTCTCGCCCGCGACGGCGTCCTCGTCGACGACGAAGCCGCCGCCGACCGAGTAGTACGTCTTCTCCAGGACGAGGCCGCCCTCGGCGTCGTACGCGAAGACCGTCATCCCGTTGGCGTGGTACGGGAGGGCCTTGCGCCGGTGCAGGATCAGGTCGGCGTCGAAGTCGAAGGGGATCTCGTGCGCGCCGAGCAGGTTGATCAGGCCGCTCGACTTGATCCGCTCGACCTCGTCGTCGGCGGTCTCGACGTTCACCGTGCGGGGCGAGCTGCCCTCCAGGCCGAGCAGGACGGCCTTGGGGGTGCCGTGGCCGTGGCCGGTCGCGCCGAGGGAGCCGTACAGCTCCGCCCGGACCTTCGCGGTGTGCGCGAGCAGGCCCTCGTTCTTGAGACGGCGGGCGAACATCCGGGCCGCGCGCATCGGTCCCACCGTGTGGGAGCTCGAGGGGCCGATGCCGATCGAGAACAGGTCGAAGACCGAGATGGCCACGGAGAACTCCTTGTGGGGGCTAGACGCCGTTGTCTGCCGGGGTGGAGCAGAAAAGCGTGGAGAAGAGCGTGAAGACATGGGGTGGGGCACCGCGCTCACCGTCCAGTGTGCGTGGTGCCCCGATGTTCCGTGCGAACGAACCCCGGAACAAAAGCGTACGAAATTACTACAGGCCGGGGTACAGCGGGTGCTTGTCCGCCAGCGCGGTCACCCGGGCCTTGAGGGACTCGGCCTTCGCGGCGTCGAAGCCGGGCTTCAGGGTCTCCGCGATGATGTCGGCGACCTCGGTGAAGTCCTCGGTGCCGAAGCCGCGGGTCGCGAGCGCCGGCGTGCCGATGCGCAGACCCGAGGTGACCATCGGCGGGCGCGGGTCGTTCGGAACGGCGTTCCGGTTGACCGTGATGCCGACCTCGTGGAGACGGTCCTCGGCCTGCTGGCCGTCCAGCTCGGAGTTCCGCAGGTCCACCAGGACCAGGTGCACGTCCGTGCCGCCGGACAGGACGGAGACACCGTGCTCGGTGACGTCGTCCCGGACCAGGCGCTCGGCCAGCAGACGGGCGCCGTCCAGGGTGCGCTGCTGGCGCTCCTTGAACTCCTCCGAGGCCGCGACCTTGAAGGAGACGGCCTTGGCCGCGATCACGTGCTCCAGCGGGCCGCCCTGGAAACCGGGGAAGACCGAGGAGTTCAGCTTCTTCGCGAACTCCTTCTTCGCCAGGATGATGCCGCCGCGGGGGCCGCCGAGCGTCTTGTGCGTGGTGGAGGTCACCACGTCCGCGTACTCGACCGGGTTCGGGTGGAGACCGGCGGCGACCAGGCCCGCGAAGTGGGCCATGTCGACCCACAGGTAGGCCTCGACCTCGTCGGCGATCCGGCGGAACTCGGCGAAGTCCAGCTGGCGCGGGTAGGCGGACCAGCCCGCGATGATCACCTTCGGGCGGTGCTCCTTGGCGAGGCGCTCGACCTCGGCCATGTCGACCAGACCGGCCTCGTCGACGTGGTACGCGACCACGTTGAACTGCTTGCCCGAGAAGTTCAGGCGCATGCCGTGGGTGAGGTGACCGCCGTGCGCCAGGTCCAGACCCAGGATCGTGTCGCCCGGCTGGGCGATCGCGAACAGGGCGGCCTGGTTCGCGGAGGCGCCCGAGTGCGGCTGGACGTTGGCGTACTCGGCGCCGAACAGGTCCTTGATCCGGTCGATCGCGATCTGCTCGGCCACGTCGACGTGCTCGCAGCCGCCGTAGTAGCGGCGGCCCGGGTAGCCCTCGGCGTACTTGTTGGTGAGGACGGAGCCCTGCGCCTCCATGACCGCGACCGGAGCGAAGTTCTCCGAGGCGATCATCTCGAGGGTGGACTGCTGGCGGCGGAGCTCGGCGTCGACCGCGGCGGCGACGTCGGGGTCCAGCTCGTGGAGGGGAGTGTTCAGAAGCGACATGAATCGATCCCTAGGGGGTCTCGGGCCTGGTCTCAGCCGGCGGAGAACGCGGTGTACTCGTCGGCGGAGAGCAGCTCGTCCGGCTCGCCCGCGACACGTACCTTGAACAGCCAGCCACCCTCGAACGGAGCCGTGTTCACCAGCGACGGGTCGTCCACCACGTCCTGGTTCGCGGCGACGACCTCACCCGAGACGGGGGAGTACAGGTCGCTCACGGACTTCGTCGACTCCAGCTCGCCGCAGGTCTCGCCCGCGGTGACGGTGTCGCCGACCTCGGGGAGCTGTGCGAAGACGACGTCACCGAGCGCGTTGGCGGCGAACTCCGTGATGCCGACGGTCGAGACGCCGTCCTCGGCGTCCGACAGCCACTCGTGCTCCTTGGTGTAGCGCAGCTGCTGGGGGTTGCTCATGGCCTGATTCTCCTGGATCGGGGGAGTACTGATGAACGTGGGTCTTACGGGGTGAGACGCGAAGTGAGACGGATACGTCACTTCCGGCGCGGATGCGTCACTTCTGGCGCTTGTAGAACGGCAGCGCCACGACCTCGTAGGGCTCGTGGGTGCCACGGATGTCCACACCTACACCCTCGGTGCCGGGCGTGGCGTGCGCCGCGTCGACGTACGCGATGGCGATCGGCTTGCCGAGCGTCGGGGACGGGGCGCCGGAGGTCACCTCGCCGATCACCACGCCGTCCTTGACGACGGAGAAGCCGGCGCGCGGGACGCGGCGGCCCTCGGCGATCAGGCCGACGAGCTTGCGCGGCGGGGCGGTCTCGGCGCGCTCGGCGGCCTTCTCCAGCGCCTCGCGGCCGACGAAGCGGCCCTCGTTCGTCGTCTTCTCGAACTTCACGACCCGGCCGAGACCCGCGTCGAAGGGGGTGAGCTCGGTGGTCAGCTCGTGGCCGTACAGCGGCATGCCCGCCTCCAGGCGGAGCGTGTCACGGCAGGACAGACCGCAGGGGATCAGACCGACCGGGGCGCCCGCCTCGGTCAGCGCCTTCCAGACGCCCTCGGCGTGCTCGGGCTTGAGGAACAGCTCGAAGCCGTCCTCGCCGGTGTAGCCGGTACGGGCGATCAGCGCGGGCACGCCCGCGACGGTGCCCGGCAGGCCGGCGTAGTACTTCAGACCGTCCAGGTCGGCGTCGGTGAGCGACTTGAGGATGCCGGGGGACTCCGGGCCCTGGACGGCGATCAGGGCGTACGCGTCGCGGTCGTCGCGGACCTCGGCCTCGAAGCCGCCGGAGCGGGCGACCAGCGCGTCCAGGACGATCTGGGCGTTGGAGGCGTTGGCGACGACCATGTACTCGGTCTCGCCGAGGCGGTAGACGATCAGGTCGTCGAGGATGCCGCCGTCCTCGCGGCAGATCATCGTGTAGCGGGCGCGGCCGACGCCCACCGTCGAGATGTTGCCGACGAGGGCGTGGTCGAGGAGCTCGACGGCCTGCGGCCCGGTGACGGTGATCTCGCCCATGTGCGAGAGGTCGAAGAGACCGGCCTTGGTGCGGACGGCGACGTGCTCGTCGCGCTCGCTGCCGTACCGGAGCGGCATGTCCCAGCCCGCGAAGTCGGTCATGGTCGCGCCCAGGGAACGATGCAGGGCCAGGAGGGGGGAGCGGCGCGCAGCGCTTTCGTCTGGGGCGGTGGCGGGCGACGGGTGGGCGGTCGGACGGGGGGCAGTGCTCATGGGTGGCTCCCGGATCCCAAGGGCGTGATCGGTGACGAACACATGACGGCGAGGACGTCCTCCCCATCTGTCATGGAACCTGAGAGGTTCACCGAGAGCATCTCGTCACCGAGAGATCGGCTTGCACCTTGGGTGGGGACACGGCAGGGTGTCCCGCTTTTCAGATCTGCCTCATCCGCGCGGTACGGGGCCTGAGAGATTCAAGGGAGGGTCTTGCTCCTTCGGCGCCCGGACGCGCTGTGCGGTCCGGAACTCTCCCGCGCGGATTCGAGCGGCCGGTATGCGATTGTGTGGCGACTGTGCGCGCCTGGCGCGCACATCATTGCACGAGGGCCCGGCGGGGCAAATCGCTTGTGTCTCATTACTGTTTCTTTACACTTCTTGGGCAAGGGTCTCCTGAGGCCCGGCAGGGGGGAGAAGCGATGAGGTTCCAGCACACCGGCGCATACGCTCCGAGTACGGGCATACCGTCCCAGCGGGCCCGCGCCAGAACCCGTCGCCGGGGCCGGCTCCTGCGGGACCTGCGCGAGCGCGGCGGCCGCGGCCCCCGCGCCCTCACCTTCGCCGCCGGCGACCTCGTCGTCGTCTCCGGGCTGCCCGGCAGCGGCAAGTCCACCCTCATGAAGCGCGCCGCCGAGGGCACCGGCATCGACTCCCAGGACGCCCGCGAGCGCTGGGAGGCCCGCATGCCCCGCCTCCTGCCGTACGCCCTCTACCGCCCCCTCGTCCGGCTCGCCCACTACGCCGGGCTCCGCCGCGCCCTGCGCTCCGGCGCCGGGGTGATCGTCCACGACTGCGGCACCCAGTCCTGGGTGCGGGGCTGGCTCGCCCGCGAGGCCCGCCGCCGCGGCCGTGCCCTGCACCTCCTGCTCCTCGACGTCACCCCGGACTGCGCCCGCGCCGGCCAGCGCGCCCGCGGCCGGGGCGTCTCGGCCTACGCGATGGCCCGGCACCGGCGGGCCGTCGCCCGGCTCCTCCGGGCCGCCGAGTCCGGCAGCCTGCCGCACGGCTGCGCCTCCGCCACCCTGCTCGACCGGGACGCGGCGGACGCGCTGCGGAGGATCGGCTTCCGGGAGGCCGCCTGACGGCCGCCCCCGGGTCCCGGGCCGCCGCGTTCCGTACCCTTTGGGCCACGCCGCCACCGGGGCGGCGTTAGGGTGCTGCCGGGCGGCCGGTGCGGCAGGCCGTGCGAGAAGGGGAAACGGGACCGTGGACGTGACGTGGCCGGGCAATGAGCTCGAAGAGGTCCTTGCCGCCTCACTCGGCAACCCGGAGGCCGGCGGTCGGCTGGTCGAAGTACTCGGCCGCAGCCCCGTCTGGGTGCCCCTGCCCAACGGCGGCAGCGCCGAGAGCACCGACCTCGACCTCCCCACCCTGGAGATCGACGGCGCGGCGTACGTCCCCGTGTTCAGCTCCGAACAACAGTTCCTCGCCTGCGTCGGCGACCACATGTCCTTCACCGTCGCCCCCGCCCGCGACTTCGCCCGCGGCCTGCCCCCGCAGCTCGGCATCGCGGTGAACCCCGGCGGCACCGTCGGCGTCCCGCTGCCCCCGCCCGCCGTCGTCGAACTCTGCCGTGCCGGACGCACCCCGCTCGACGGCCCCGCGAGCGGCGGCCGGGTCCGCCTCTTCGAGCCCGACTGGCAGGACGACCCCGTCGACTTCCTCTCCGCCGCCGCCGCCGAGTTCGAGGCCACCGGCGTCGTCGTCACCGCCCGCCGCGCCCTCGCCAGCGTCGAGGGCACCGAACCCGCCCTCTTCGTCGGCGTCCAGCTCTCCGCCTGGGACGGCATCGACCGCAACGCACCCCTGGACGCCCTCGGCCGCGCCCTCGGCCGGGTCGAGGTGGCGTGGCCGGTCAACCTCATCCTGCTCGACATGGCGCAGGACCCGGTCGGCGACTGGATGCTGGAGCGGGTGCGCCCCTTCTACCAGCGCGCCGCCGGGTGAGCGGCCCCCTGCTTAAGCTGAACTGAACCGGTAGCTGGACAGACGTGGTGGACGAAAGAGGGGCGGGACCCAGGGTGAGCGCGTCAGGCACCGCTGCGACCGATCAGGTCGAGCACACGCTGCGCCAGGTGGCACCCGGACGCTACGACGCGTACGAGCAGTTGCTGCACGCCCTCGCGGACGGCGAACTCCGGATGCTGCTCTGGCACGGCTCGCCCGGCACGGCCGACGCCCAGTACGGGAACATGGAGGTCGACGGCTTCGGCTACGCGCCCTGCGTCACCTCCGACCGGGAACTCGCCGCATCCGGCTGGAACCGCGCCCACGAGCTGGTCACCGGCCGCGAGATCGCCCGCGCCCTCTACCCCGACCGCTGGGGCGTCTGGCTCAATCCGCACGCCCCCGGCGGCGGCCTCGGCATCCCCTGGGCCGACCTGCGGCGGATCGCCACCGGCCTCGACCGGATGCCCGCGGGACCCCTGCGGGTCACCGATCCCACCCTGGAGATCCCGCAGTTCTACGCCCTGCTCACGCAGAACGCGCACCGCACCCCGGCCGTCCGCGCCCTGCGCCGCGGCTGGGTGCAGCCCGCGCTCGGCTCCCCGTACCTCGTCATCGGTCTCGACCTGTACGACACCTCCACGGCCGCCGTCGACGCGGTCCGCGCGATGATGCGCCAGTCGATCGGCGCCGTACCCGAGGGCCTGCCCGTCTCCACGGTCGCCCTCTCCGACGCCTACGACCCGGTGGCCCTGTGGCTGCGGGCGAACGGACGCCCCTTCTACGACCGCGAGGCACACGCCGGACGCGGCTCCGCGCCCGTCCCCGGATACGGCTACCCGCCTCCGGCTCCGTCCGGATACTGAGACGCACCTCGTCCGGCGTTCCGCCCCACCGGCCTCCGTGGTTCGCTCCGGAGGCTTCCCTTCGCCCCAATTACGACCTCGGACCGCCCAGTTGAGCGACATGTCCGATTGGGGGGAAGAGCGACCGAGATGGTCCGCTCACGTGATCACGACGTCCGGATAACGGAAGTCGCAGCACCGCATCACGTTTGAGCAAACATTCCTCGTCAGGGCTGGCGGGTGATCGCAAGCGCATTGAAGACTCCCCGGAACACCGGGCGTTCAGCTCCTTTTCGAGCACATGCCCAGCAGGTTGTTCCACCGAGCCGCTACCCGCGGCGGGCAAGGGCCGGCTACCGGCGGCCGAGAGGGGTCCTCACCACGATGACGGCACCACTGCACGAGACGAGTGCGGGCGAGCCGACCTCCGTCGACGCCGCGCCCGACGCACCCGGCACGCCGGACGGATCCGGCGCGACCGGCACCATCGGCAAGGCGATCGAGGGCCGCTCGCCCTGGAAGATCGCCTGGACCCGCCTCAAGCGCGACAAGCTGGCCCTCGCGGGCGCCTTCGTCGTCCTCTTCCTCGTCCTGGTCGCGATCTTCGCCCCGCTCATCGTCGGACTCCTCGGCCACCCGCCGGACGAGTTCCACGAGGACCAGATCGACCCGCTCTTCGGCACACCGATCGGTTCCTGGGGCGGCGTCAGCGGCGACTTCCTCTTCGGCGTCGAGCCGGTCAACGGCCGCGACGTCTTCAGCCGCATCGTCTACGGCGCCCGGATCTCGCTGCTCGTCGCCTTCCTCGCGGCGGTCTTCGCGGTCGTCCTCGGCACGATCCTCGGCATCATCGCGGGCTACTTCGGCGGCTGGATCGACGCGGCCCTCAGCCGTGTCATGGACGTGATGCTCGCCTTCCCGCAGCTGCTCTTCACGATCGCCCTGGTCTCCGTCCTGCCCAACGAACTCCTCGGCCTCGACGGCTCGGGCGTCCGCATCGCCGCCCTGGTCGTGGTCATCGGCTTCTTCGGCTGGCCCTACGTGGGCCGCATCGTCCGAGGCCAGACCCTCTCGCTGCGCAACCGCGAGTACGTGGAGGCCGCCCAGAGCCTCGGCGCGGGCCGCCTCTACATCCTCCGCCGTGAGCTGCTGCCCAACCTGAT
Source organism: Streptomyces sp. NPDC001728 (assembly GCF_040297565.1). Taxonomy (NCBI): domain Bacteria; kingdom Bacillati; phylum Actinomycetota; class Actinomycetes; order Kitasatosporales; family Streptomycetaceae; genus Streptomyces; species Streptomyces sp. NPDC001728. Next base: position 75,113 of record NZ_JBEOZK010000007.1, read on the forward strand.
CGCCCCGATCACGGTCTACGCGACGCTCATGATCCCCACCAACATCCTCACCGAAGCGGCGCTCAGCTTCCTCGGCGCGGGTGTGAAGCCTCCGACGGCCTCCTGGGGACAGATGCTGTCGACCGCCATCACCACCTACGAGTCGGACCCCCTGTTCATGGTGATCCCCGGCCTCGCGATCTTCATCACCGTCCTGGCGTTCAACCTCTTCGGCGACGGCGTGCGTGACGCGCTCGACCCGAAGGGCTCCCGCTGACCGCTCGCCGACGACCCGCTTGACCCGCCCCTGCCGCTGGCGACAGGAGGCCCTTCCCAATCGGCGCGCCGTACCCGGCCGCCACTACCCGGAGGTTGCGAGACCCATGACTCTGATGAGCTCTCAGAGGCGCAGAATCGCCGCGGGCGCGCTGCTCGCGGCGGCCACGATGGTCGTCACCACCGCCTGCGGCGGCGACAGCGGCGGCGGCGACAAGGGCAAGGACGGTGCGCCCGGCTTCGACGCCGGTGTGAACAAGGTCGCCAACGCCTCCTCCAAGAAGGGCGGCGAGCTGAAGTTCATCGGCTCGCAGGAGGCCGACAACTGGGACCCGCAGCGCGGCTACTACGGCTTCGTCTGGGACTTCCAGCGCTACTACACGCGCCAGCTGGTCACCTTCAAGGCCGAGCCGGGTGCCGCCTCCACCGAGCTCGTCCCGGACCTCGCCACCGACGCCGGCAAGGTCTCGCCCGACGGCCTCACCTACACCTTCACGCTGAAGGACGGGGTGGCCTGGGAGGACGGCAAGCCGATCACCTCCAAGGACATCAAGTACGGCATCGAGCGCATCTGGGCGCAGGACGTCATCTCCGGCGGCCCGATCTACCTGCAGCAGGTCCTCGACCCCAAGAGCGAGTACAAGGGTCCCTACAAGGACACCTCCGCGGACAAGCTCGGCCTCAAGGCGATCGAGACCCCGGACGACAAGACCATCGTCTTCAAGCTGCCGGTCGCCAACGGTGACTTCCTGCAGATGCTGGCCATGCCGGCCGCCTCCCCGGTCCGCCAGGACAAGGACACCAAGGCCAAGTACGGCCTGAACGTGTTCTCCTCGGGCCCGTACAAGTGGGAGTCGTACACCCCCAACAAGTCCATGAAGCTCGTCCGCAACGACAAGTGGGACGCCAAGACGGACACCGTCCGCAAGGCCCTGCCGGACAAGATCAGCGTCACGTTCACCACGAACGCCGACGACATGGACAACCGTCTGGTCGAGGGCGAGTACGACCTCGACATCAACGCGACGGGCGTCGGCGCCTCCGCCCGCCAGAAGGTGCTCCAGCAGCACAAGGGCAACGTCGACAACCCGCAGACGGGCTTCATCCGTTACGCGGTCTTCCCGCAGACGGTCATCCCCAACATCGAGTGCCGCAAGGCCATCATCTACGCGGCCGACTCGAAGTCCCTGCAGACCGCCCGCGGCGGCCCGCAGGCCGGTGGCGACATCGCCTCCAACATGCTGCCGCCGGCGATCAAGGGTGCCGACCCGAAGGCCGACCCGTACGGCAAGCTCACGGGCGCCCCGGACCTCACCAAGGCGAAGGAAGCGCTCGCGAAGTGCGGCAAGCCGAAGGGCTTCAAGACCACGATCGCGGTCCGTAACAACAAGAAGATCGAGATCGCGACGGCCGAGTCCCTCCAGCAGTCGCTGAAGGCCGTCGGCATCGACGCCCAGATCGACCAGTTCGACGGCGCCCAGACCTCCGGCATCATCGGTTCGCCGAAGGTCGTCAAGGAGAAGGGCTACGGCATCATCATCATGGGCTGGGGCGCCGACTTCCCGACCGGTCAGGGCTTCCTCCAGCCGCTGGTCGACGGTCGCTTCATCCTGCAGAGCGGCAACAACAACTTCTCGGAGCTGAACGACAAGGCCATCAACGGCCTGTTCGACCAGGCGCTGAAGGAGACCGACCCGGCCAAGGCCGGCGAGCTCTACAAGCAGATCAACACGAAGGTCTCGGAGGCCGCGGTCTACCTGCCCTTCACCCACGAGAAGAACATCATCTGGCGCAGCTCCCGGCTGACCAACGTCTACACGGCCGACGCCTACAACGGCCGCTACGACTACGCGTCGCTCGGCGTCGTCAAGTAATCCGACCCGCTTCACCGGCGCACCACCCGCCGCCAGGTCCGAAGGGCAGGTGATGGCCGTTGGCGGCGGCCGACCGCATGCTTGCATACATAGTCCGACGGCTCTTCGCAGTCGTCGTGATGCTGCTCGTCGTCACTCTGGTGACGCTCAGCATCTTCTTCCTCATCCCCAAGATGACCGGCAGCGACCCTGCCGCGATGTTCGTCGGCAAGCAGGCGGATCCGGCTTCCATCGAGGCCATCCGGCAGAAGCTGGGCCTGGACGAGCCGATCCTGGTGCAGTTCTGGCACTTCGTCTCCGGCATCTTCGTCGGACGTGACTACACCGGCGGCGGTGACACCATCCACTGCGCGGCGCCCTGCTTCGGCTACTCGTTCCGCACCGAGCAGGACGTGTCGTCGATGCTGGTCGACGCCTTCCCGGTCACCCTCTCGATGGTCATCGGCGCCGCGGCGCTGTGGCTCGTCCTGGGCGTGTCCACGGGTGTCGTCTCCGCGCTCAAGCGGGGCACGATCATCGACCGCGCGGCCATGATCACCGCGCTCGCCGGTGTCTCGCTGCCCATCTTCTTCACCGCCATGCTGGCCATGCTGGTCTTCCGTACCCAGCTGGGCTGGCTCAACGCCTCGTACGTACCGATCACCGAGTCCTTCGGCGGCTGGTTCGGCGGGCTGCTGCTTCCCTGGGTGACCCTCGCCTTCCTGTACGCGGCGATGTACGCGCGGCTCACCCGCGCCACCATGCTGGAGGTCCTCGGCGAGGACTACATCCGCACCGCACGGGCCAAGGGCCTGCCGGAGTCGGTCGTGCTCGGCAAGCACGCCATGCGCTCCACCATGACCCCCATCCTGACCATCTTCGGCATGGACCTCGGCGCCCTCGTCGGCGGCGCGATCCTGACCGAGACCGCGTTCAGCCTCCACGGCCTCGGCGGCCTCGCCATCAAGGGCGTGAGCGAGCGCGACCTGCCGCTGATCCTGGCCGTCACGCTCATCACCGCGGCCTGCGTCGTCGTCGCCAACCTCGTCGTGGACCTTCTGTACGCGGTGATCGACCCCCGAGTGAGGCTCGCATGACGGACAAGCTGACGAAGACCGGCGCGGCGGTCGGAGAGCCCGTCGCCACCGGCTCCGCGCCCTCCGAAGCCTTCCTCGACGTACGCGACCTCAAGATCCACTTCCCGACCGACGACGGTCTGGTCAAGTCGGTCGACGGCCTCAGCTTCCAGCTGGAGAAGGGCAAGACCCTCGGCATCGTGGGCGAGTCCGGCTCCGGCAAGTCGGTCACCTCGCTCGGCATCATGGGCCTGCACACCGTCGGCCAGTACGGCCGGCAGAAGGCCAGGATCTCCGGCGAGATCTGGCTGAACGGGCGCGAGCTCCTCACGGCGGACCCCGAAGAGGTCCGCCGGATGCGCGGCCGCGACATGGCCATGATCTTCCAGGACCCGCTGTCCGCGATGCACCCGTACTACACGGTCGGCCACCAGATCGTGGAGGCGTACCGCGTCCACCACGCCGTGGACAAGAAGACGGCGCGCAGGCGGGCCGTCGAACTCCTCGACCGGGTCGGCATCCCCGAGCCCGCCAAGCGGTTCGACAACTACCCGCACGAGTTCTCCGGCGGCATGCGCCAGCGCGCGATGATCGCCATGGCGCTCGTCAACAACCCCGCGCTGCTCATCGCCGACGAGCCGACCACCGCGCTCGACGTGACCGTGCAGGCCCAGATCCTCGACCTGATGCGGGACCTCCAGAAGGAGTTCGGCTCCGCGGTCGTCATCATCACCCACGACCTCGGCGTCGTCGCCGAGCTCGCCGACGACATCCTCGTGATGTACGGCGGGCGCTGCGTCGAGCGCGGACCGGCCGAATCCGTCTTCTACGAGCCCCAGCACCCCTACACCTGGGGCCTGCTCGGCTCGATGCCGAGGATCGACCGCGACCAGACCGAGCGGCTCATCCCGGTCAAGGGCAACCCGCCCAGCCTCATCAACATCCCGAGCGGCTGCGCCTTCAACCCCCGCTGCCCGTACGCGGACGTCCCCAAGGGCGGCGTCACGCGCACCGTGCGGCCGGAGCTGGAGCCGGCCGGGGACCGCCACTTCTCGGCGTGCCACATGCCGCAGGAGGAGCGGACCCGCATCTGGACCGAAGAGATTGCGCCGAAACTGTGAGCGACAACATGGAACCTCTGCTCAAGGTCACCGGCCTGAAGAAGCACTTCCCCATCAAGAAGGGGCTTCTCCAGCGCCAGACCGGCGCGGTCAAGGCGGTCGACGGGATCGACTTCGAGGTCTTCCCCGGTGAGACCCTCGGTGTCGTCGGCGAGTCCGGCTGCGGCAAGTCCACGATGGGGCGGCTCATCACCCGGCTGCTCGAACCGACCGACGGCACGGTCGAGTTCCAGGGCAAGGACATCTCGCACCTCGGCATCTCGGGCATGCGCCCGTTCCGCCGGGACATCCAGATGATCTTCCAGGACCCGTACGGCTCGCTGAACCCGCGACACACGGTCGGCACGATCGTCTCGGCGCCCTTCAAGCTCCAGGGCGTGGAGCCCGAGGGCGGCGTGAAGAAGGAGGTCCAGCGCCTGCTGGGCCTGGTCGGCCTGAACCCGGAGCACTACAACCGCTACCCGCACGAGTTCTCCGGCGGCCAGCGCCAGCGCATCGGCATCGCCCGCGCGCTGGCCCTGAAGCCGAAGCTGGTCGTGGCGGACGAGCCCGTGTCGGCCCTGGACGTCTCCATCCAGGCGCAGGTGGTGAACCTGCTGGACGACCTCCAGCAGGAGCTGGGCCTGACGTACGTGATCATCGCGCACGACCTGTCGGTCATCCGGCACGTCTCGGACCGCATCGCGGTGATGTACCTCGGCAAGGTCGTGGAACTCGCGGACCGCAAGTCCCTCTACGAGAACCCGATGCACCCGTACACCCGGGCCCTGATGTCCGCGGTCCCGATCCCGGACCCGCGCCGCCGGGGAGCGAAGAGCGACCGCATCCTCCTCACCGGCGACGTCCCGTCCCCGATCGCCCCGCCGCCGGGCTGCCGCTTCCACACCCGCTGCTGGAAGGCGACGGAGGTCTGCCGGACCCAGGAACCCCCGCTGGTGGAACTCCGCCCGGGCCAGCGCGTGGCATGCCACCACCCGGAGAACGCGGAGTCCCTGACGATCCCGGGGGCGAGGCAGTCGGTGGAGATCACGACCGCCCCGAAGCCGGAGGAGCCGGAGGCCGAGGCGGAGACGCCGGAGCCGGAGGAGCCGGTGGCCGCCGACGAGGCGGAGACGCCGGAGCCCGAGGAGCCGGTGGCCGCCGACGAGGCGGAGACGCCGGAGCCGGAGGCCGACGCGCCGAAGGCGTGACGCGAGGAGGGCCCCTGGTGCCACAAGGCACCAGGGGCCTTCGCGCGCCCGGGGGTTCGAGGGCGGTGCCCCCGGTCCCGGCAGGGTTTCGGGACGGGGCGGGCTGGGGAATCCCGGCCCCGCCCACGGCCCGCGCCCGCCCCCGCCCCCCGACCCGGGGAGCCCCCGCGGCCCCCGTGGGAACAACCGGCACAATTGGGCGGTGCTCCACGACCTGTTCACCCCCTCCGTCCAACACGCCCTCGATCTCGTCGGCATCTTCGTCTTCGCCATCTCCGGCGCCCTCCTCGCCGTCCGGAAGAACTTCGACGTCTTCGGCATCGCCGTCCTCGCCGAGGTCACCGCCCTCGGCGGCGGGCTCTTCCGCGACCTGATCATCGGCGCCGTACCCCCCGCCGCCTTCACGGACCTGGGCTACTTCCTCATGCCCCTGATCGCGGCGGTGCTCGTCTTCTTCCTGCACCCGGAGGTCGAGCGCACCCAGACCGCCGTCAACGTCTTCGACGCGGCCGGCCTGGGCCTGTTCTGCGTCACCGGTACGACCAAGGCGTACGACTACGGGCTCGGCCTGACGTCCTCCGCCGCGCTCGGCCTCGCGACGGCCGTCGGGGGCGGTGTCCTGCGGGACGTGCTCGCCAACGAGGTGCCGTCGCTGCTGCGCTGGGACCGCGACCTGTACGCCGTCCCGGCCATCGTCGGAGCCGCGATGGTCGTCCTCTGCATCCGGTTCGACGCCCTGAACGCGTTCACCAGCGGCGCCGCCGTCGTCACCGCCTTCGTGCTGCGGCTGCTCGCGCTGCGCTACCACTGGCGGGCGCCCCGCGCCTGGAACCGGCGCTCCACCGCCCGCGAGCAGCCAGAAAAAGCTACCGCTCAGTAGCCCTCTGGGGTACCGTCGCAACCATGAGCACGAGCACCGAGACGAGCCCCACAGGGACGAACGCGGCGACGGCCGCGCCGGCCGCCGCGACGAGCGAGTTCGACCGCGACACCGCCGTCACCCGCCGCGAACCCGGCGTCTACGACGCGGACCTCTCCGCCGGCTGGACGATCATCGCCGCGGTCAACGGCGGCTACCTCCTCGCTCTCCTCGGCCGCGCGCTCGGCGACCACCTCCCGCACCCGGACCCGTTCACGATCTCGGCGCACTACCTGACGCCGTCCGTGCCCGGCCCGGCCGTGATCAGGACGGAGACCGTCCGCACCGGCCGGACCCTGTCCACGGGACAGGCCTCCCTCTTCCAGTACGCCGAGGACGGCACCGAGGTCGAGCGGATCCGGGTGCTCGCCTCGTACGGCGACCTGGACGCGCTCCCCGACGACGTCCGCACCACCGCGACCCCGCCGGCGATGGCGGCGATCGAGAACTGCTTCGGCGCCTCGGACGGCCCGACGCCGCAGATCCCCGGCTCCTCGGCGATCACGGAGCGGCTCGACATCTGGCTGGACCCCTCCTGCGTCGGCTGGGCGGTCGGCGCGCCGTCGGGCAAGGGCGAGATGCGGGCGTGGTTCGGCCTCGCGGACGGCCGGGAGCCGGACGCGCTCTCACTGCTCCTGACCGTCGACGCACTGCCCCCGACCTCGTTCGAGCTGGGCCTGAAGGGCTGGACGCCCACGGTCGAGCTTACGACCCACGTCCGCTGCCGCCCGGCCCCCGGCCCGCTGCGGGTCTCGATCACGACCCGCAACCTGGCCGGCGGATTCCTGGAGGAGGACGCGGAGGTCTGGGACAGCGCGGACCGCCTGGTGGCCCAGTCCCGCCAGCTGGCGCGCGCACCGCGCGGCTGACGGACCGAGGGTCCGCCCCGCCCCTTCGCACCGGGCGGGGCACGGTCCGATCCGGCCACCCTCCGGGGCCGGCGGCGCGGACTCGTAGAATCGATCCACCATGGCTTACCTCGACCACGCCGCGACCACGCCGATGCTGCCCGAGGCGATCGAGGCGATGACCGCCCACCTCGCCGTCACGGGCAACGCCTCCTCCCTGCACGCCGCCGGACGGCGGGCCCGGCGGACCGTCGAGGAGGGGCGCGAGACCCTCGCCGCCGCCCTCGGCGCGCGGCCGAGCGAGGTCGTCTTCACCTCCGGAGGCACCGAGGCCGACAACCTCGCCGTGAAGGGCCTCTACTGGGCCCGCCGCGACGCCGACCCCCGCCGCACCCGCGTCCTGGCCAGCCCCGTCGAGCACCACGCCGTGCTCGACGCCGTCGACTGGCTCGCCACCCACGAGGGCGCCGAGGTCGAGTACCTGCCGGTGGACCGGCACGGCCGGGTCCACCCCGAGGCCCTGCGCGAGGCCATCGCCCGGGACCCGGAGTCCGTCGCGCTCGCCACCGTCATGTGGGCGAACAACGAGATCGGCACGATCATGCCGGTCCGCGGGCTCGCCGACGTCGCCGCCGAGTTCGGCGTCCCGCTGCACGCCGACGCCGTCCAGGCCGTCGGCCAGGTGGAGGTCGACTTCGCGGCCTCCGGCCTCGCCGCGATGACCGTGTCCGGCCACAAGATCGGCGGCCCCTACGGCATCGGCGCCCTGCTCCTGGGCCGTGAGTACACCCCCGTACCCGTGCTGCACGGCGGCGGCCAGGAGCGGCATGTGCGCTCCGGCACCCTGGACGTACCGGCCGTCGCGGCCTTCGCCGTCGCCGCCCGGCTCGCCGCCGAACGGCGCGAGGAGTTCGCCCGCGAGGTCGGCGCACTGCGCGACGAGCTGGTGACCGCCGTCCGTACGCTCGTCCCCGACGTGATCCTCGGCGGCGACCCGGCCGACCGGCTCCCGGCCAACGCCCACTTCACCTTCCCCGGCTGCGAGGGCGACTCCCTGCTCCTGCTGCTCGACGCGGCCGGCATCGCCTGCTCCACCGGCTCCGCCTGCACCGCCGGCATCGCGCAGCCCAGCCATGTCCTGCTGGCGACGGGCACCGATCCGGACCTGGCCCGGGGCACCCTGCGCTTCTCGCTCGGCCACACCTCGACGAAGGAGGACGTGGCGGCGGTCGCGGACGCGATCGGCCCGGCCGTGGAACGGGCGAGGACCGCGGGCCTGACCTGAGCCGACGGGAGGAGGAGACCCTCACGCCCGGAATCGGCCCCGCACCCGCACCCGGCCCCGCACCCGGGCAGGGCCCCCGCCCCGCCCCTCACGCCCGCGTCTTCGACGCCTCCCGCACCAGCCTCATATAGCGGTCCCAGTCCCAGTGCGGCCCCGGGTCGGTGTGGTCCGTCCCCTCGACCTCCACATGGCCGATGATGTGCTCCCGGTCGACAGGTATCCCGTGCCGCGCGCATATGTCGGCCGTCAGCCGCGCCGACCCCGTGTACATCGCCGCCGTGAAGTCCTGCGGCCGGTCGACGAAGCCCTCGTGCTCGATGCCGACGCTCCGCTCGTTCATGTCGCGGTTCCCGGCGTGGAAGGCGACGTCGAGCTCCCTGATCATCTGCGCCACATGCCCGTCCTTCCGGACGACGTAGTGCGCCGCGGCCCCGTGTCCGGGGTCCTTGAAGACCCTCAGCGCGCTCGCGTAGCTGCCCTGGACGACATGGATCACGACCCGGTCGATCCGGTAGTCGTCCGGCCGGTCGGCCCGCCGCCAGTTCGCCCGCGCCGCCGAGGTCCACTCGGCGCCCTTGTGGTCGAGCTCGCCTTCGGCCCGCTTCTTCTCCATGCCGGGCAGCCGCCACCACGCGCGCGCCAGCTCCTCCCTGGCCAGCGCGGCCGTGCCCAGCACGGCGACCCCGCCGCCGAGCAGCACCGCACGCCGCCCCACCCGCCTGTCCCCACCGTTCCCCTTGCTCCCCATGCCACCGAGAACGCTCACTACCGCGACCGTGGTTCCCGCGGCCCCGTACCCTGGTAGGGCTATGACTCAGACTCCGCCCCCGCGCCCCCTCACCCGCCCCCTCCGGGTACTTGCCGCCATGTCAGGCGGAGTGGACTCGGCCGTCGCCGCCGCCCGTGCCGCCGAAGCCGGTCACGACGTCACCGGTGTGCACCTCGCCCTCTCCGCGAACCCGCAGTCCTTCCGCACGGGCGCGCGTGGCTGCTGCACCATCGAGGACTCGCGCGACGCGCGCCGGGCGGCCGACGTGATCGGCATCCCGTTCTACGTGTGGGACCTCGCCGAGCGGTTCCGCGAGGACGTCGTCGACGACTTCGTCGCGGAGTACGAGGCCGGCCGTACGCCCAACCCGTGCCTGCGCTGCAACGAGAAGATCAAGTTCGCGGCGCTGCTCGACAAGGCGCTCGCCCTCGGCTTCGACGCGGTCTGCACCGGCCACTACGCCACGGTCGTCCTGAACGAGGACGGCACCCGTGAGCTGCACCGGGCCTCCGACATGGCCAAGGACCAGTCGTACGTGCTCGGCGTGCTCGACGAGAAGCAGCTCGCGCACGCGATGTTCCCGCTGGGCGACACCCTCACCACCAAGGACGAGATCCGGGCGGAGGCCGAGCGGCGCGGGCTCGCGGTCGCGAAGAAGCCCGACAGCCACGACATCTGCTTCATCGCCGACGGTGACACCCAGGGCTTCCTCGCCTCGCGCCTGGGCAGGGCGGAGGGCGACATCGTCGACGAGGCGGGTGCGAAGGTCGGCACCCACGAGGGTGCGTACGGCTTCACGATCGGCCAGCGCAAGGGCCTGCGGATCGGGCACCCGGCGGCGGACGGCAAGCCGCGCTACGTCCTCGACATCTCGCCGGTGAACAACACGGTGACGGTCGGCCCCGTCGAGGCCCTGGACGTCACGGGCCTGACCGCGATCAAGCCCCGCTGGTGCGGCACCGCCCCGGCGGGCGAGGGCCGCTACACGGCCCAGCTCCGCGCCCACGGCGGCGAGACCGAGGTCACGGCCCTCCTGGCGGACGGCGCGCTCACGGTCGCCTTCGACGAGCCGGTCCGCGGTGTGGCCCCCGGCCAGGCGATCGTGCTGTACGACGGCACGCGCGTGGTGGGCTCGGCGACGATCGCGACGACGGCACGTCGCACGGCGGCGGAGCCGGAAGAGACGACGGCTGCGGCGCGGGCGTAACCCCCGGACGCTCGCGGCAGCGGGGGAGGACTACCCCGCCCCCACTCCCACCGGCTCCCGGTCCTCCGTCAGGAACTCCTCCAGGACCGGGGCCAGCACATGCGGGGCCACCTCGTGGGTCTGGCCCGTCAGAGTGCGGTGCCGGGCCCGGGGGAGGGCCGCCGTCAGCGCGCGGGCCGTGGCGCGGGTCCCCGCCGGGCTCGCGCCCCCGTCGACCACCAGCACGCGCGCGTGGACCCGGTCGAGCCGCCGCTCCGGCACCGTCCCCTCGTCGAGGACCGCGAGGTCGTACGCGAGGGTGTGCGCCAGGTCCGCGGCCCCCGGCCGCAGTTCCGCCGGCACCGCCGAATCCGCCAGGAACAGATCGAGCGCCGCCGCCCGCCGCCCCCGGGCGAGCAGCGCGGCCACCCGCCGCCACCGCGCCGCGGCCTCCGCCGGACAGGACGGTTCGTAGACCGAGACGGGTCCCGCCGAAAGGCCGGCGGCGACAGCGGCCAACGCGAGCGTGCCGCCCGTGCCCGTCCCGTGCAGGGCCGTACCGGAACCGCTCTCCCCGACCACCGCGGCCAGGTCCTCGATCTCCCGCTCCACCGCGTACGGCCCGGTGTCGCCGCTCCCGCCGCGCCCCCTCCGGTCGTAGGCCACCACCGAGAACCGCCGGGCCAGCAGCCCGGCGAGCGCCCGCTCGCCCGCGGCCGTGCCCAGCGCGCCGCTCACCAGGACGACCGGCGGCCCCTCCCCGTACCTCTCGTACGCGATCGACGTCCCGTCGCGTGACGTGACCCGTCCCCGGAACCCGCTCGGCGTGCCGCTCACCTCATCCATGGCAGGTGAGACCGGAGCCGTCACCGGAACTCATCGCCCCGGGCAGAGAATTCCCGAGAAGACTTCGGACCGGGCGGAAGCCGCTGGTCAGGGCCTACGGTAGGGCCATGAACATCTGCGTCTTCCTCTCCGCGGCCGACCTCGACGAGCGCTACACGGCCCCCGCCCGCGAGTTCGCCCGCCTCCTCGGCAAGGCCGGTCACACCCTGGTCTGGGGCGGCTCGGACACCGGCCTGATGAAGGTCGTCGCGGACGGCGTCGAGGAGGCCGGCGGCCGGCTCGTCGGCGTCTCCGTCGACTTCCTCGCCCACAAGGCCCGCCCGAACGCCGACCAGATGGTCGTCGCCAAGGACCTGGCCGAGCGCAAGGCCCTCCTCCTCGCCAAGTCCGACGCGATCGTGGTCATGGTCGGCGGCACCGGCACCCTCGACGAGGCCACCGAGATCCTGGAGCTGAAGAAGCACGGCAAGCACAGCAAGCCGGTGGTCCTGCTCAACACCGCGGGCTTCTACGACGGTCTGAAGACCCAGTTCCGCCGCATGGAGGAGGAGGGCTTCCTCCCGCTCCCCCTCGCCGACCTGGCGACCTTCGCCGACGACGCCCCGACGGCCCTCGCGTACCTGGAGGCGAGCATCGCCTCCCGCTGATGCGAGCATGGTGACCATGGCTACACATGTGATCACCGGAGCCGGTTCCGGCATCGGCGCGGCCGTCGCTCGCCGCCTCCACGCGCGCGGGGACGAGCTCGTGCTGCACGCGCGCGACGCGGGCCGCGCCAAGGAGCTCGCCGGACGGTTCCCCGGGTCCCGGACGCTCGTCGGGGACCTCGCCGACCCCGACCGGCTCTCCTGGGCGTTCTCGCACCAGGGCATGCCCGAGCGGGTGGACAGCCTGCTGCACATCGCGGGCGTCGTCGACCTCGGCCCGATCGGCGACCTCACTCCCAAGACCTGGCACCACCAGCTCAACGTCAACCTGATCGCGCCCGCCGAACTCACCCGGCACCTCCTGCCCCAACTGCGGGTCTCCCAGGGGCACGTCCTCTTCGTGAACTCCGGCGCCGGGCTCAGCGCGCACGCCGAGTGGGGCGCGTACGCCGCCTCCAAGCACGGCCTCAAGGCCCTCGCGGACGCCCTGCGCCACGAGGAGCACGCGAACGGCGTGCGGGTGACCTCGGTCTACCCGGGCCGCACCGCGAGCCCCATGCAGGCGAAGGTGCACCAGCAGGAGGGCAAGGAGTACGACGCGTCGAAGTGGATCGACCCGGATTCGGTCGCCACCGCGATCCTCACCGCGATCGACCTCCCGCGCGACGCGGAGATCAACGACCTCACCGTCCGTCCGGGGCGGTAGACATGAGCGAGACGAAGGCTGAAGACGACCGCGTGGCGTTCGGCCCCGCCACCGGCGTCGGGTCCCTGCCCGGCGGAGACGCCCGCGAGGCCGCGAGGACCGTCACCGGGTCCTTCGAGGACTTCCCGTTCCTCGCCGAACTGCCCGCCCGCGGCCCCGGCGCCGACATGATCGGCCGCACCATCGGCATGCTCGTCGACTTCTACGCGCACGTGGAGCCGAGCGGCTGGCGGATCAGCGACCGGCCCGGCCGCGACACCAGGCGGGCCCGCTCCTGGATGGGCGAGGACCTGGACGCCCTGGAGGAGTTCACCCAGGGCTACGAGGGCCCGCTCAAGGTGCAGGCGGTGGGCCCCTGGACGCTCGCCGCCGCTCTGGAGCTGCGCGGCGGCGAGGCGGCCCTCGGGGACGCCGGCGCCTGCCGCGACCTGGTCGGCTCGCTGGCGGAAGGCCTGCACACCCACCTCGCCGAGCTGCGCAAGCGCATCCCGGGCGCGAGCCCCGTGCTCCAGCTCGACGAGCCCTCGCTCACCGCCGTGCTGCGCGGCCACGTCCGTACCGCCAGCGGCTACCGCACCTACCGGGCCGTGGACCGGCAGGTCGTCGAGAGCGCCCTGCGCGAGGTGATCGCGGTCCACGACGGACCCGTGGTCGTCCACTCCTGCGCCCCCGACGTGCCCTTCGCGCTGCTGCGGCGGGCCGGAGTCGCCGGGGTCTCGTTCGACTTCGGGCTGCTCACCGAACGTGACGAGGAGCCGATCGGCGAGGCCGTGGAGGCCGGCACCAGGCTGTTCGCCGGTGTGGTGCCGTCCACCGACACGGCATTGTCCGACCCGGGCGGTAGCGTCATGGGTGTCAGGACGCTGTGGCGCAGGCTGGGGCTGAATCCGGGGACTCTGGCGGAGTCCGTGGTCGTCACGCCCACGTGCGGACTGGCGGGCGCTTCGCCCGCCTACGCCCGCGCGGCGCTCGCCCACTGCGTCCGGGCGGCGAGATCGCTCGCGGACAACCCAGAGTGACCGGGTTTCGAGGCACGGGAGGACGGACGAAGGTGGCAGTCGAACAGGGGGCCCTGCCCGCCGAGGCACGGGAGAAGCACGCCGACCTGGCCGAGCGGGTCGAGGAGCACCGCTTCCGGTACTACGTGAAGGACCAGCCGGTCATCAGCGACGGCGACTTCGACAAGCTCCTGCGCGCGCTGGAAGCGCTGGAGGAGGAGTACCCGGAGCTGCGCACACCGGACTCGCCGACGCAGAAGGTCGCGGGGCAGTACGAGACCGAGTTCACCTCCGTCGAGCACCGCGAGCGGATGCTCTCCCTCGACAACGCCTTCGACGACGAGGAACTGGCCGTCTGGGCCGAGCGGGTCGCGCGGGACGTCGGTACGCCCGACTTCCACTACCTGTGCGAGCTCAAGGTCGACGGCCTCGCGGTCAACCTCACGTACGAGCACGGGCGGCTGACCCGGGCCGCCACCCGGGGCGACGGCCGCACCGGCGAGGACATCACGCCCAACGTCCGGACGATCACCGACATCCCGGAGCGGCTCCACGGGGACCGGATCCCGGACCTGGTGGAGATCCGGGGCGAGGTCTACTTCCCGATGGAGGCCTTCGAGGGGCTCAACGCCCGCCTGGTGGAGGCCGGTGACAAGCCCTTCGCCAATCCGCGGAACGCGGCGGCGGGTTCGCTCCGCCAGAAGGACCCCAAGGTCACCGCCTCCCGCCCGCTCCACATGGTCGTCCACGGCATCGGCGCCCGCGAGGGCTTCGCCATCGACTGTCTCTCCCACGCCTACGAGCTGCTGCACGAGTGGGGCCTCCCCACCGCCCGGCACAACCGGGTGGTCGACTCGCTCGACGGCGTACGGGAGTTCATCGCGTACTTCGGGGAGAACCGCCACTCCGTGGAGCACGAGATCGACGGCGTCGTCGTCAAACTCGACGAGATCCCCCTCCAGGGCCGGCTGGGCTCCACCGCGCGCGCCCCGCGCTGGGCCATCGCCTGGAAGTACGCGCCGGAGGAGGTCAACACCAGGCTGATCGACATCAAGGTCGGCGTCGGCCGCACCGGGCGCGTCACCCCGTACGCGCAGGTGGAGCCGGTCACGGTGGCCGGCTCCGAGGTCGAGTTCGCCACCCTCCACAACCAGGAGGTGGTCAAGGCCAAGGGCGTGCTGATCGGCGACACGGTCGTGCTGCGCAAGGCCGGCGACGTGATCCCCGAGATCCTCGGGCCGGTAGCGGACCTGCGGGACGGCACCGAGCGGGAGTTCGTGATGCCCGCCGAGTGCCCGGAGTGCGGGACGCCGCTGAAGGCGATGAAGGAGGGCGACATCGACCTCCGCTGCCCGAACGCCCGGACCTGCCCGGCGCAGCTGCGGGAGCGGCTCTACTTCCTGGCCGGCCGCCAGTGCCTGGACATCGAGAACTTCGGCGCGGTCGCCGCAGCGGCGCTCACCCGCCCGCTGGAGCCGGCCGTGCCGCCGCTCGTGGACGAGGGCGACCTCTTCGACCTGACCATCGAGCAGCTGCTGCCGATCAAGGCGTACGTCCTCGACCCGGACAGCGGGCTGCCCAAGCGGGACGCGAAGACCGGCGAGGAGAAGATCGTCACGGTCTTCGCCAACCAGAAGGGCGAGCCGAAGAAGAACGCGCTGGCCATGCTGGAGAACATCGCGGCGGCGAGGACCCGCCCGCTGGCCCGCTTCATCAACGGGCTCTCCATCCGGCACGTCGGGCCGGTCGCGGCCGAGGCGCTGGCCCGTGAGTTCCGCTCCCTGGAGCGGATCGAGCAGGCGAGCGAGGAGGAGCTGGCGGCCGTCGACGGCGTCGGCGGCATCATCGCGACGGCGGTGAAGCAGTGGTTCGCCGAGGAGTGGCACCGCGAGATCGTGCGCAAGTGGCGCGCGGCCGGGGTCACCCTGGAGGACGAGGGCGCCGGGGAGGATGTGGGACCCCGTCCGCTGGAAGGGCTCACGGTCGTGGTGACCGGCACTCTGGAGAAGTTCACCAGGGATGGCGCAAAAGAGTCCCTCCAGAGCCTCGGAGCGAAGGTGACCGGTTCCGTTTCGAAGAAGACCGCCTTCGTGGTCGTCGGTGAAAACCCCGGTTCGAAGTACGACAAGGCGATGCAGCTGAAGGTTCCGGTTCTGAACGAGGACGGCTTCACGATCCTGCTCGAACAAGGGCCCGAGGCCGCTCGGGAGGCCGCGGTACCCGTCGCCGAGTAGCGCGCGGCACCCCCGCCCGTACCCCCACGACGGTCACCCGTTCGGCGCATACCAGATCGTTACGGGTGGCCAGGTCTCATTCGGGCAAGAGAGGGGGAGCGCTGCCCGCCGGAGCCCTCGGCGGCCTAGTGTGGTGACTGTGCGTCTGGTCCTGCACGACCGCGCGAGGGCTCTGCTCCGCCGACGGACGGCCGGACGACGGACGGCCGCCTCGCCGCGGCCCATCGCACACCGACGGCACCGCCGCCTGTGAGAGGGACGGGAATGGAACCGACCGAGAGCGCCGCCCGGGTGACACGGCCGCAGGGCCTCGTGACACCCCTGGGCTTCACCTCCCGGCTGTCCGCAGCCGTGGTGGGCATCGCCGCCGTCGTGCTCGTCGCCGGGCTCCAGCGAGCCCTGGGCACCGCCCACGGACTCTTCCCCGGCGGGGTCACCGGCTGGTCCCTCGCCGTCCTCACCGGACTCATCGTCGGACACCTGGTCGCGCTCGGCCGCGACCGCTGGTGGGGCGGCACCGGCTCCGGCGCCGCCCTCACCCTCGCCGTCCTCCTGCTCTACGGCTGGGTGCCCGCCGGGCTGGTCTCGCTGACCGTCGTCAGCCTCGTCGGCGCCGCCCGCCGGCACCGCTGGCGCCAGGGCCTGCTGCACGCCGCCGCCGACGTCCTCGGGGTCGCCGCCGCCGCCCTCATGCTCGCCCTCTTCGGCGACGTACCCAGCGTCGAACGGCCCTGGCACCCCCTCGACTGGACCATCGGGGACCTCCCGGAAATCGTCCTCGCCGCCGGCGCCTACCTCGTGGTCACCCGGCTCCTCCTGTGGTACACGCTGGCCCCCCAGGGCCGCGGACTGCCCACCGTCGCCCGCACCGCCCTCCTCCGGCAGGGACTCGTCGCCGTCGCCCTGCTCGGCATCGCCCCGCTGATCTGCGTCGTCGCCGCCACCCGGCCGGTCCTGCTGCCGCTCTTCGCCGTCCCCCTCATCGCCCTCGACTCCACCCTCTGGATCGCCCGCGCCCGCGCCGAGGAACAGCTGCGCGACCCGCTGACCGGGCTCCCCAACCGCCAGTGGCTCCTGGAGCGGGCCTGGACCGCCCTGGAGGAGGCCGAGGGCGAGGGCGCCCGCGCCGCCCTCGTCCTGATCGACCTCGACCGCTTCCGGTCCGTCAACGACACCCTCGGCCACCTCGCCGGCGACCGGCTGCTCCTCCAGATCGCCGACCGGCTCCGCCTCGCGCTGCCCCGCGGCGCCGAGGCCGCCCGGCTCGGCGGCGACGAGTTCGCCGTCCTGCTGCCCACCGCCGACTCCACCACCAGCGCCCAGCGGGTCGCCCGCCACCTCGTCGCCGAGCTGTCCTCCCCGCTCGACCTGGACGGACTCACCCTCGTCCTGGAGGCCAGCGCTGGCGTCGCCGTCTTCCCCGACCACGCCCTCGACGCCGAAGGCCTGCTGCGCCGCGCCGACGTCGCCATGTACCAGGCCAAGCGGGACCGCACCGGCGTCGAGGTCTACGAGTCCAAGCGCGACTCCAACACCCCCGACCGGCTCGGCCTCCTCGGCGACCTCCGCCGCGCCCTCGACGCCGGCGAGGTCGAACTCCACTACCAGCCCAAGGTCCAGTTCGACGGCCGGGTCGCCGGCCTCGAAGCACTGGTGCGCTGGGTGCACCCCGAGCGCGGCAGGGTCCCGCCGGACGAGTTCATCGCCATCGCCGAGTCCTCCGGGCTGATGCCCCACCTCACCGAATACGTCCTGGAGACCGCCCTCGCCCAGGTCGCCCGCTGGCGCGCCCAGGGCCTCGACGTCCCGGTCGCCGTCAACGTCTCACCGCGCGACGTCCACACCCCCGGCTTCGCCGGCGCCGTCGCCGCCCGGCTCGCCCGCCACGGCGTCCCGGCCGGCGCGCTCCAGCTGGAGATAACGGAACACGTCCTCCTGGAGGACCCCCAGCGGGCCGCCGACACGCTCAACGGCCTCACCGGCCACGGCGTCAAGATGTCCCTCGACGACTTCGGCACCGGCTACTCCTCCCTCGTCCATCTGCGCCGGCTGCCCGTCAGCGAACTCAAGATCGACCGCTCCTTCGTCGCCCGGCTCGCCGTGGACACCGAGGACGCCGAGATCGTCCGCTGCACCGTCGACCTCGCCCACTCCCTCGGGCTGCTCGTCGTCGCCGAGGGCGTCGAGGACGACGAGACCTGGGAGCGCCTGCGCGACCTGGGCTGCGACGCCGTCCAGGGGTGGCTGGTCGCCGCCGCGATGCCGCCCGGCGAGGCCACCGCGTGGCTCCTCGCCCGGGGCGAGCACGGCTGGCGCCGCCCCGCCGACATCGCCGCCCAGATGGAGCTGGACCACCCCTCCGGCCAGGTCGTGCAGTGACCCCCGCCCCTCCCGGGGCAAACCGTTTCACGGGCAGCGGCACCGGCCCCATAGGATGGGCCCACACCATCAAGCTCACCCCGTGAGGATCCGCATGCCTGGCATCACGCGCGAGGAGGTCGCCCACCTCGCACGGCTGGCGCGTCTGGAGCTGCGAGGCGAAGAACTCGACCACTTCGCCGGTCAGCTCGACGACATCATCGGCGCGGTCGCCCGCGTCGCCGAGGTCGCCGACCAAGACGTACCGCCGACCTCCCACCCGCTGCCGCTGACCAATGTCATGCGCGCGGACGAGGTCCGTCCGTCGCTCACCCCCGAGCAGGCGCTCTCCGGCGCCCCGGCCCAGGAGCAGCAGCGTTTCAAGGTGCCGCAGATCCTGGGGGAGGACTAACAGTCATGACGGACAACATCATCAAGCTCACCGCGGCCGAGATCGCCGGGAAGATCGCCGCCGGCGAACTGACCGCCGTCGAGGTCACCGAGGCGCACCTCGCCCGGATCGAGGCCGTCGACGAGAAGGTGCACGCCTTCCTCCACGTCGAGCGTGAGGGCGCGCTCGCCCAGGCCCGTGCCGTCGACGAGAAGCGCGCCCGCGGCGAGAAGCTCGGCCCGCTCGCCGGTGTGCCGCTCGCGCTCAAGGACATCTTCACCACCGCCGGCATGCCGACGACCGTGGGCTCGAAGATCCTCGAGGGCTGGATCCCGCCGTACGACGCGACCCTGGTCAAGAACCTCAAGGCCGCCGACGTCGTCATCCTCGGCAAGACCAACATGGACGAGTTCGCGATGGGCTCCTCCACGGAGAACAGCGCCTACGGCCCGACCGGCAACCCCTGGGACCTGACCCGGATCCCCGGCGGCTCCGGCGGTGGCTCGTCCGCCGCCCTCGCCGCGTACGAGGCGCCCCTCGCCATCGGCACGGACACCGGCGGTTCGATCCGCCAGCCCGCCGCCGTCACCGGCACCGTCGGCGTCAAGCCGACCTACGGCGGCGTCTCCCGCTACGGCATGGTGGCCTTCTCGTCCTCGCTCGACCAGGGCGGCCCCTGCGCCCGTACGGTCCTGGACGCGGCCCTCCTGCACGAGGCCATCGCCGGGCACGACCCGCTCGACTCGACCTCCATCGACGCCCCGGTCCCGCCGGTCGTCGAGGCCGCCCGCAACGGCTCGGTGGCCGGCATGCGCGTCGGCGTCGTCAAGCAGTTCCGCGGCGAGGGCTACCAGGCCGGTGTCGTGCAGCGCTTCGACGAGTCCGTCGAGCTGCTCACGTCGCTGGGCGCCGAGATCGTCGAGCTGGACTGCCCGACCTTCGACCTCGCGCTCTCGGCGTACTACCTGATCGCGCCGTCCGAGTGCTCCTCGAACCTGGCCCGCTTCGACGCCATGCGCTACGGCCTGCGGGTCGGCGACGACGGCACGCGGTCCGCCGAGGACGTCACCGCCCTCACCCGTGAGGCCGGCTTCGGCGACGAGGTCAAGCGCCGCGTCATCCTCGGTACGTACGCGCTCAGCTCCGGCTACTACGACGCGTACTACGGCTCGGCCCAGAAGGTACGGACCCTCATCACCCGAGAGTTCGAGAAGGCCTTCGAGGAGGTGGACGTGATCGTCTCCCCGACGACGCCCACCACCGCCTTCGCGATCGGCGAGCGTGCCGACGACCCGATGGCGATGTACCTCGCGGACCTGTGCACCATCCCGACCAACCTGGCCGGCAACGCCGCCATGTCGCTGCCCTGCGGCCTGGCGCCCGAGGACGGTCTGCCGGTCGGTCTGCAGATCATCGCTCCCGCCATGAAGGACGACCGGCTGTACAAGGTCGGCGCCGCCGTCGAGGCCGCCTTCGTGGAAAAGTGGGGGCACCCGCTGCTCGAGGAGGCTCCGTCGCTGTGAGTACCAGTGCACTGCAGAAGGCCAAGGGCTTCAAGAAGTCCAAGACCGGCACGTACCTGTCCATCGGCACCACCGCGTTCGGCCTGCTGGGCGTCGTCAAGCGAGCCCGTTCGGCCCGCAGCGAGCACGACACGCTCAAGCTGGTCGACGCCGTGGTCTCCGCAGCCGCCATCGCCACCGGCGTCGCTCTCCTCGTGCGCGAGCTCAAGCGCATCGGTGACGACGACGTCCTGTTCGGCTGAGGCCGAAGGCATCAGAGGGAATTCTCGTGACTGTCACTGAACTGCTGTCGTACGAAGCGGCGCTCGCCGAGTACGACCCCGTCATGGGCCTTGAGGTCCATGTCGAGCTCGGCACCAAGACCAAGATGTTCTGCGGCTGCTCGACCGAGCTGGGCGCGGAGCCGAACTCGCAGACGTGCCCGACCTGCCTCGGCCTGCCCGGCTCGCTGCCCGTGGTCAACGCGATCGGCGTCGAGTCCGCCATCAAGATCGGCCTCGCGCTGCACTGCGAGATCGCCGAGTGGTGCCGCTTCGCCCGGAAGAACTACTTCTATCCGGACATGCCGAAGAACTTCCAGACCTCCCAGTACGACGAGCCGATCGCCTTCAACGGCTACCTGGACGTCCAGCTGGAGGACGGTGAGATCTTCCGCGTGGAGATCGAGCGCGCCCACATGGAGGAGGACACCGGCAAGTCCCTGCACGTCGGCGGCGCCACCGGCCGTATCCACGGCGCGTCCCACTCGCTGCTGGACTACAACCGGGCCGGCATCCCGCTCATCGAGATCGTCACCAAGCCGATCGAGGGCGCGGGCGAGCGGGCCCCCGAGGTCGCCAAGGCGTACGTCGCCGAGCTGCGCGAGCTGATCCGCGCGCTCGACGTCTCCGACGCGCGCATGGACAAGGGCCAGATGCGCTGCGACGTGAACCTGTCGCTGCGCCCGCACGGCACCGAGAAGTTCGGCACCCGCTCGGAGACGAAGAACGTCAACTCGCTCCGTTCGGTGGAGCGCGCTGCCCGCTTCGAGATCCAGCGGCACGCCGCGGTGCTGTCCTCCGGCGGCACGATCGTGCAGGAGACCCGTCACTTCCACGAGGACGACGGCTCCACCACCTCCGGCCGCATCAAGGACAACGCCGAGGACTACCGGTACTTCCCGGAGCCCGACCTGGTCCCCGTCGCCCCGGCCCGTGCCTGGGTCGAGGAGCTGCGCGGCACGCTGCCCGAGCTGCCGCGGCTGCGGCGCAACCGGCTGCGCGAGGAGTGGGGCGTGTCCGAGCTGGACATGCAGTCCATCCTCAACGCGGGCGCGGTCGACGCGATCGTCGCCACGATCGGCGCGGGCGCGGACGCGGCCTCGGCCCGCAAGTGGTGGATGGGCGAGCTGGCCCGCAACGCCAACGAGCAGGGCGTCTCCCTGGAGGAGCTGGCGATCACGCCGGCGGACGTGGCCCGGGTCTCCGCCCTGGTCGCCTCCGGTGACCTGAACGACAAGCTGGCCCGTCAGGTCATCGAGGGCGTCCTCGCCGGCGAGGGCACCCCGGACGAGGTCGTCGAGAAGCGCGGTCTGAAGGTCGTCTCCGACGACGGCGCGCTCGGCACGGCCGTCGACGAGGCCATCGCGGGCAACGCGGCGATCGCCGACAAGATCCGCGGCGGCAAGGTCGCGGCGGTCGGCGCCCTGGTCGGCGCGGTCATGAAGGCCACCCGCGGCCAGGCGGACGCGGCGAAGGTCAAGGACCTGATCCTGGAGAAGCTGGGCGTCAGCGAGGGCTGATCCCGATCTCGTACGGCTCAGGAGAGCGGCCCCGCACCGGAGTTCCGGTGCGGGGCCGCTCTCCTGCGGCCGGGCGGTCAGCGGCGCAGGACCGGGGCGGCGATGACCCCGTTGCCCTCGTCGGTGCAGGTCTCCTCGACCTTGAGGCGCAGGCGCAGCGCCCCTTCGATCTTCAGCGTCTTCTTGATCGGCTCGCCAAGGTCGACGGTCTCGTTGAAGAGGGCGGGCTGGTCGTCGACGGAGACGATGATCCGCGCGGACTCGATGTTGGAGCCGTCGTCGATCCCGGCGGTGAAGTCGAACCACGACCACTCGCGGTTGAGGTCGTACTCGACGTAGGCGCCCTGGTAACAGTCGCCGATGAGAGCGGCGCCGTACTCCTTGGTGTCGATCTTCGCGGTGCCGACGGAGAAGTAGTCGGGCTCGCTGACGGAGGCGAGGGTCGTCAGATCGGCCGAGGGCGCGTCCGGCACGGTCCCGGGGTCGTCGGTCGGGCTCGCGGACTCCTGGGGGTCGGTGGTCGCCGTGTCGGTCGGCTCGTCGGTCGTCGGCTCCTCGGTGGTGGGCTCGGCCGAGGGCTCCGTGGTGACGGTGGCGGAGGGCGTGCCGCCCTTGCCCTCGTCGCCCTTGCCGTCCTTGTCGCCGAGCAGCTGGACGCCGATCACCGCGAGGACGGCGACCATCAGGACCCCGGCCACGGCCCCGATGAGCGGGCCCTTGCGGCGGCGGCGCGGCTCGGGCGCCGGGGGAGCCGTGGTCGCGGCCCCGGAGGACGCCGAGGGCGGCGCCGGCGGTCCGAAGCCGGGTGGGGCGACGGTGGGCGGCTCGGCGGTCGGCCGCGCTTCGGCGGGCCGCGGGCTCGCGATGTGCTGCGGGGCCGCCGGCGAGGGTGTCGGCGGGGTCACCGGCGGGGCCACCGGCGGGGTCGCGGGCGGCGGCGGCGTCGCGGGCTTCTCCGGGGCGGCCGACGGCGGTACGGGCGGGGCGGCCGACAGCGCGACCACCGGTGCGACCGCCGGCGCGGCCGGTACCGCGTCCGCGACCGTCGCCGGCCGGGAGGTCGTCGTCGACACCACCCCGTGCCGTACGTCCTTCACCCAGGCCGACAGGGAGAGCGGGCGACGGCCCGCGTCGGCCGCGGCGATGCTCAGCACCCGTTCCCGCTGTTCCTCCGGCAGCCCCGCGATCTGCGGCAGTGAGCCGAGCGCGCCCACCAGCTGTTCGGGGGCGGTGGGCGGGGACTGGCCGCTGAGCAGGAAGTACGCGATGGCCCCGAAGGCGTAGCGGTCGGTGCCCGGGGTGCGCTTGCCCTCGAAGATCTCGGGGGCCGCGTACCCGGGGGTGAACCACACCTCGGCGGTCTCGTGGTCCGCCGTCAGCTTGCTCAGGCCGAAGTCGACGAGCGTGGCCTGGCCGTGTTCGTCGACCATGACGTTGCCCGGGGACAGGTCGCCGTGGACGACCATGCGCCCGGACGGGGTGGCCTTGCCGGAGTGCAGCCAGTCGAGGACGTCCGCGAGCTGTTCCAGGGTCCGCATCACCTCGCGCCGCTCGCCGGGTGTGGCGAGGGTGCGTTCGGCCCGCCAGTCGCGCAGGTCCAGTCCGTCGACGTGGTTCATGACGAGCACCAGGGCCCGGCCGGTGATCGTCCCGGACTCGCCGGGCCGGTGGATCGGCGGCCCCTGGAAGTGCTCGCGCACGCCGACGACACCGGGCCGGTGGACGAAGCGCAGCAGCTCGGCCTGCTCGTTCCACTTCTGGCTGATCCGCTCGAAGACCTCGGGCGTGATCGTCGTCTTGGAGTCGAGGACCTTGACGACGACCGGCTCGGTGCCGCCGGCGAGTTCGATCTCCGCGAGATAGAGCACGGCCTCACCGCCCCGCCCGATGGACCGCAGGAGCCGGTACCGGTCAGGTGTGGAGTCCGGCCCGATGTGGTGTGCCGTGCTGCTCAAGTTTCCCCCAGGAGCCGAAGAGTGACGGTCGTTCAGCTTGCCCGTCCGGAGCGACCCGGGTCAACGCGCCGCCGGACGGCCCAGCGCGCGCAGACAGCCGTCCCTGGTGCGGCGCAGGTGCCCGAGGAGCGTCCCGTACGCGGGCGGGTTGTCGGCGGCGGACCGTTCCGCCAGGGCGATCCCCTCGACGACCCGCGCGAGTGCCTCCTCCCAGCGCCCGTCGAGCGCGAGGAAGCGGCCGAGGTTGTTGAGGACCCGGGCCAGGTCGAAGGCGTACGCGGCGGGGTTCGCTGCGTACGCGGCGCGGTACAGCTCCACGGCGCGCCGGGTCGCGGCGCGGCCCTCGGAGCGTCGGCCGGCCGCCTCCAGGCACATGCCCAGGTTCGAGAGCGTCTGGGCCAGATCCTCGCGGTGCGCGTCCGGGTGTTCGGCGTACAGCCGCTCGCGGAGCGAGACGGCTTCCTCGGCGGCGGCCAGGGCCTCGGCCGAGCGGCCCACGCCCAGCAGGAAGTGGGCCAGGTTCGACAGGGACTGCCCGAGTCCCCGGGAGTGGGCGACCAGGTTGCCCGAGACGAGGCGGCGGCGGATCGCGACGGCCTCGGCCGTCGCGTCCACGGCCTCGGGCACCCGTCCGGCCTCCGCGAGGTCGGCGCCCAGGCTCGTGAGCGCGAGGGCGAGGTCCGGTTCGTGCGCGGCGGCGTTGGCACGCGCGAGGGCGCGCAGGACGGTCACCGCCTGCCGCGACAGCTCCAGGGCTTCCGCCCGCCGCCCCTGGGCGGCCAGGTGGTTGGCGTGATTGGTGAGCGACTTGGCGACGTCGGGCTCGTGGGCGGCGGGGTCCCGCTCGGCCAGCCGCAGCCGGATCCGCATCGCCTCGGCGTTGGCGTCGGCAGCCTCGGGCCAACGGCCGAGAGCCGCCAGGTAGTTGCCGAGGCCGTGCAGGGCTCCGGCGAGATGTTCCTCGTGTACGGGGTCGGCGGCGACGATCAGGCGCCAGCCGGCGACCGACCGCTCGCCCACGGCCAGCGCCTCCTGATGCCTGCCGAGCAGGGACAGCCAGATGGCCAGGTCGTTGAGAAGCCCGACACGCATCCCCTCCCACCGCGCCGGCTCGGTCTCGGCGAGCCGTCCGAACAGGGCGGCGGACTCCTCGGTCACCGCCACCGCCTCCTCGGGCCGCCCGGTCAGGGCCAGGCAGTTGCCGAGCCGGGCCAGGGCGGTAGCGAGCGCGGGAACGTCCTCGGGGAGTTCCTCGTGCGCGGCGAGGCTCAGCCGCGCGGCCTCCAGGGCCTCGTCGAGTCGGCCGGCGTTCGAGAGCCGGGCACTGAGGTGGTGGTAGCCCGTCGCACGGGCGGCGGGGCCGTCGTCGAGGGTGAGCAGCTCCCTGACGAGCCGGCGTGTGACGGCGGCGATGCCCGCGTCGAGGTCCACATGGCGGTGGACGGGAAAGCGCTCCTCGATGGCGGAGAGGAGCCGGATCGGTATGTCGTCGAGCGCGGCGAGCGTGCTCAGGGCGGCGCCACCGGCGGCGAGGGCGAGACCGGGGTCGGCGGCGAGGAGCGGGTAGAGGTGCCCGGGTCCGAGGTGCGGCCAGCGTTGGGCGGCGGCGGCCAGGAAGGTGACCGCGCGTTCGGCGTGCGGCCCGAGCAGCCGGGCGGTGGCCTCCGGGGCCCACTCCAGGGCGGGGTAGTCGGCGCGGTGTCCGGGGAGCGTGAGGGCGAGGAAGTCCTCGGCGAGCCGGTCGGGGTAGAGCGGCTCCAGGACCGTGCCGCGCTGCGGCTCGGCGGCCGGGTAGCAGAAGGCGTGGTCGTCGAGGACGCGGCCGGGGGACGGCGCGGGGGCGGGCCCGGGGCCCTGACCGGGAACAGGTCCGGGGGACCGGCCGGGCCCGAGCCCGGCCACGACGGCCGACCCCGTGGACCGGTCGACCGCCCCGGTGAGCGAGGCGGCGAAGACGGCCCGGTTCATGGCCTGGGGCGGGGTCGCGTACCGCCCGTCACCCCGGGCGAAGAGCGTGCCCCAGTGCAGGTGCTCCCGGTCGAGGAGGTAGACGGTCAGACCGGCGAGGTCGGCGGGCGGCCGGCGCCCGTGCGCCCGGGCGTCGACGGAGACGAGGGCGGCCATGTGGAGGGCGAGCGTCAGCCCGTAGGGGGGAGGGGGCCCGGGCGCGGCCGGGACTCCGTACCGTACGGCGAAGGCGTCGCGGGCGGCCTCGTACATCTCGTTGCCGTCGGGCAGGTCCTCAAGGAGCATGCTGCTCGTGCCGGCCTGGAGGTTGCTGACCGAGGCACGGACGGCGGGCCACGCGTCGGCCGTACGGGCCAGCAGCAGCACGCGCGCCCGTACCCCTGCCCGGTGGAGCAGGGCGTTGCTGAAGAGCCAGGTGAGGTGGGTGAGCGGCCAGCGGTCCGCGTAGTCGACGACCAGGAGGACGCCGTCGCGCCCTTCGACCGACAAGTCCTGACTACCGGGCGGCGGTTGTACGGATCCGGGGCCGTTCGTCGCGGCGACGACCCGCCAGTTCTCGTCCTGGGTGGCGTCGGCGAACCGGGCGGCGAGGCGCGTCTTGCCCTGTCCGCCGGGCGCGTGCATCCAGCGGACGGCGAGCCGGGGCCCCTCGTCCCGCCAGGCGCGCAGCCCGGCCAGCTCGGCGTCCCGGCCCGTGAACGGCACGACCTCGAAACGGGAGTTGAGCATCCGGCTCGGTAACTCCCGCAGCCACTCCGGATCGGCGGCGGGCGCCCGGCGCCAGTTCTGCAGCAGATAGACGGGCGAGCCGTCGCCGTAGACGTGGATGTCGGCGCCGATGACGCCGTACGCGTACCCGGAGTGCGCCGTGACGTGCTGCTCGACGCTCACGGGTCACGCGTCCGGACGGGGCTCGGAACCCTGGTGGAAGAAGACGTTCCCGTGCTGGACGCCGATGACGCGGCCGTTGTCGCGGGCGGTGTTGTGCTGCACCGAGTGCTGCCCGCTCGGGGCGTCCCGTATCAGGGCGCGCAGCTCGTCGGCGTACTCCGGGTGCTCGGCGAGAAGGGCGCTCAGCCGCAGCGCCCAGGCGGGCACGAGCGCCTGCCGCGCACCGTCGGCGTCCTCGGCCCCGGCGACGAGCGCGGCGTCCTCCTCAAGCCGCCCCTCGACCTCCGCCCGCCCCCGGAACAGCCGGACGACCCCGTCCCGGGTGGCCTGCCAGGCATCGGTGGCCATGGCGGCGACGACGGCCCCGCCACCGGCGGCGGCCAGTGCGGTCAGCGACTCTTCCAGCATGTGAACTCGCTCCAGGCCGCGGGGGAGACGGTGAACACGGGGCTTCCGTCGGCGAGCTTGGAGTCCCGGACGTGGACGGCGGCGGGGTGGGCGGCCACCTCGACACAGTCGCCGCCCTCGCTGCCGCTGTAGCTGGACTTGCGCCAGTCGTAGGCGACTTCGAGGCAGTTGCCGCCCTCGCTGCCGCTGTAGCTGGACTTGAACCACGAAAGTGCTGCTGCGCTCATGTCACTCCTGCCAGACGTTCCAGCAGGCCCATGGTGTCCTCGGGCGTCAGGGCCTGTGACCGCAGCATTCCATACTTGGCCTGGAGGATGCCGACCTCGTCGGGGTCGTCGATGAGGAAGCTGACTCGCTGTCCCTCGATGTACGCGACGTGTTCGTGGTCGGGTGTTTCGATGAGCACCATGGGCCCGTCGAGACCCGCGTGCGTGGTCCGCGACTTCGGGATGATCTGGAGCCCGAGGAAGGGGAGTTCGGCCATCTCGCGCAGATGGAGGATCTGCCCCCGAAGCACTTCACGTCCGCCGATCGTCTTCTCCAGGATGGATTCGTCCAGCAGGAAGGACATCATCGGCGGCCACGGCTTCTGCTCGAAGATCCGCTGCCGGTCGAGCCGGTCGAGCATCCGGTCCTCCGCTTCCTGCGGGGTGATCGGCGGGTACAGGCAGTCGAAGACGGCGCGGGCGTATTCCGCGGTCTGGAGCAGACCCGGGACCACCCCGTTCTGGTACGAGCAGAGACTGAGTGCCTGTGCCTCCAGCTCGATGAACTCCTGGACGAACGCCGGGTACCGCTCCTTCTTCGGTGCCTTCCCGACCGCCACCCCCAGCGCGCCGCCGGTGTTCAGGATGCCGTCCAGCTCACCCGCGAGCCCCAGCCGAAGCGCCCGCCGCCCCTGCTCGATCGAACCCAGCGTCTCCAGCGCCACGCACGCCTGCGTGGCCAACTGGGGCTGGGTCAGCCCCGCCAGCTTCCGGTAGAGCGCCACCAGGGCGCCGACCACTTCCCATGACGGGACCTTCTTCCTGGAGTTCGTACCGCGTTGCATGAGCGGTGCCTTCCCCGCTCCGTACGTACTCGACGCGTTCCGGACCCGTACAAAGAATTTGTACGGCTCGATGCCCTGGGGCGCGTGGGGCGCGAGGCGCCACCGTGATCACCATGAGCGACCAACTCCCCCTGTACCGCGAGGCCTTCTACCGCCGCGAACGCCGTTCCGTCCCCCTCGCCCGCGACTTCGCGCGCAAGGCGCTCGCCGACTGGGGGCTGGACGCGCGTGCGGACGACGTGCTGGTGTGCGTGAGCGAGCTCGCGACCAACGCCCTCCTGCACGGCGTCCCGCCCGGCCGGGGGTACCGCCTCCACCTCTTCCTGGAGCGCCCCGGCCCCCTCCGTATCGAGGTCCACGACAGCGGCGACGGCACCCCGGCCGTCCGCGAGCCCTCCGGCGAGTCGGGCAGGGGCCTCCTCCTCGTCGACGCCCTCGCCGACCGCTGGGGCGTGGGCGTGCGCGACCCCGGCAAGATCGTCTGGTGCGAGTTCGCCCGCACCGCCTTGTGAAACGCTCCACTCCGCTCCGTCGGCCTTGTCGGAGCGGGGGAGGGAGCAGGGCATGTCGGTGGAACCCACGGATTACGTCGCACGGCTGCGCGCGCGGGCGAGCGATCCGGGACTTGAGGAGGCGCTGCGGCGCGACCGGACGGCACGGCGCCGGAAGATCGCGCTCGCGGCCGGTGCCGGGGTGCTGCTGCTCGGCGGGTTCGGTTTCTGGCTGAGCGATGTGACGGGGGAGCGGCCGGCGTACGAGCCGTACAGCGCGGAGACGCTCCGCGAGGACATCTGGCCTCTGGAATGGCCGTACACGGAAGACATGCCGTTCCGGAACTCGCCCGCGTCCGGCTGGGCGGAGGGGGCCGACGCGATCTACGTCCCCGTGCCCATGGCGTCCGGCGGGCTGCCCGCGAAGGACATCGCCGCCGTGCTGGAGGACGTGAAGACCCTGCTCGTCGAGACGAACCTCTCGGCGGACACCCTGGCCGGCGCCGAGCCCACGGCGGCGCTCGCCCTGCTCGATCCGCGCGGAGCCGACGACCCCGTACGGAAGGACCTGGTCACCCGCTTCGACCCCGAGGAGGTGTACCCGGCCGGGAGCGGCATCCGGGTACGGGGCACGATGACCTACCAGGTCTCGGCGGCGGGGGAGCCGACGGTGCACGTCGACTACGCCTTCGTCTACCCGCTGGTGCGGGCCGAGGAAGGCCATGACGTGGTCCCCGGCGTCCCCGAGGTGGCGCGGATCGCCGTACGGCGGCAGTTCACGGTCACGTCGAAGGGCGGGAAGCTCGTCCTGGGCGGCTACGCGAGCGAGGTCGCCAACCACGACTGCTCGGCCCCGAAGGACGGCTACCTCCACCCCCTCTTCGCCGAGGGCCGCTGGAAGGCGGGCCGGGCGGCCGAGGGGGCCCGCGTCGCCCAGGCCGACCTGTACGACGAGAAGCGGATCCTCCCGAGCGGCCCCGGCCACTGCGTGATCCCCAGCGGGACCTGACGCTCCACCCCGCGGGTGCGGTGACGCGGTGGCGTGCGTGGCCGGAATCCGCTTGGACTCCCGTCGCGTGCTCTTGGACGTTCACCACCGCGCCTCCGCCGGGTCTTCTCCGTGTCATCCCGTCTCACTACCGTCCCCGGCGTACCAACCAATGGCTCGAAGGCGAACCATTGGCCGTCGACTGGAGGTCGGTCTTGTCTTCCGAGATGTCCCGCAGAAGGCTCTTCGCTCTGGGTGGAGGCGCCCTCGGTGTCGCCGCCGCCGGCTCGTTGCTGCCGCCGTCGTTGCAGGCCGCGATGGCCGCGGAGCCCCCGGCCGGAGGGATGTCGGCGGTCCGGCACGTGGTGATCCTGATGCAGGAGAACCGTTCCTTCGACCACTACTTCGGCACCCTCCGCGGCGTCCGCGGATTCGGCGACCGCAATGCCATCGAGCTGCCCTCCGGCAATCCGGTGTTCGAGCAGCCCGCCGCGCTCGGCCGGACCGTGCTGCCCTTCCCGATCCGCGGCGCCGCCGAGACCCAGCAGAAGGACCTCCAGTACATCGGGGCCCTCGACCACTCCTGGAGCGGCGGCGGGAAGGCCTGGCGCGGCGGCTGGATGGACGGCTGGGTCTCCGCCAAGACCGCCGCGACCATGGCGTACTACGACCGCCGGGACATCCCCCTGCACTACGAGCTCGCCGACACCTTCACCGTCTGCGACGCCTACCACTCCTCCGTCCACACCTCGACGAGCCCCAACCGCAACCACCTCTGGTCCGGCTGGACCGGCTTCGAGGCCGACGGCAGCCGCGCCGTCACCAACGCCGCCTACGACGAGGACACCCACCCCGGCTACGGCTGGTCCACCTACGCCGAGCGGCTCGAAGCCGCCGGGCGCAGCTGGAAGACGTACACCGAGTGGGAGAACTTCACCGACAACAACATCGAGTTCTTCACCAGCTTCAAGAAGATCGCCCGCAAGGCCCTCGCCGCCACCGGCGGGCACACCTTCATGGAGTCCTTCTACGCCGCCGTCCGCGACACCGGGGACCTCACGGAGCGCGCCCGCCTCCTCGGCCTCCTGGAGGAGGGCGTCGCCGGACTCACCGCCGCCGAGCGCTCCCTCTTCGAGCGCGGTCTGCGCCGCGTCGAGAGCGGCACCCTCGCCGACGCCTTCCGCGCCGACGTCGCCGCCGGCACCCTCCCCGAGGTCTCCTACCTGGTGCCCTCCGCGATCGACTCCGAGCACCCCGGCTCCTCCTCGCCGATCGCCTCCGCGAGCCTGGTCTACAAGGTGCTCGACGCCCTCGGCGCGCACCCCGACGTCTGGCGCCACACCGTCGTCCTGATCAACTACGACGAGAACGACGGCTTCTTCGACCATGTGCCGCCGCCGGTGCCGCCGGCCGACGACACGGACGAGCGCTGGAAGGGCCAGCCCACCGGCCTCGGCATCCGCGTCCCGCTGCTCGTCGTCTCCCCCTGGTCGGTCGGCGGCTACGTCTGCTCCGAGACCTTCGACCACACCTCCGTGATCCGCTTCCTGGAGAAGCTGACCGGCATCGACGAGCCCAACATCACCCCCTGGCGGCGGGCCGTCACCGGAGACCTCACCTCCGCCTTCGACTTCCACCGCACCCGCAGGCAGCCGCCCGTCGAGCGGCCCGGCCCGATCCCGCCCTTCTCCGGCCGCTGGCGTCCGCAGCCCCCGGCCGTGCAGCGGATGCCGGAGCAGGAGCCCGGGGTCCGCCCCGCGCGCCCGCTGCCGTACCAGCCGGACGCCTCCGCGACGACCGGCGCGGGTGCCGTGACCGTCGCGCTCGGCAACAGGGGGAAGGCCAGCGCGCACTTCGCCCTCTACCCGTACGCGGGCGAGTTCGCCGTCCCGCAGCACCAGGACGTCAGGGGTACGGGGGAGTGGACCGTCCCCGTTCCCGGTGATCACTACCGCTTCACGATCACCGGCCCCAACGGCTTCCGCCGCGAGTTCGAGGGCCCCGCGACGGGCGGCGCCGAGCTGGCCTCCCGTATCGACCATCACGACCGTGACCTGCACCTCACCGTGCGGAACACCGGTCGGGCCCCGGTCACCTTCACCATCGCGCCGCTCGGGTACGTCGACGAGGACGACCTGGCCGACTGGACCCGGACCGTCACCGTGAAGCCCGGCAGGACCCGTACCGTCGTGCACTCGGCCGCCGACGCGCACGGCTGGTACGACATCGAGGTGACCGCGCCCGGCGGCTTCCGCCGCCGCCTGATGGGCCACATCGAGAACGGTCGCCCCAGCGTCTCCGGATGACTCCCGGGGCGGGTGCGGGGGTGAGCGGACCTCCGGTTCCTTAACCCCCGCACACGCCTGTGAGCATCAACACGAAAGGGACAAACGATCACGTTCGGCTGCCACAGTGGCCCCACGTAGGTCTTGCGTTCTTTTCGGGCGTTCTCCCGTGAAAGATCCACGAACCACCCAGGGAGCACGTCCGTTGGCAGCCATCGCACGGTGGTGCATCAGGCACCGCCTCGTCGCCGTACTGCTCTGGCTCGTCGCCCTCGGCGGGGTCGGCACCGCCGCCGTCGTCGCGGGCAGCGCGTACTCCAACGACTACGAGGTCCCCGGCACCGAGTCCGGCCGTGCCACCGCCCTCCTCGACCAGGGCTTCCACGGCCTCGGCGGCGACAGCGACACCATCGTCTGGCACACCGACCGGGGCAACGTCCGCGCCGACGCCGTCGAGCGGCGGATGACCACGATGCTCGACAAGGTCGCCGACCTGCCCGGCATCGCCGCCGTCACCTCGCCCTACGGGGACACCCGGGGCCAGGTCAGCGAGGACGGGCACACCGCCTACGCCACCGTCACCTTCGACGAGCAGTCCGACGACATCCCGCACGAGCAGGCCCGCGCGCTGGTGGACACGGCGAAGGCGGCGGCCGACGAGGCCGGCGGCCTCTCCGTCGAGCTGGGCGGCAGCGCCGTCGGCCTCACCGAGGCCCCCGGCGGGCACATCGCGGAAGTCGTCGGCGTCGCCGTCGCCGCCGCCGTCCTCTTCCTCGCCTTCGGCTCCCTCGCCGCCTCCGTGCTCCCCATCGCGACCGCGCTCGTCAGCGTCGGCATCGCCTACTCGGGGATCGTGCTCCTTGGACACCTGATGACCGTCGCCGACTTCGCCCCCATGCTCGGCATGCTGGTGGGCCTGGGCGTCGGCATCGACTACGCCCTCTTCATCGTCACCCGGCACCGCAGAGGCCTGAAACGCGGGCTCTCCGTCGCCGAGGCCGCCGAGACCGCCGTCGCCACCACCGGCCGCGCGGTGGTCTTCGCCGGGGCCACCGTCTGCATCGCCCTCCTCGGCATGCTGATCCTGCGGCTCAGCTTCCTCAACGGCGTCGCCATCGCCGCCTCCCTCACCGTGGTCCTCACGGTCGCCGCCTCCGTCACCCTCCTGCCGTCGCTGCTCTCCTTCATCGGGATGCGGGCCCTGTCCCGGCGCGAACGCCGGGCGCTCGCCGAGCACGGGCCGCAGCCCGAGCTGCCCACCGGCTTCGCCGCCCGCTGGTCGGCCTTCGTCGAGCGGCACCCCAAGCTCCTCGGCGTCGTCGCGGCCGTCGTCATGGGTGTCCTCGCACTGCCGACGCTCTCGCTCCACCTCGGCACCTCCGACCAGGGCAACAACCCGGCCACCGCGACCACGCGGAAGGCGTACGACCTGCTCGCCGAGGGCTTCGGCCCCGGCGTCAACGGCCCCCTCACCCTGGTCGCCGGGCTCGACGGCGCCGACGACCGGCTCGCCCTCGACCGGCTGCCGGCCGCGCTCTCCGCCACCCACGGGGTCGCGTCCGTCTCCCCGGTCACCTACAACGGCTCGGGCGACACCGCCGTACTCACCGTCGTCCCCGAGTCCGCGCCGCAGTCCAAGGCCACCAGCGAGCTCGTCGACCGGCTCCGCCAGGACGTCCTGCCGAAGGCCGAGGACGGCACCTCCCTGGAGGTCCACGTCGGCGGGGTCACCGCCTCGTACGACGACTTCGCCGAGATCATCATCGGCAAGCTGCCGCTCTTCGTCGGCGTCGTCATCGCCCTGGGCTGCCTGCTGCTCCTGCTGGCCTTCCGCTCGATCGGCATACCGCTGAAGGCCGCCGCGATGAACGTCGCGGCCGTCGCCGCCGCCTTCGGCGTCGTCGTGGCGATCTTCCAGTGGGGCTGGGGGAGCGAACTCCTCGGGCTCGGCAGCGCGGGACCGATCGAACCCTTCCTTCCGGTGATCATGGTCTCGGTCCTCTTCGGGCTCTCCATGGACTACCAGGTCTTCCTGGTCAGCCGGATGTACGAGGAGTGGCTGGAGACCGGTGACAACCGGCGGGCGGTACGGGTCGGCCTCGCCGAGACCAGCCGGGTGATCAACTCCGCTGCCGTGATCATGATCTCGGTCTTCCTCGCCTTCGTGCTCTCCGGCGACCGGGTGATCGCCATGTTCGGCATCGCGCTCGCCGCGGCCGTCGCCCTCGACGCCTTCGTCCTGCGGACCCTGCTCGTCCCCGCCCTGATGCATCTGCTCGGCGGGGCGAACTGGTGGCTGCCCCGGTGGCTCGACCGCCTGCTGCCCCGGATCAGCATCGAACCGCCCGAGTGCCGCGAGGCGGCCGACGCGCGTGGGAAAATACCGGCACAGCGTGTGACGGTTCAGGCTGCGGAGGAGAGGAACGAGGATGTTCGCGATATCGCTGGGTGACGACGGTGCCGAGCTGAGGCCCCTGGAGCCCTTCCACGCGGAGGAGTTCCTCGCCCACATGGACCGGGGCCGGGAGTTCGTCGGGCAGCACATCGGGCTGGCGGACGCCGTCGCGGACCTGGACTCCGCCGCCGCCTACCTCCGCTCGTACGCCGAGAAGGCCGCGAACGACACCGGACGCCTCTACGGCATCTGGACCGGCGGCACCCTCGTCGGCGGCGTCCTCTTCCGTACCTTCGACGCGGCGTACGGCACCGCCGAGGCGGGCTGCTGGCTGGAGCCCTCCGCCGCCGGGAAGGGTCTGATCACCCGGGCCTGCCGGGTCATCATCGACTGGGCGATCGAGGAGCGCGGCATCCACCGCGTCGAGTGGTACGCCTCCACGAAGAACGAGCCCAGCGTCGCCGTCGCCCGCCGCCTCGGCATGACCAAGGAGGGCGTCCTGCGGGAGAACTACCCGTACCGGGGCGTCCGGGCCGACACGGAGGTCTGGGCGGTCCTCGCCCCCGAGTGGCGCGCGGCGAAGGCCGAGGCGTCTTAAGGCGGTTCTCATGTGGGCCGCCTAGCGTGCGCCGCATGGACACCAGGACGACGACAGAGAAGAAGACCGGCGAGAGCGCGGAGAGCGCGACGTCCGCCGAGGCCGCCGGTACCGCCGCGATCGGGCCCGTCGAGGACACCACCCCGGACCTGCTCGACAAGGGCGACAAGGGCGACAAGGGCAACCAGGTCGACCAGGTCGGCGAGGCCGCCGGGGCCACCGGGGACGACGCGTTCGACGAGGACGGCGAGGAGCTGTCCTCGGAGACGGCCCCCGCCTCGGCCGGCATCGGTGGCGCCGCCGCCGCCGTGGTCTCCGCCGCCCTCGGTGTCGTCGCACTCACCGGCACCTGGACCGGCAAGGTCGTCTCCGAGCGCGAGACGCTCGTCGGACAGATCAAGACCTCCGGCTCGGGCACCCCGGCCCAGCAGATCTCCGAGATCTACGGCGACGCCTGGCACAGCACCGCCCTGGTGAACGGCGTCTTCGCCTTCGTCGCCCTCTTCGTCGCCGTCCTCGTGCTCATCCTCCCCGGACGTCCCGCCTGGGTCCGCGCGGTCGCCGTCGCGGGCGCCGTTCTCGGCGGCCTCGGACTGCTCCTCTCGGTGGGTACCTACTTCGACCTGTTCCTGAGCCTCCCGACCGCCGGATCCTGAGGCGCCTAAGGCACCCCTGGGACCCGTCTAAGGCCCCCCGCACCCCGAACATGCGGCACACGCCCGATGTGGCGGCACCCCCTGGGCGACGAAAGTAGAGGCATCGCAAGGAGCGATACCGAAACCGAGAAACCCGGGGGAGCACCCGATGTTCGAGTACGAGATCCAGCGCATGAACCACGCCGAGCTCATCCGCCGCGCAGCCGCCGAGCGCCTCGGCCACGAGGCCGCCGCGGCCGTCGGCGCCCGCCGGGGGCTGCGCCGCTTCGGCCGCCGCAACGGCGGCCATGACACGGAGGGGCGGGTGAGCGAGAGCGGCCGAGGCCGCTTCGTCCGGGCCGCGTGACCCCCGTATGAGCGACGGAACGGATGTCTGTGCGATGCTCGGCGCCGTGGAGACCAGGTCAGTCAGCCCCGTCTTCGTCGGCCGCGCCGGCGAACTCACCGCCCTCACCGAGGCGCTCTCCCGCGCGACCGCGGGAGAGCCCCAGGCCCTGCTCATCGGCGGCGAGGCGGGCGTCGGCAAGACCCGGCTGATCGAGGAGTTCCTCGACACGGCCTGCGACCGGGGCGCCGTCATCGGCCTCGGCGGCTGCGTCGAACTCGGCGCCGACGGCCTGCCGTTCGCCCCCTTCTCCACCGCGCTGCGCTCACTGCACCGCAGGCTGCCCGGCGAACTCACCGCCGCCGCCGACGGCCAGCAGGGCGAACTCGCCCGGCTGTTGCCCGAACTGGGCGACCCCGGCAGCCACGAGACCTCCGACGAGGACTCCACCGCCCGGCTCTTCGAGCTGACCGTACGGCTCCTGGAACGGCTCGCCGCCGACCGCACGATCGTGCTCGTCCTCGAGGACCTGCACTGGGCCGACACCTCCACCCGGCACCTCCTCACCTACCTCCTGCGCACCCTCCGCCGCGGCCGGATCGTGGTCGTCGCCAGCTACCGCGCCGACGACATCCACCGCCGCCACCCGCTGCGCCCCCTCCTCGCCGAACTCGACCGGCTCCGCACCATCCGCCGCATCGAACTCTCCCGCTTCACCCGCACCGAGGTGCACCGCCAGCTCACCGGCATCCTCGCCGCCGAACCCGACCCCGGACTCGTCGAAGAGGTCTTCGAACGCTCCGACGGCAACGCCTTCTTCGTCGAGGAACTCGTCGTCTCCCACGAGGCGGGCTGCGCCCCCGGCCAGCTCAGCGACTCCCTGCGCGACCTCCTGCTCGTCCGGGTCGAGACGCTCCCCGAGGACGCCCAGCGGGTCGCCAGGATCGTCGCCGAGGGCGGCTCGACCGTCGAGTACGGGCTGCTCGCCGCCGTCTCCCGGCTCACCGAGGACGAACTCATCGAGGCGCTCCGGGCCGCCGTCGGCGCCAACCTCCTGCTCGCCGTCCCCGACGGCGACGGCTACCGCTTCCGCCACTCCCTGGTCCGCGAGGCCGTCAGCGACGACCTGCTGCCCGGCGAGCGCTCCCGCCTCAACCGGCGCTACGCCGAAGCCCTGGAGGCCGACCCCGGGCTGGTCCGCGCCGAGGAACGGGCCACCCGGCTCGCCACGTACTGGTACCACGCGCACGACTCCTCCAAGGCCCTCCCCGCCGTCCTCGGCGCCGCCGTCGCCACCCGCAAGCGCCACGCCTACGCCGAGCAGCTGCGGCTCCTCGAACGCGCCATGGAACTCTGGGACGAGGCCCCCGAGGAGATCCGCCGCGCGCTCCGGCCCATGGACTACGCCGAGGCCTACCCGCCCTGCGGCTGCGACCCCGAGACCACCGCCCTCAGCTACCTCGACCTGCTCGCCGAGGCCGCGGTCGCCGCCCGGCTCAGCGGCGACCGCGAACGGGCCCTGAAGATCGGCAGGACGGCCCTGCGCCTCCTGGAGGACGCCGAGGAGAACGACCCCCTGCGCGCCGCCTGGTTCTGGACCGAGAAGGCCCGCCTCCAGTCCAACCTCGGCCGGGGCGACGGCTGGGAGGAGATCGCCCGCGCCCAGGAACTCGTCAAGGGCCTCCCGCCGTCCGCCGTCCACGCCGTCGTCCTCGTCGGCGCCGCCGGCTGGGGCATGCTCCGCAACCCCGGCCCCGAAGCCCTCAGCGCCGCCGAACGCGCCGTCGAGTACGCCCGGCACGTCAAGGCCGAGTCCATCGAACTCAACGCCCGCCTCACCCTCGGCACCCTCATGGCCGCCGCCGGGGACGTCGAGGCCGGTCTCGCCGAGATGCGCGAGGTACGCGAACGGGCCATCGCCCTCGGCCAGTTCAACGAGGCCTCCCGCGCCCACATCAACCTCGCCTCCTCCCTGGAGGCCCTCGGCCGCTCCCGCGAGGCCGTCGAGGTGTCCGACGAAGGCATCCGCCTCGCCCGCTCCTACGGCCTCGTCGACAGCGTCGGCTGGGTCGAGGCCAACCGGGCCGAGTCCCTGGTCTCCCTGGGCCGCTGGGACGAGGCCCAGGAGGCCTCCGAACGGCTGCTCCGCTCGGCGACCAGCACCAAGCCGCGTGGCTCGGCCTCCCTCCGGCTCGCCCAGCTCGCCGCGGCCCGGGGCGAACTCGACGCGGCCCGCGGCCATCTCGCCGAGGCCAGGGCCGTCTACGGCACCCGCGACCCCATCCCGCAGTACACCCTGCCCATGGCGCAGATCGAGATCGCCGTCGCCGCCGCCGAGGGGCGCGTCACGGACGTCCGGGCCCTGCTCGCCGCCGCCGAACAGGCCGGCTTCCCGCCCGGCACCCACCGCTACGGCTGGCCGCTCGTCCTCTCCGCCGCCACCGCCGAGGCCGACAGCCGGGGGCTGCCCGCCGCCGACGAGGGCCGCGCCGAGGCGCTCGACGCGATCCGCCGCTGCGTCCGGAGCCTCGCCGCCCCGTCCCCCGTCTGGGCCGCCCACGCCCGGCAGGTCTCCGAGGAGCTCGCCCGCGCCGAGGGCCGTGAGTCCGCCCTCCGCCGGGCCGAGACCGTCGCCGCCTACGCGTCCCTCGACCGACCCGCCGAGCTGGCCCGCGCCCGCCACCGCCTCGCCGACGCCCTGCTCGTCGAGGGGGGCCGCCGCGAGGAGGCCGCCGCGCTGCTCCGCGAGGCCCACGCCACCGCCTCCCGGCTCGGCGCCCGTCCGCTCCGCGAGGACGTGGAACTCCTCGCCGCCCGCGCCCGGCTCTCGCTCAGCCCCGAGAAGCCGTCCGCCGTCGCCGTCGACCCCGGCGAGGACGGCTTCGGTCTGACCCCCCGCGAGCAGGGCGTGCTGCGCCTGGTCGCGGCCGGCCGCACCAACCGGCAGATCGCCGAGGAGCTGTTCATCTCACCGAAGACCGCCAGCGTCCACGTCTCCAACATCCTCGCCAAGCTCGGCGTCGCCGGCCGGGGCGAGGCCGCCGCCCTGGCCCACCGCCTCCACCTCCTCGACAGCGCCCTCTGACCCACCGGTCCCGTCCGGCCCGCCGCCGTCCTCCGCCGCCGGCCTGCCGCCGTCCTCCGCCTCCGGCCCGGCGGCGTCCTCCGCCTCCGGCCCGGCGGCGTCCTCCGCCTCCGGCCCGGCGGTGCCGTCGCGCCCGCCGTCCGCGGCCCCGTCCGCTGTCCCGTCCGCGGCCCCGTCCTCCGGGGCCGGGCGGGCGGCCCGTATCGTCACCCGGCCCGAGCGCAGGTCTATCGGACCCCGGGAGGGATCGGCGTCCCCCGGGTCCTCCCTGGTCAGAGCCTGCCTGCGCAGCTCCTCCTCGGTGTGCCTGCGCCCCGGCGCGAAGAACTCGTCCAGTCCACCGAACACGGTCACCGCCTCCTTCAGCTCACCTCCAGCCGGAGGATCCGGTCGTCGCCCGGCCCGGGGGTCCCCCGGGTGTCGGTCTCGCTCGTCACCAGCCAGAGCCGCCCGCCGCCCCCCGCGAGGACCGTCCGCAGGCGCCCGTACTCCTGTGTGAGGAACGCTCGGGGGTCCCCCGAGCGTTCCGTGCCGCGGATCGGGATCCGCCACAGCCGCTGGCCCCTGAGCGCGGCCATCCAGATCGCGCCCCGCGCGTACGCGATCCCGCTGGGCGAGGCCTCCGAGGTGGGCCACTCGGCCACCGGGTCCACGAAGCCCTTCCGCCCGGCCCGCCCCTCGACCACCGGCCAGCCGTAGTTCCTCCCCGGCAGCACCAGATTCAGCTCGTCCCAGGTGTCCTGGCCGAACTCGGACGCCCACAGGTGCCCCGCCGGGTCCCAGGCGAGCCCCTGCACATTGCGGTGGCCGTACGAGTAGACCGTCGACCCGGGGAAGGGATTGCCCGGCGCCGGCCGGCCCTCCGGTGTCATCCGAAGGATCTTCCCGCCGAGCGAGTTGCGGTCCTGGGCCAGACCGGTCCGGCCGGTCTCGCCGGTCCCCGCGTACAGCATGCCGTCCGGCCCGAAGGCGATCCGCCCGCCGTTGTGCACGATCCCCTTGGGGATGCCGGTCAGCACCGGCTCGGGAGCGCCCGGCCGGTCGCCTTCCCCGCCCCCGTACCGCATGCGGACGATGCGGTTGTCGGACGCGGCCGTGAGGTACGCGTACAGCCAGCCGTCCCGTACGGCGATTCCCAGCAGCCCGCCCTCACCGCCCGGTACGACCCCGGGCACCTCGCCGAGCGGGGTCTTCGCCCCGGTCCGGCCGTCGACCCGGGTGATCGTCCGCTCGTCCCGCGAGGAGACCAGCAGATCGCCGTCCGGCAGCTCGGCGAGCCCCCAGGGCGACTTCAGCCCCTCGGTGAGCGTCCCCGTCACCGTCACCCGGCCGCCCGGGGCCGTGGAGCCGCCGGACGGGTGAGCGGAGGGCCGCGCGGAGGCCGACGCCGGCGGGGCCGTACCCGGCCGGTCCCCGGTGTCCCCCGAGGAGCAGCCCGCGACCAGCACGAGCACGGCGGCGCCCCACAGGGCCTTCACAACGGCAGGACGGCCCATGGCACGGTCCCCTTCGACGAGTCGAGCGGCATCCCTTCACTCCTGAATACACCGCCCGACCCGATCGGGTTCCCGTCCGCGCACGCGGGGTGCGAAGTCCGTCAGTCCCAGGACCCCCGGGGCGCCGGAAGCGCCGCGATCTCCGCCAGGTCCCCCGCCGTCAGCCTCAGCTCGGCCGACCGGGCGTTCTCCACCGCCCACCGTTCCCGCTTCGCCCCCGGCACCGGCACCACGTGCCGCCCCCGGGCCAGCACCCACGCGAGCGCCACCTGCGCCGGGGTGACCTGCTCGCCGTGGCGTGCGGCCACCCGCCGCAGCCCCGCCACGAGCGGCTGGTTCGCCGCCATCATCTCGGCGGTGAAGCGGGGGTGCCGGGCCCGTGGATCGTCCGGTTCGAAGCCGCCGCCCGGAGTCAGCGTCCCGGTGAGGAAACCGTTCCCCAGCGGCATCGCGGCCAGGAAGCCCACGCCCCGCGCCACGCACCAGGGCAGCAGCCGGACCAGCGCCTCCTGGGACCACACCGACAGCTCGGCCTGCACCGCCGCCACCGGGAACACCTGCTGGATCCGCTCCAGTTGGCGGATCGTTCCCTCGTACCCGTCACGGCTGACGCCCGTGGCGCCCCGGCGGGCCGACCGGCTGCCGACGGCGCACAGGCCGAGCGCCCGCACCTTGCCCGCCGAGACCAGCTCGGCCATCGCGCCCCAGGTCTCCTCGACCGGCACCTCGGGGTCGGCGCGGTGCAGCTGGTAGAGGTCGATCACATCGGTCCGGAGCCGGCGGAGGGAGGCGTCGCAGGCCCGACGCACGTACCCCGGCCTGCCGTCGGCGACCACGTGCCGCCGATCCCCGCCGTCGCCGATCAGCAGTCCGCACTTCGTCGAGACGAAGATCTCCGCCCGCCGCTCCTTCAACACCCGCCCCAACAGAAGCTCGTTGGTGAACGGTCCGTACATGTCGGCGGTGTCGAGCAGGCTCACCCCGGCGTCGAGCGCCGCGTGCACGGTCCGCAGCGAGCGGTCCCCCCGCTGTTCCGAACGGCTGTACGCCCAGCTCATCGGCATGCACCCCAGGCCGACCGCACCCACGCCGAGCGCCGTCGCCCCGATAGTCCTGCGCTCCACCTGCCGGTACCCCTCCCTGTGCCGTCCCCCAAAGTAACCAATGGCGGCCGGGATTCTTCGCATAGCCTCCCGGTCATGAGATGCGAAGACATGACCGCTGACGTGTGGCTTCCGATTCCGGCGGAGGAGATCGAGGGACTCCCCGCACCGGGCGAATCGGGCCTGAACTACCGCTTCTGGGACGGCGGACCGGAGTTCCCGGCCGATCCGGCCCGCTGCGCGTTCTACGTCGTCCCGTACATGAAGGGCTCCGAGATCGCCGTACGGCCGCTGGCCGCGATGACCTCCGTACGGGCCGTGCAGACCCTGTCCGCGGGCATCGACCACGTCACCCCCGGCATTCCCTCGCTGCCACCGGGCGTCGCCCTCTGCAACGCGAAGGGCGTCCACGAGGCCAGCACCGCCGAACTCACCCTCGCGCTGATCCTGGCCTCGCTGCGCGGCATCCCCGGCTTCGTCCGGGGCCAGGACGCCGAGGAGTGGCGGGCCGGCTTCTACCCGGCCCTCGCCGACAAGTCCGTCCTGATCGTCGGGTACGGATCGATCGGCGCGGCCATCGAGGACCGGCTCGCACCCTTCGAGTGCGCGCGGGTGGCGCGCGTCGCACGCTCCGCGCGCACCACAGCGCGCGGCGAGGTCCACCCCCTGGGCGAGCTGCCCGCCCTGCTCCCGGAGGCGGACGTGGTCGTCCTCTCCACCCCGCTCACGCCCGCGACCAGGCATCTCGTCGACGCCGGGTTCCTGGCGCGGATGAAGGAGGGCGCCCTCCTGGTGAACGTCGCCCGGGGGCCGGTCGTGGACACCGCCGCGCTGCTCAAGGAGGTGGAGAGCGGCCGGATCACGGCGGCGCTCGATGTCACCGACCCGGAACCGCTGCCGTCCGGGCACCCGTTGTGGCACGCTCCGGGTGTCCTGATCAGTCCCCATGTGGGAGGTTCCACCTCGGCCTTCATGCCGAGGGCGAAGCGGCTGATCGCGGGACAGCTGCGACGGTTCGCGGCGGGCGAGGAACTGGCCAACGTCCTCGTCACCACCGGCTGAACCGTGCCCGCCGACGAGGGCGGAGCGGCCGGGGGAGCGGCGGCGGGCGCCGGTGGGACGGCGCCGGCCCGGCCGCGTACGGCCGGTCGGGTGGTTCGCGCCCCCGACACGCGCCGCGTACGAGCCCTCGGTCGTCACGGAGAGTACTGCGACCCTGTCCCTGAGTGACGGTCCTGGTGTATCGTCCGGGATCGGGGGACTGCGTCGAGTACGGGCTGACGCCGGGGAGCGAAGTGACGGGTCATCAGAGTTCGAGGGGGGCGACAGGTGAAGCACGGCCGGAGGACCGACGATCCGACGCGGCGACGCCGCCGTCGGCGAGCCTTCCGCGCGTCACCGCGGACCTCGCACGTTCCGTGCCGGACCAGGCCGCGCCCCACCGCGCGCCCCGTGCCGCCGGGCCACCGGCCACCACGACCGGGAGCGCCGCACCGCGCACCGGACCCGGTGCGGACGACGGAGGCCGGGGCGCCGAACCGCCGGGCCGCCCGGACGGCACCGCGCCGCCCGTCCGCCACCACGGGGAGCCCCAAGACGCCCACGAGGCGGGCGGGGCCGCCGCCCCGGCGACGGAGCCCCCGGCCGTACGGGACCCCGCAGGCCCCGACGACTGCGACGGCCACGCCCCCGGGGGCCCCGGCGAGCCGCCGGCGCGCCCGCACGACCCGGCCGGGTGCGGCGGTGCGACACCGGAGGAACCGGTGAGCGCCCCCGGCGCGGTCCTCACGCGTCCCCCCGTCGGAACCGCCGCGGGCGACGCGGGGGGCGGCAGCGCGCGCCCGGACCCCGGCGGCCCCGGCCCCGGCGCGGTCCTCGCCCAGATCGCCCTGGGGCTGATCTGCGCCGGCTACACCACCGGGGCCTCGCTCGGCTGGGGCTCCCCTCGACTCGCCCTGTTCATGGGCGATTTCGGGCTGAGCGCCGCCGCGCTCACCGCGGCGGTCTCCTGCTTCCTCTACGCCCGCGCCCACCGCGGCAGCGACCGCCCGGCCTGGCTGCTCTTCGCCTTCTCCTCGTTCATGGCCTCCGCGGGCAACGGCATCTGGGGGTGGTACGAGGTCGTGCTCCGCACGGAGGTGCCGGACTCCTCCGTCGCCGACCTCTTCTTCTTACTCTTCGCGCCGCCCGCCATCGTCGGCCTCCTCGTCCTGGCCAAGAAGCCCGTCACCCGGGCCGGCTGGGTCTGCCTGGCGCTCGACGCCTGGCTCATCGGGGGCTCGCTCCTGACGCTCTCCTGGAGCCTGGCCCTCGCGCGCACGGCCCGGTTCGAGAACGAACCGGTCGCGCAGGCCGCGCTGTCGCTCGCGTACCCACTGCTCGACATCGTCCTGGTCAGCATGGTCCTGGTGCTGCACTTCCGGCGCTCGCAGGTGAACCGCTCGGCGACCAACACCGCCATCGCCGCACTCGCCCTGACCGTGCTGTGCGACGCCCTGTTCACCTCACCGCTGCTCCGCGAGCACTACGCCTCCGGGCAGCTGCTCGACGCCGGCTGGTTCGCGGGCTCCCTGCTGCTCGCGTACGCGCCCTGGGGCGTACGCAGGCTCCCGGACGCCGTCACCACCGCGCGCGGCCCCTGGCTGCACAGCCGCCCGGTGGCCGGATCGCTCGCCGCGCTCACCCCGTACCTCGCCGCCGCCGTCTGCACCCTCGGCATCCTCTACAACGTGGTCGAGGGACGCAGGGTCGACCGCTTCGTCGTCCTCACGGGCTGCATGGTCGTCCTCGCCCTCGTCGTACGGCAGGGCATCATGCTCATCGACAACATCGCCCTCACCCACGAACTGGCCCAGAAGGAGAACCACTTCCGGTCACTCGTGCAGGGCTCCAGCGACGTCATCATGATCGCCGCGCCCACCGGGACACTCCGCTACGTCAGCCCCGCCGCCGCCGGGGTGTACGGGCGCGATGCCGAGGAGCTGATCGGCACCGAGCTGTCCTCGCTGATCCACCCCGACGACCTCGGCGCCGTCGTCCACGAGGTGCGCCGCTTCCTGGCCGTCTCGCCCGCCGAGGAGCCCACCACCCGCATCGAGTGCCGGTTCAGCTCGGGGCGCGGCAACTGGCTCAACGTCGAGTCCACGGTCAACCGGCATCAGGGCGGCCTGATCTTCAACAGCCGGGACGTCACCGAACGCGTCCGGCTCCAGGCCCAGTTGCAG
Source organism: Streptomyces sp. NPDC001728 (assembly GCF_040297565.1). Taxonomy (NCBI): domain Bacteria; kingdom Bacillati; phylum Actinomycetota; class Actinomycetes; order Kitasatosporales; family Streptomycetaceae; genus Streptomyces; species Streptomyces sp. NPDC001728. The sequence goes on from NZ_JBEOZK010000007.1 coordinate 120,017, forward strand.
CACAACGCCGAGCACGACCCGCTCACCGACCTGCCCAACCGCGCGCTGTTCACCCGGCGGGTCCGGCAGGCGCTCGGCGGCCGACGGGCCTCCGACCAGGGCACCGCCGTGCTCTTCATCGACCTCGACGGCTTCAAGGGCGTCAACGACCGCCTCGGCCACCAGGCGGGCGACGACCTGCTCGTCCAGGCCGCCCGCCGCCTCCACGAGTCCGTCCGCTCCGGGGACACCGCCGCCCGGCTCGGCGGCGACGAGTTCGCCGCCCTCATCCTCGGCGACGCCGGCCGTGAGCGGGCCGCCCGCGAGAGCCAGGTCCAGGAGATCGCCGACCGGCTCCGGCTCACGCTCTCCCGGCCCTACCGCGTCGACGGCGGCGCCGAGGTGCGGGTCGCCGCCTCCATCGGCGTCGCCTTCGCCGAGCCCGGCATGGAGGCCGGTGAACTCCTGCGCAACGCCGACCTCGCCATGTACCGGGCCAAGGCGGCCGGCAAGGACCGCGTCGAGCTCTACGCGCCCCAGATGCAGGCCGAGGTCGTCCGCCGGACGGAACTGGCCGCCCGGCTGCGCACCGCGCTCCACGACGGCGAGTTCGCCCTGCTCCACCAGCCCGTCGTCGACCTCGCCACCGGCCGGATCTCCGCCGTGAGTGCCCAGGCGCGCTGGCGCTCGACCCAGGGCATCCTCTTCACCCCCGCCGAGTTCCTCCGGGTCGCCGACGACGGCGAGCGCACCGCCGAACTGGGCCGCTGGCTCCTCGAAGAGGCCGTGGAGCAGGCCGCCGAGCGGGCGGGAATCGGCCACCGGACGCCCGTGTGCATCCGCCTCTCGGCCCGCCGCCTCCTGGACCGCTCGCTGCCGCTCGGCTCCGTCGAGTCCCTGCTCACCCGGCACGGGCTGCCGTCCGGCTCGCTGATCGTCGAGCTGGCCGACAGCGACCCCCGGATCTCCCTGGACGAGCTGGAACAGCGGCTGGTCGCCCTGCGCCGCCTCGGGGTGCGGATCTCGCTGGACGGATTCGGCAGCGGACACATGGCGATCAACGCGCTCAGGCGGCTTCCGGTCGACATACTGAAACTGGACCGGGGGCTCGTCGAGGGCGTGGTCGAGTCGGCCCGGCTCCGCAAGATCACCCGCGGGGTGCTCCGTATCGCCGGTGAACTCGGCGTGCAGACCGTCGCCGAGGGTGTCGACGTGCCGGAGCAGGTCGTCGCCCTGCGGGCGATGGGATGCGGCCACGCGCAGGGCATGGCCTTCTCGGGTCCGCTCGACGAGTACCGGCTGCGCAGGGCCCTGGTGCGGGACGAGTACCCACTGCCCGGAGCGGCCCCGGTGCGGGCCGGGAACCGTCCCCCGTTCCGCTCAAATACTGAGACGCCCGTCCCACCCACTTGACAGTGGCGAGGGCTGGGAGGGAGGGTCAGTGCCATGCGCACCCGAATTCTCGTACTTGGAAAGCGCGTCGGCTGAAGCAGGGCCACCGTAGGCCCGGCTTAGAACGCACCCGACGCGCTCCCCTCGCTTGCCTCCCGGCACGAGGGGTTTTTTGTTGCACCGACTCACCCCGAAGTCGCAGCAAATCCCCGCAAAACACCTCGCAAAAACCCTCTGCTTCGAGAAGAGATGCTGATGACCGACCAGGCCACCGGGCACCATCCGCAGCCGCGGCCCCGTAGCGGCGCGCAGCAGCCCGCCATCACCGTCGAGCACGTCACGGGTGCGCAGTCCCTCATCCGTTCTCTCGAGGAGGTGGGTGCCGACACGGTCTTCGGCATCCCCGGCGGCGCGATCCTTCCCGCCTACGACCCGATGATGGACTCGAAGCGGGTGCGCCACATCCTGGTCCGCCACGAGCAGGGCGCGGGGCACGCGGCCACCGGCTACGCCCAGGCGACCGGCAAGGTCGGCGTCTGCATGGCGACCTCGGGACCGGGCGCCACCAACCTCGTCACCCCGATCGCCGACGCGCACATGGACTCCGTCCCGCTGGTCGCGATCACCGGCCAGGTCGCCTCGAAGGCGATCGGCACGGACGCCTTCCAGGAGGCGGACATCTGCGGCATCACGATGCCGATCACCAAGCACAACTTCCTCGTCACCAAGGCCGAGGACATCCCGCGGACGATCGCCGAGGCCTTCCACATCGCCTCCACCGGCCGCCCGGGCCCGGTCCTGGTCGACATCGCCAAGGACGCCCTCCAGGCGAAGACCACCTTCAGCTGGCCGCCGCAGACCGACCTGCCCGGCTACCGTCCGGTCACCAAGCCGCACGCCAAGCAGATCCGCGAGGCCGCCAAGCTGATCAGCGCGGCCAAGCGCCCGGTCCTGTACGTCGGCGGCGGTGTCATCAAGGCCGGCGCGACCGCCGAGCTGAAGATCCTCGCCGAGCTGACCGGCGCCCCGGTCACCACCACCCTGATGGCCCTGGGCTCGTTCCCCGACAGCCACCCGCTGCACGTGGGCATGCCCGGCATGCACGGTGCGGTCGCCGCCGTCACCGCGCTGCAGAAGGCCGACCTGATCGTCGCGCTCGGCGCCCGCTTCGACGACCGCGTCACCGGCAAGCTCGACAGCTTCGCCCCGTACGCCAAGATCGTCCACGCGGACATCGACCCGGCCGAGATCGGCAAGAACCGTGCCGCCGACGTCCCGATCGTCGGTGACGCCCGCGAGGTCATCGCCGACCTGGTGCAGGCCGTCCAGGCCGAGCACAGCGAGGGCAACAAGGGCGACTACACCGCATGGTGGAGCGACCTGAACCGCTGGCGCGAGACCTACCCGCTCGGCTACGACCTGCCGGAGGACGGCAGCCTCTCGCCGCAGCAGGTCATCCAGCGCATCGGACAGCTCGCCCCCGACGACACGATCTTCGCGGCGGGCGTCGGCCAGCACCAGATGTGGGCCGCCCACTTCATCGACTACGAGCGTCCGGCCACCTGGCTGAACTCCGGCGGCGCCGGGACGATGGGTTACGCGGTCCCCGCCGCGATGGGCGCCAAGGCCGGCATGCCCGACCGCCCGGTCTGGGCGATCGACGGCGACGGCTGCTTCCAGATGACCAATCAGGAGCTCACCACCTGCGCCCTGAACAACATCCCGATCAAGGTCGCCATCATCAACAACGGCGCCCTCGGGATGGTCCGCCAGTGGCAGACCCTCTTCTACAACCAGCGCTACTCGAACACGGTCCTGCACTCCGGCCCGGACGACGTCCAGGCGAACAAGGGCACCCGCGTCCCCGACTTCGTCAAGCTCTCCGAGGCCATGGGCTGTGTCGCCCTGCGCTGTGAGGACCCGGCCGACCTGGACAAGGTCATCGCCGAGGCCAACGCCATCAACGACCGTCCGGTCGTGGTCGACTTCATCGTCCACGAGGACGCCCAGGTCTGGCCGATGGTCGCCGCCGGCACCTCGAACGACGAGGTGATGGCCGCCCGGGGCGTCCGCCCCGACTTCGGCGACGGCGAAGACGACTGAAGCGCGGAACGAAGCAGAGCGAAAAGGAAGAGACCCAGACCATGTCCACCAAGCACACGCTCTCCGTTCTCGTCGAGAACACGCCCGGCATCCTCGCCCGGATCGCCGCCCTGTTCTCCCGCCGCGGCTTCAACATCGACTCCCTCGCCGTCGGCATCACCGAGCACCCCGACATCTCCCGCATCACCATCGTGGTCAGTGTCGAGGACCTGCCCCTGGAGCAGGTGACCAAGCAGCTCAACAAGCTGGTCAACGTCCTGAAGATCGTCGAACTCGAGCCCAGTGCCGCGATCCAGCGCGAGCTCGTCCTGGTGAAGGTCCGCGCCGACAACGAGACCCGCTCCCAGATCGTCGAGATCGTGCAGCTGTTCCGCGCCAAGACCGTGGACGTCTCGCCCGAGGCGGTCACCATCGAGGCCACCGGTTCGAGTGACAAGCTCGAAGCGATGCTCAAGATGCTGGAGCAGTTCGGCGTCAAGGAGCTCGTGCAGTCCGGCACGATCGCCATAGGGCGTGGCTCCCGGTCCATCACGGACCGGTCCCTGCGGGCCCTCGACCGCAGCGCCTGAGAATCATCGCCTCAGAGTCGTCGGAGGTCGACCGGCGGTCCATCCGCCGGTCCGACTGACGAGACCCGAAAACCTTCCTCCCGCTCCCCGCCGTACGGTGGGACGCAACACCAGCACCTCAAGGAGATACCCAGTGGCCGAGCTGTTCTACGACGACGACGCCGACCTGTCCATCATCCAGGGCCGCAAGGTCGCGGTGATCGGATACGGCAGCCAGGGCCACGCCCACGCCCTGTCCCTCCGTGACTCCGGCGTCGACGTCCGCGTCGGCCTGCAGGAGGGCTCGAAGTCCAAGGCCAAGGCCGAGGAGCAGGGCCTGCGCGTCGTCTCCGTGGCCGAGGCCGCGGCCGAGGCCGACCTCATCATGATCCTGACCCCGGACCCGATCCAGGCCCAGGTCTACGAGGAGTCCATCAAGGACAACCTGAAGGAGGGCGACGCGCTCTTCTTCGGTCACGGCCTGAACGTCCGCTACGGCTTCATCAAGGTGCCCGAGGGCATCGACGTCGCCCTGGTCGCCCCGAAGGGCCCGGGCCACCTGGTCCGCCGTCAGTACGAGGAGGGCCGCGGCGTTCCGTGCATCGCGGCCGTCGAGCAGGACGCGACGGGCAAGGCCTTCGCGCTGGCGCTCTCGTACGCCAAGGGCATCGGCGGCACCCGCGCCGGCGTCATCAAGACGACCTTCACCGAGGAGACCGAGACCGACCTGTTCGGTGAGCAGGCCGTCCTCTGCGGTGGCACCGCGGCTCTGGTCAAGGCGGGCTTCGAGACCCTGACCGAGGCCGGCTACCAGCCGGAGATCGCGTACTTCGAGTGCCTGCACGAGCTGAAGCTCATCGTCGACCTCATGTACGAGGGCGGCCTGGAGAAGATGCGCTGGTCGGTCTCCGAGACCGCCGAGTGGGGCGACTACGTCACGGGCCCGCGGATCATCACCGACGCCACCAAGGCCGAGATGAAGAAGGTCCTCGCGGAGATCCAGGACGGCACCTTCGCCAAGGAGTGGATGGCCGAGTACCACGGCGGTCTGAAGAAGTACAACGAGTACAAGACCCAGGACGAGAACCACCTCCTGGAGACCACCGGCAAGGAGCTGCGCAAGCTCATGAGCTGGGTGAACGACGAGGAGGCGTAAGCCTTCCGGGCAGGGGCCGGACACTGTGTCCGGCCCCTCCCCACTTCGTTGGACACCCCGTCCAACCACGGACGGGTGATCATTCCATCGAGGCGCATGAACTGCGCCTGAGCACCACTACACTTCTCAACAACATTCGCGTTCAGGCCCACAGCGTCGTGCGCTTTCACGCGGCAAGCCCCCTCCACCGCCTGCGGCCGTCGGGACGGCCGTCCGCACTGGATCTGTGAGGACTCACGTGAGCTCGAAACCTGTCGTACTCATCGCTGAAGAGCTGTCGCCCGCCACCGTCGACGCGCTGGGCCCGGACTTCGAGATCCGGCACTGCAACGGCGCCGACCGCGCCGAGCTGATCCCCGCGATCGCCGACGTGGACGCGATCCTGGTCCGTTCCGCGACCAAGGTCGACGCCGAGGCCCTCGCCGCCGCCCGCAAGCTGCGGGTCGTCGCCCGCGCCGGTGTCGGCCTGGACAACGTGGACGTCTCCGCCGCCACCAAGGCCGGCGTGATGGTCGTCAACGCCCCGACGTCGAACATCGTCACCGCCGCCGAGCTGGCGTGCGGTCTGCTGGTCGCCACCGCGCGGAACATCCCGCAGGCCAACACCGCCCTGAAGAACGGCGAGTGGAAGCGCAACAAGTACACGGGTGTCGAGCTCAGCGAGAAGACCCTCGGTGTCGTCGGCCTCGGCCGCATCGGCGTCCTGGTCGCCCAGCGCATGTCGGCCTTCGGCATGAAGATCGTCGCGTACGACCCCTATGTGCAGCCCGCCCGCGCCGCCCAGATGGGGGTGAAGCTGCTGGCCCTGGACGAGCTCCTGGAGGTCGCCGACTTCATCACCGTCCACCTGCCGAAGACCCCCGAGACCATCGGTCTCATCGGCGACGAGGCGCTGCACAAGGTCAAGCCCTCCGTCCGCATCGTCAACGCCGCGCGCGGCGGGATCGTGGACGAGGAGGCGCTGTACTCGGCGCTCAAGGAGGGCCGGGTCGCCGGCGCCGGCCTCGACGTGTACGCGAAGGAGCCCTGCACGGACTCCCCGCTCTTCGAGCTCGACCAGGTCGTCTGCACCCCGCACCTCGGCGCGTCCACGGACGAGGCCCAGGAGAAGGCCGGCATCGCCGTCGCCCGCTCGGTGCGCCTGGCGCTCGCCGGTGAGCTGGTCCCGGACGCGGTCAACGTCCAGGGCGGTGTCATCGCGGAGGACGTGAAGCCCGGTCTGCCGCTCGCCGAGAAGCTCGGCCGGATCTTCACCGCGCTCGCGGGCGAGGTCGCGGCCCGGCTCGACGTCGAGGTGTACGGCGAGATCACCCAGCACGATGTGAAGGTGCTCGAACTCTCCGCGCTCAAGGGCGTGTTCGAGGACGTGGTCGACGAGACCGTGTCGTACGTCAACGCCCCGCTGTTCGCGCAGGAGCGCGGTGTCGAGGTGCGTCTCACGACCAGCTCCGAGTCGCCCGACCACCGCAACGTCGTCACCGTGCGCGGCACGCTCGCGAACGGCGAGGAGGTCGCGGTCTCCGGCACGCTGGCCGGCCCCAAGCACCTCCAGAAGATCGTCGCGGTCGGCGACTACGACGTGGACCTGGCGCTCGCCGACCACATGGTGGTGCTGCGCTACGAGGACCGACCGGGTGTCGTCGGCACCGTCGGCCGGATCCTCGGCGAGGCCGGTCTGAACATCGCCGGCATGCAGGTCTCCCGCGCGGAGGAGGGCGGCGAGGCGCTCGTCGTGCTCACCGTGGACGACACGCTGCCGGCGCCGGTGCTCGCGGAGATCGCGGCCGAGATCGGTGCCGCCTCGGCCCGCTCGGTCAACCTGATCTGACGCACGGCCCCGCGGGGCGCTTGAGGCCCGCAGGACCCGCACCTTTCCGTACCCGGCAGCTAGACGTTCGTATTACACAAGCGTCTAGGGGTCGGGTACGGTGCTGCCATGGGACACAAGGAAGACCTGCTCGAAGGCGCCAAGCGCTGCCTCCTGGAGAAGGGGTACGGGCGGACCACGGCCCGCGACATCGTCGCCGCGTCGGGCACCAACCTCGCCTCCATCGGCTACCACTACGGCTCCAAGGACGCCCTGCTCCAGCAGGCCTTCCTGGCCCTCACCGAGGAGTGGGGCGACCGGGTCACCCCGCCCGAGGGCGACGGCGGGGCGCCGGAGCTGCCGGCCGACCCGTACGAGCGCTTCCACGCCGTCTGGGCCCGGCTGATCGCCGCCGCCGAGGCCAGCCGTCCGGTCTGGAAGCTCCAGACCGAGGTGGTCACCCGGCTCGACGACGACGAGAAGCTCCGCGACGCCATCAAGGAGCCGCAGCGGGAGGGCCGGCTGGGCATCGCCGAGGGCATGCTCGGCATCGACCCGGCGGCCGAGCCGGAGAAGGCGCGAGTGGCCGGCCTCCTCTGCCAGGCACTCGCCACCGGCGTCATGATCCAGTGGATGGTCGACCCGGAGACCGCACCGAGCGCCGACGACCTCACCGCGGGCCTGAAGGTCCTGATGGAGGGTCAGTAGGAGCCGATTCGGCCGCAGTCGTCGCTTCCGGGGGCGTCGGCCGACCGGAGCGGGCCGGGCCGTGCGCGCTTCCGGGCTCGCTCAGAGCCGGGCCGACTTCAGCGACATGTGGAGCAGCAGGCGGTCCTCACCGTCGTCCAGGTCCAGGCCCGTGAGCTGTTCGACCCGGGACAGCCGGTAGTAGAGGGTCTGGCGGTGGATGCCCAGGGCCGCCGCCGTACGGCCCGCCTGGCCCGCGTTGTCGAGGAACACCTCGGCGGTGCGGGCCAGTTCGGCGTGGGCGGGGGTGATCAGCGGCGCCACGGCCGGGTCGATCTCGGGGTGGTAGAGCGCCGCGAGCAGACGGTACGGGCCGATCGCGGCCCACTCCGCGACCGGGCCGAGCTTCGGCTGCGCCGTGGCGGCGCGGGCCGCCGTGTTCGCCTCGCGCCAGGCCGCCGGAAGCTCCGTGAGGCCCCGGCGGGGGTTCGCGATGCCGGCCGGGGCGGCGGCGCGCAGCCGGTCGGCGGCCGTGCGGGCGGGGGAGAGGTCCTCGGCCGTGCGCAGCCGTACGAGGACGGCGAGGCACTCGCCCTCCGGGAGCGTGGTGACCGCCGCCGCGCCGGGGACCGCCCGGATCGAAGGGGCCTCGCCCTGCCAGGGGGTCACGCAGACGAGGGTGTGCAGGCCGTCCGCGCTGGGGCCCAGAGCCACCCTGAGCGCGGCGACGGCCATGTCGCTCTGCCAGCCGCGCCCGGCGGTCAGGACCGCGGCGAACTCGCGCGAGAGGTCGGCGTCCGCGCGCTCCTCGTCGGCGAGGAGGCCGCCGATCCGGGTGGCGACCTCCATCGCGGCCGTCAGCTGGGCGGGCGTGGGGCCGGGCTCGGCGTCCAGGAGCCATACGTACCCGAGGACGACACCCCGATGGCGTACGGGCAGGCAGAGACGGTCCCGGAACACCCCGGCGTCCGGAGCGGCCGGGATCCGGACCGGGCCGGTCGCCCGGGTGATGCCGAAGCCCTCGAACCAGGCGCGGACCGCCGGGGTCGACTTCCGGGTCAGGATCGACCGGGTCCGGACCGGGTCCATCGCCGTGTCGTCGTCGCTGTCGTGGGCGCCGAAGGCGATCAGACCGAAATCGCGGTTCTCCAGCGTCGCCGGTGCGCCCAGCAGCGCGGAGATCTCGTCCACCAGTTCTTGGTAATCGCCCTTCACAGCGCCATTCTCGCACCCCCTCAGACATATGTATGAGATGCCGCGCACGGATGCGTGACAGCTGTAGATGGCGGACGATCGGAGCGATCCATAGGTTTCACGGTGGTTCTTCGTGCTGTTCCCGGTTTCTTGTGAAAGACCGGGTACGGCACCCTTCGTCACCATGCCCTTTCTGGAGGTGCCCCGTGCTGGGTCCCGTGATCCTCGCCGCGTCGCGCAGCGACAAGATGCGCCGTTTCGTGTCGGCCGCCCCCGGGACCAAGCAGGTCGTCGCCCGCTTCATCGCCGGTCAGTCGGTCGACGACGTCGTCCCGATCGTCCAGGAGCTGAGCGACCGCGGCCTGGAGGTCACCCTCGACGTCGTCGGTGAGGACATCACCACCGTCGAGCAGTCGTACGCCGCCCGGGACGCCTACCTGGAGCTGATCGGCCGCCTCAAGGAGCTGGGTCTCGGCGAGCGCGCCGAGATGTCCGTGAAGCTGTCGATGTTCGGCCAGTCCCTGGAGGAAGGCCACGAGCTGGCGCTCGCGAACGTCCGCCCGGTCGTCGCCGCCGCCGCCGAGATCGGCACCACGGTCACCCTCGACGCCGAGGACCACACCACCCTCGACTCGATGTTCGCCATCCACGAGGAGCTGCGGAAGGACCACCCGCAGACCGGCTGTGTCATCCAGGCCTACCTGTTCCGCACCGAGGACGACGCACGCCGCCTCGCCGCGAACGGCTCCCGCGTCCGGATCGTGAAGGGCGCCTACAAGGAGCCCGCCTCCGTCGCGATCCAGGAGAAGCCCGAGATCGACAAGGCGTACGTCCGGATCATGAAGATCCTGATGGACGGCGAGGGCTACCCGATGATCGGGTCCCACGACCCGCGCCTGATCTCCATCGGCCAGGAGCTGGCCCGCCGCGCCGGCCGCAAGCTGGACGAGTACGAGTTCCAGATGCTGTACGGCATCCGCAGCGAGGAGCAGAACCGCCTCGCCGCCGAGGGACACCGCATGCGCGTGTACACCGCCTACGGCACCGACTGGTACGGCTACTTCATGCGCCGCCTCGCGGAGAAGCCGGCCAACCTCCTCTTCTTCGTCCGCTCCATCCTCACCAAGGGCTGAGCCCACCTCTCACAAGGAGTTACGCGACTCATGGACGCTGTCACCCAGGTCCCCGCTCCGGTCAACGAGCCGGTGCACAGCTACGCCCCCGGCTCCCCGGAGCGCGCCCGCCTCGAGGTCAAGCTCAAGGAGCTGGCGGAGAACCCGCGCGAGCTGCCGATGACCATCGGCGGCGTGAAGCGCCTCGGCGGCGGCGAGGAGTTCAAGGTCGTCCAGCCGCACAACCACAAGGCCGTCATCGGCACCCTCCGCGGCGCCACCGAGCAGGACGCCCAGGACGCCATCGACGCGGCCCTGGCCGCGGCCCCGGCCTGGCGCGCGATGGCCTTCGACGACCGCGCCGCGATCATCCTGCGCGCCGCCGAGCTGCTGGCCGGACCGTGGCGCGAGACGCTGGCCGCGTCCACCATGCTCGGCCAGTCGAAGACCGCCCAGCAGGCCGAGATCGACACCCCGTGCGAGCTCGTCGACTTCTGGCGCTTCAACGTGGCGTACGCCCGCCAGATCCTCGCGGAGCAGCCGCCGGCGAACTCCCCGGGTGTGTGGAACCGTCTGGACCACCGCCCGCTCGAGGGCTTCGTCTACGCGATCACGCCGTTCAACTTCACGGCCATCGCGGGCAACCTGCCCACCGCCCCCGCCCTCATGGGCAACGTGGTGGTCTGGAAGCCGTCCCCGACGCAGACCCACTCCGCCGTGCTCCTCATGGAGCTCCTGGAGGAGGCCGGCCTGCCGAAGGGCGTCATCAACCTGGTGACCGGCGACGGCATCGCCGTCTCCGAGGTGGCCCTGAACCACCGCGATCTGGCCGGCATCCACTTCACCGGCTCGACCAAGACCTTCCAGCACCTGTGGAAGACGGTCGGCAACAACATCGAGAAGTACCGCTCGTACCCGCGGATCGTCGGTGAGACCGGCGGCAAGGACTTCGTCGTCGCCCACCCGAGCGCCGACCGCGCGATCCTCAAGACCGCGCTGAACCGCGGCTCCTTCGAGTTCCAGGGCCAGAAGTGCTCCGCGTCCTCGCGTGCGTACGTCCCGGCGTCCATCTGGAACGACGGGTTCAAGGAGGAGTTCGCGGCCGAGATCGACGGCATCACCATGGGTGACGTCACCGATCTGTCGAACTTCATCGGCGCCGTCATCGACGAGCGCTCGTTCGCCAAGAACAAGGCGGCGATCGACCGTGCGTCCGCCGACCCGACCTGCGAGATCATCGCCGGTGGCACGTACGACGACTCGGTGGGCTACTTCGTCCGCCCGACCGTCATCGCCTGCACCGACCCGGAGAACGAGGTCTTCAAGGCCGAGTACTTCGGCCCGATCCTCGCCATCCACGTGTACGAGGACGACCAGTACGACGCGATGCTGACCCAGATGGAGTCGGTCTCGGACTACGCCCTCACCGGCTCGGTCATCTCCGGCGACCGCGCCGCGGCGGCGTACACGATGGAGAAGCTCCGCTTCGCGGCGGGCAACTTCTACATCAACGACAAGTCGACCGGTGCCGTCGTCGGCCAGCAGCCCTTCGGCGGCGGCCGTGCCTCGGGTACGAACGACAAGGCCGGCGCCCCGCAGAACCTGATGCGCTGGACGCTGACCCGCGCCATCAAGGAGACGCTGGTCCCGCCGACCGAGTACGGCTACCCCCACATGGGCTGACGCCCTCCCGCCGCGTGAGCGGCCCCTGATCACCGCCCCCCTTCTCGGCCCCCACCGAGGACGGGGGCGGTTCTCATGTCCCGGCTCATGCCCGCACCCGGCGCTTCAGGAAGTCGCCGATCAGCTCCGCGACCGCCGGCGCATGGGTCTCCAGGGCGAAGTGGCCCGTGGGGAGCAGATGGATCTCGGCGTCCGGGAGGTCGCGGCGGAAGGCTTCGGCGCCCGCCGGGACGAAGACCTGGTCGCCCTCGCCCCAGACGGCGAGGAGAGGGACCCGGGAGGTGCGGAAGTACTCCTGGAAGGCGGGGTAGAGGGCGAGGTTGGAGCCGTAGTCGGCGATCAGGTCCAGCTGGATGGCGTCCTGGCCCTCGCGGGCCATCAGGGCGGCGTCGTGGTGCCAGGCGTCGGGGCTGAGCAGGTCCCGGTACTCGGCGGGGACGCCCGTCTCGTACTGCCACCTGATGCCGTCCGGGGAACGGATGCCGCGTACCGGTTCCTCGGTCTCCGGTGTGCGGTCGGCGATCATCGCGAGGACCGGGGCCCAGGCCTCGGCGCCGAGGCCCTCCTCGTAGGCGTTGCCGTTCTGGCTGATGATCGCGGTGATCCGCTCGGGGTGGGCGAGGGCGAGGCGCAGGCCGATGGGGGCGCCGTAGTCCTGGATGTAGAGCGCGAACCGGTCCAGACCCAGGGCCTCGGTGAATTCGGCGGTGAGCGCGGCCAGTCCGGCGAAGGCGTAGTCGAAGTCGGCGGCGGAGGGGGCGGCGCTGCGTCCGAAGCCGAGGTGGTCGGGGGCGATCAGCCGGTACGCGTGGGCGAGCGGGGGGATCAGGTCGCGGAACATGTGCGAGCTGGTGGGGAAGCCGTGCAGCAGGAGCAGTACGGGGGCGTCGGCCGGTCCGGCCTCGCGGTAGGCGATCTCGTGGCCCCGGACGGTGACGGTGCGGTGGCGGGTCGGCAGCACGGACATCGGTCTAACCCCTTACGTGTCGCTCACTGGTTAAGGCGTGATTCAACTGGGGGTTGTGTAACCTGTCAAGGTGCTTTTAAAGGTTAGAAATTCGGCAGGTCCGTGGGTTGTGGGCCGCCCGGCGGTGACCCCGGGAGGCTCGCCGTCTCAGATAGTAGGAAGTCCGAGTAATTGTGGAGACAGATGAGGGGACGTGTCCTAGCTTTGTAGGAGCCGAACGTCTCGCTTCATCAGCGAATGGCGGCCGAGAGCGCGACGCCCCTGTGCAGGTAACCCCTGCGGCGGCGCTCCCCGCCCCTTCCGGCACCTTCGATCATCACTGATCTCCGCACGTCCGGATCACCACTGATCTCAAGGAGTCGATCCCCCATGGCATCCCAGACCGCCCGCCGCGTCCGCCACTCCGCCAACCGTCCCAGCGACGAGGCCCGCCAGAACGCCGCCGCCGCCCTCCAGCGCGCCCTCGACCGCCGTGACAACGGCGGCTCCACCGGGCACTGAGGCACACGCGTCCCGACGCGGCCGACGTCCACATGGTGGACGTTACGTGTCAGTCGATGGGACGAAGAGTAGGGTGCCGACATGTCTCACAGCATCAATCTCGCAGTCATTCCCGGCGACGGCATCGGCCAGGAGGTCGTGGCCGAGGGCCTCAAGGTCCTCTCGGCCGCCCTTCCCCAGGACGTGAAGCTGGAGACCGAGGAGTACGACTTCGGCGCCAAGCGCTACCACGCCACCGGTGAGACCCTCACCGACGCCGACCTCGCATCCCTCAAGAAGCACGACGCCATCCTGCTGGGCGCCATCGGCGACCCCTCGGTGCCCTCCGGTGTCCTGGAGCGCGGCTTCCTGCTGAAGCTCCGCTTCGCCTTCGACCACCATGTGAACCTGCGTCCCTCGAAGCTGCTCCCCGGCGTCGCGACCCCGCTCGCCGGGCAGCCCGAGATCGACTTCGTCGTGGTCCGCGAGGGTACCGAGGGCCCGTACACCGGGAACGGCGGCACCATCCGCAAGGGCACCCCGCACGAGGTCGCCACCGAGGTCTCGGTCAACACCGCCTTCGGTGTCGAGCGTGTCGTCCGGGACGCCTTCGCCCGCGCCCAGGCCCGCCCGCGCAAGAAGCTCACGCTGGTCCACAAGAACAACGTGCTGACCTTCGCCGGTCACCTGTGGACGGACATCTTCCACAAGGTCGCGGCCGAGTTCCCCGAGGTCACCACCGACTACCTGCACGTCGACGCCGCGACGATCTTCCTCGTCACCGACCCGGCCCGCTTCGACGTGATCGTCACCGACAACCTCTTCGGCGACATCATCACCGACCTCGCCGCGGCCGTCTCCGGCGGCATCGGCGTCGCCGCCTCGGGCAACATCAACCCGAGCGGCGAGTTCCCGTCCATGTTCGAGCCGGTCCACGGCTCCGCCCCGGACATCGCGGGCCAGGGCAAGGCCGACCCCACGGCCACCGTCCTCTCCGTCGCCCTCCTGCTGCGCCACCTCGGCCACGAGGCCGAGGCCGCCCGTGTCGAGGAGGCGGTCGCCGCCGACCTCACCGAGCGCGGCACCGCCGTCCGTACGACGGCCGAGATCGGCGACGCGCTCGCCGCGCGAGTAGCGAGCTGACCCGCGTCAGCTGACATTCCACAGCAGCCGTCGGGTCGCACCTGCACCCGGCGGCTGTACCTGTGCGGCCGGGGGGTGCCACCATCGAACCCTGGACCGCGTTCACCCGTTTCGTGCACCGGCCCCCGCGAGCGATAATCGGACGTGGGGCCGCGGCATACGGGCATGCTCGGACGTCCACGCAGTCATCGGCAGGGGCCGGTGAGCCACCCGTGAGCGCGGTCCTACACACACAACCGGTGAAGGACACGCACTCATGACGACGCCCACGATCGAGCTCAAGCCCTCCTCCAGCCCGCTGTCCGACGCGGAGCGCGAGGCGATCCTGGCCAACCCGGGATTCGGCCGCCACTTCACCGACCACATGGTCACCATCCGGTGGACCGAGGGCCGCGGCTGGCACGACGGCCAGCTGGTGCCGTACGGCCCGCTGCACCTGGACCCGGCGACGAACGTCCTGCACTACGCGCAGGAGATCTTCGAGGGCCTCAAGGCCTACCGTCGCCCCGACGGCTCGGTCGCCAGCTTCCGCCCCGACGCCAACGCGCGCCGCTTCCAGGCCTCCGCCCACCGGCTGGCCATGCCGGAGCTGCCCGTCGAGACCTTCGTCGAGGCCTGTGACGCGCTCGTCCAGCAGGACAAGGCGTGGGTTCCGGCGCACGGCGGCGAGGCCTCGCTCTACCTGCGTCCGTTCATGATCGCGACCGAGGTCGGTCTTGGCGTCCGCCCGGCCAACGAGTACCTCTTCGTCGTCATCGCCTCCCCGGCCGGCCCGTACTTCGCCGGCGGCGTGAAGCCCGTCTCCATCTGGCTCTCGGAGAACCGTGTCCGCGCCGTCCCCGGCGGCATGGGCGACGCCAAGACCGGCGGCAACTACGCGGCCTCCCTGCTCGCGCAGGCCGAGGCGACCGCGCAGGGCTGCGACCAGGTCGCCTACCTCGACGCCGTGGAGCACAAGTGGGTCGAGGAGCTCGGCGGCATGAACCTGTACTTCGTGTACGGGAACAGGCTGATCACCCCCACCCTCACCGGTTCGCTGCTCGCCGGCATCACCCGTGACTCGCTGCTCAAGCTGGCGGCGGACCTCGGCCTGGAGCCGGAGGAGGGCCGCGTCTCCATCGACCAGTGGCAGGCCGACTCCGCGAACGGCACCCTGACCGAGGTCTTCGCCTGCGGCACCGCCGCCGTGATCACCCCGGTCGGCACGGTCAAGTCCGAGCGGGGCGAGTGGCAGCAGTCGGGCGGCGAGCCCGGCCCGGTCACGATGAAGCTGCGCGAGGCGCTGCTCGCCGTCCAGACCGGCAAGGCCGAGGACGTCCACGGCTGGATGCACGAGCTGGGCAAGTAGTCACTCGGTCGTCGCCAGGGCTTCCGGGGCCGTCACGGTGCCGGAAGCCCTGTTCGGCGTCAGGGCGGCGTACAGGGCGCCGCCGACGATCCCGGAGAGCACGAAGCTGCAGTCGATCCCGCCCGTGAGGGCGAGCAGCGGCCCCTCGTAGAGCGGCGTCGACACCCCGGCCAGGCCGGCCGCCGCGCCGATCGCCCAGGAGGCGGTGGCGCGCGGGTGCCAGCCTGCCGAGAACCAGTAGATCCCGCCGCGCGAGCGGTTGTTGAAGACCTGGAGCGCCTCCGGGGCGTACGTACCCCCGCAGCGGGCGTGCCCGATCAGGGTGATCACCGCCCACGGGGTGCCGATCGCCGTCAGCAGCAGGACGAACGAGGTCATCGCGGTCTGCGCGTCCGAGGCGAAGTGGCCGAGGAAGACGAAGGCGGTCGCGACCGCCGCGACCACGAGGGTGGCACGCGCGCGCGTGGCCTTCGGCAGGATCGCGTCGAGGTCGAGCCCCATGGAGTAGAGCATCAGTCCGGCGTTGCCGACGGAGCCGGCGGCGGCGGCGATCAGCAGCGGCACCAGGTACCAGGCGGGCGAGGCGGCGACCAGCGGGCCCGCGTAGTCGAGGCCGCCGCGCGCCGCCAGGGCGGTGAAGGTGCCGAAGAGCTGCGGGACCAGCAGGCCCACGGTCAGGCCCAGGCAGGTCGCCCGCCACACGGTCCTCGCGCTGTACCGCTCGGGGGAGACGTACCGGGTGTAGTCGCCGAGCAGGGTGATGAAGGCGACCGGGCCGCTGAGGCCAGCCGCGACGGCGGAGAGCAGCCAGGTCGACCAGAAGGTGCCGAGCAGGTACGGGGTGTCCGGGACGGCGGCCGTCGTGAAGTCCCCGGCGTAGGCGGCCAGGCCGACGGCGAGCAGCGCGGTCATGCCGACCGCGAGCGCCTTGCTCAGCCGGAGCAGCAGCCGGTAGCCGTACACCGCGCCCACCGCCGTACAGGCGGCGAGGAAGGCGTAGACGGCGGCGTGGGCGGCGCCGCCGGCGGGCAGGCCGACCAGCCGGGCCAGGGTGCCCACCATCACGTCGCCGCCGATCCAGAGGGTCAGCGCGGTGTAGCCGAGCGAGAGCAGCAGGCCGACCACCGAGCCGACGAGCCGGCCGCGGACGCCGAAGAAGGCGCCGGAGGAGGTGGAGAGGTTGGTCGCGGTGCGGAGGGAGACGAGCGCGAGCGGGGCGGTGACGGCGACGCCGACGAGGGTGCCGGTGACGACGGAGCTCACCGAGGCCCAGAAGCCGAGGCCGAAGGAGACCGGCAGCCAGCCGAACACGATCACCCCCAGGCAGAGGTTGGATCCGAGCAGGATCGAGAGGAGATCGCGGGGGCCGCTGGTGCGTTCGGCCTCGGGGATGGTGTCGACTCCGCGCTGTTCAATCGGCATGAGGACTCCCTGCGGGGGCGGACGGGGCAGTTTTAGAGCGGCGCTCAATGTGACCTATGCCTGTCGATGACGTCAATGCTTGGAAGCTGGCTCCTCAACATTTAGAGTGTCGCTCAAACATGTCGTCCTTGCAGGAGGTGTTCGGGGTGCGACTGACCCCCACGGAACGCGACCGGCTGCTGCTCTTCGGCGCCGCCGAGCTCGCCCGGGCCCGCCGGGCCCGGGGCCTGCGGCTCAACGTCCCCGAGGCGACCGCGCTCATCGCGGACACCGTCTGCGAGGCGGCCCGCGACGGCAGGCGACTCGCCGAGGCGATCGACGCCGCCCGCTCGGTCCTCGGCCCCGACGACGTCCTCCCCGGCGTCGCCGATGTGGTGACCGAGGTCCATGTCGAGGCCGTGTTCGACGACGGCTCCCGGCTCGCGGTCGTCTCCGGCCCCATCGGCGGGGGCGGCCTGGGCGCCGGGGCGCCGGGCGCGCTGCTGCCCGGCCCCGGGCACCCCGAGGCCGAGCCGACGCTCACCCTCCCGGTGCGGAACACGGCGAGCGTCCCCGTGAGCGTGACCTCGCACTTCCACTTCTTCGAGGCCAACCCCCGCCTCGACTTCGACCGGGCCGCCGCCTACGGCATGCGGCTGGCCATCCCGGCAGGCGCCTCCTTCCGCTTCGACCCGGGCGGCGCCGCCGAGGTCGGACTCGTGCCGATCGGCGGCGCCCGCGTCGCCATCGGCTTCGCGGGCCTGGTCGACGGGCCGCTCGACGCGCCCGGCGCGCGGGAGGAGGCCCTGCGGCGCGCGGCGGCCTGCGGCTATCTCGGCGTCACGAGCGGAGACGACCGGTCCGACGGCGTGTCGTCCGACGGCCTCCCGTCCGACGAGGAAGGCAAGTGATGGACCCGTACGAGTACGCATCCGTGCACGGCCCCCGGGCCGGCGACCGTGTCGTCCTGGGCGACTCCGGGCTCGTCGTCCGGGTGGAGTCGGACTCCCAGAAGCCGGGCGACGAGTTCCTGGCCGGATTCGGCAAGACCGCCCGTGACGGCCTGCATCTGAAGGCCGCCGCCGTCCGGGAGACCTGCGACGTCGTCATCAGCAACGTCCTGGTCATCGACGCCGTGCTCGGCATCCGGAAGGTGTCCGTCGGCATCCGCGAGGGCCGGATCCACGCGATCGGCCGGGCCGGGAACCCCGACACCCTCGACGGCGTCGACGTCGTCGTCGGCACCGGCACCACGATCGTCTCCGGGGAGGGCCTGATCGCCACCGCCGGCGCGATCGACACCCATGTCCATCTGCTCTCGCCCCGGATCATGGAGGCCTCGCTCGCCAGCGGTGTCACCACGGTCATCGGCCAGGAGTTCGGCCCCGTCTGGGGCGTCGGCGTCAACTCGCCCTGGGCGCTGCGGCACGCCTTCAACGCCTTCGACGCCTGGCCGGTCAACATCGGCTTCCTGGCCCGGGGTTCGTCCTCGGACCCGGCGCCGCTGGTGGAGGCCCTCGCCGAGGGCGGGGCCTGCGGTTTCAAGGTGCACGAGGACATGGGCGCCCACACCCGCGCGCTGGACACCGCGCTCAGGGTCGCCGAGGAGCACGACGTGCAGGTCGCCCTGCACAGCGACGGCCTCAACGAGTGCCTGTCGGTCGAGGACACGCTCAGCGTCCTGGACGGCCGTACGATCCACGCCTTCCACATCGAGGGCTGCGGCGGCGGGCACGTACCCAACGTCCTCAAGATGGCGGGCGTGCCGAACGTCATCGGCTCCTCCACCAACCCCACCCTGCCCTTCGGGCGGGACGCGGTCGCCGAGCACTACGGGATGATCGTCTCCGTCCACGACCTCAAGACCGACCTCCCGGGCGACGCCGCCATGGCGCGCGACCGGATCCGGGCCGGGACGATGGGCGCGGAGGACGTCCTGCACGACCTCGGCGCGATCGGGATCACGTCCTCCGACGCGCAGGGGATGGGAAGGGCCGGCGAGACCGTACGCCGGACCTTCGCCATGGCCGGGAAGATGAAGGCCGAACTGGGGCCCATGGAGGGCGACGGACCGCACGACGACAACGCGCGCGTGCTCCGCTATCTGGCCAAGCTCACCGTCAACCCGGCGATCGCCCACGGCCTCGCCCACGAGATCGGCTCCATCGAGATCGGCAAGCTGGCCGACATCGTGCTGTGGAAGCCGCAGTTCTTCGGCGCCAAGCCGCAGCTGGTGCTCAAGTCCGGCTTCCCCGCCTGGGGGGTCACGGGCGATCCCAACGCCGCCACCGACACCTGCGAACCCCTCGTCCTCGGACCGCTGTTCGGCGCGCACGGCGCCACGGCCGCCGACCTCTCGGTCGCCTTCGTCGCCCGGGCCGCCGTCGACCTCGGCTCCGACGCGATGCCGACCCGCCGCCGCCGGGTCGCCGTGCGCGGCACGCGCGGCATCGGCCCCGCCGACCTGCGGCTCAACTCCCGTGTCGGTGACGTCCAGGTCGACGGCCACAGCGGTCTGGTCTCCCTCGACGGCGCCCCGATCCGCTCCGAGGCGGCCGAGTCCGTCTCCCTCAACCGCCTCTACTTCCTCTGAACCCTCCTAGGACTCCCTGATGACCTACCGCATGCCCGCCGAGTGGATGCCGCACGAGCGCACCTGGATGGCCTGGCCGAGCCCCAACCCCACCTTCACCGACGCGGAGGAACTCGCCGAGGCCCGCGCCGCCTGGGCGTCGGTGGCCCGCGCCGTGCGCCGCTTCGAGCCGGTGACCCTGGTCGTCGGCCCCGGCGACGCCGAGTCCGCGCGCGCCCTCGTCGGCGAGGACGTCGAGCTGGCCGAGC
This sequence comes from Streptomyces sp. NPDC001728, assembly GCF_040297565.1. Lineage (NCBI taxonomy): Bacteria > Bacillati > Actinomycetota > Actinomycetes > Kitasatosporales > Streptomycetaceae > Streptomyces > Streptomyces sp. NPDC001728. Next base: position 139,858 of record NZ_JBEOZK010000007.1, read on the forward strand.
GGGACCTCGACGACGCCTGGATGCGGGACATCGGCCCGACCTTCGTCACCGACGGCACCGAACTGGCGGCCGTGGACTGGGTGTTCAACGGCTGGGGCGGCCAGGACTGGGCCCGCTGGGAGCACGACTCCAAGATCGCCCGCCATGTCGCGGACCTCGCCGGCGTCCCCACGCACTCCTCCCCGCTCGTCAACGAGGGCGGCGCGATCCATGTCGACGGCGAGGGCACGGTCCTGCTGACCGACACCGTCCAGCTCGGCTCCGGCCGCAACCCCGGGTGGACCCGGGAGCAGGTCGAGGCCGAGATCCACGCGAAGCTCGGCACGACGAAGGCGATCTGGCTGCCGAACGGCCTCGCCGGCGACTACGGCCTCTACGGCACCCAGGGCCATGTCGACATCGTCGCCGCCTTCGCCCGCCCCGGCACCGTCCTCGTCCACAGTCAGCAGGACCCGGCCCACCCGGACCACGAGCGCTCCCGGACGTACGTGGACACCCTGCGGGGCGAGACCGACGCCCAGGGCCGCCCCCTGGAGGTCATCGAGGTCCCGGCCCCCACGGTCCTCAAGGACAAGGAGGGCGACTGGGTCGACTACTCGTACATCAACCACTACCTGTGCAACGGCGGCGTGGTCCTCTGCGCCTTCGACGACCCCCACGACGAGCTCGCCGCCGAGATCTTCCGCCGTCTCTTCCCGGAGCGCGAGGTCGTCCTCGTCGACGCGCGGACGATCTTCGCGAGTGGCGGCGGGATCCACTGCATCACCCAGCAGCAGCCGAAGGTCCGGGGCGGCGGGGCATGAGGTAGAACGGAGGAGTGACCCGTATGGACCCCTCCCACCCCGCCCCGGCGCACCGCCGGCGCAACCAGGCCGCCCCGCCGCGCGAGGACGTGCTGGCGGCCGCGATGGACACCATCGCGGAGCGCGGGCTCGACGGGCTGACCATGGCCGGGCTCGGGCGGCAGGTCGGGATGAGCAGCGGGCATCTCCTCTACTACTTCCGCACCAAGGACGAACTGCTGCTGCAGACCCTGGAGTGGAGCGAGGGGCGGCTCGGGGCCCGGCGGAGCGCGCTGCTGTCCCGGCCCGGGACGGCGCGCGACCGGCTCGACGGGTACGTGGACGTGTACGTGCCCGACGGGCCCCGCGACCCGCACTGGACCCTGTGGCTGGAGGTCTGGAACCGGTCGCAGAACGCCGACGACGACGCCCGCGCCCGGCAGGCCGCCATCGAGGGGGCCTGGCACCGGGACCTGGTGGCGATCCTGGCCGAGGGCGTCTCGCGCGGCGAGTTCCGGGCGGTCGACCCGGACCGCTTCGCCACCCGCACGCGGGCCCTGCTCGACGGGTTCAGCGTGCACGTCGCCGTCGGCATCCCGGGCACCGGGCGGGAGCAAGTCCTCGCCCATGTGAGGGAGTTCATCGCCGAAACGCTGATCTCGCGACCGTAACGCACGTAAGTACTCCCGATCGTTGCGCGTTGCACCCTTGTTGGGCCCGCGCTCCCTCCGGCACGGTTCCTGCCCATGGGACGAGAGCACTGGAAGAAGATCTGGGTCGGCTCCGCGGGCAACATGGTCGAGTGGTTCGACTGGTTCGTGTACGCGAGCTTCGCCACCTACTTCGCGGGGGCTTTCTTCCCCGAGGGCAACGACACCGCCAAGCTCATGAACACCGCGGGCATCTTCGCCGTCGGCTTCTTCATGCGGCCCGTCGGCGGCTGGCTCCTCGGCCGGGTCGGCGACCGCAAGGGCCGCAAGGCCGCCCTCACCCTCACCGTCACCCTGATGTCGGCCTCCGCGCTCCTGATCGCGGTCGCCCCCACCTACTCCGTCGCCGGATACGGCGGCGCCGCCGTCCTCCTGATCGCCCGCCTCCTCCAGGGGCTCTCGGTCGGCGGCGAGTACGCGGCCAGCGCCACCTACCTCACCGAGGCCTCCGCCCCGGAGCACCGCGGCTTCGCCTCCAGCTTCCAGTACGTGTCGATGACCGCCGGCCAGATCCTCGGACTCGGCCTGCTCCTGGTCCTCCAGCACACCCTGTCCACCGAGGCCCTGCACAGCTGGGGCTGGCGCGTCCCCTTCATCGTCGGCGCGCTCGGCGCGGCGGTCGTCTTCTATCTGCGCCGCACGATGCTGGAGACGGAGGTGTACGCGGAGACCGCCGACGACGGGGTGGCGAGCGATCAGAAGGGCACCCTCAAGGCCCTCTGGGCGCACAAGCGCGAGGCCTTCCTCGTCATCGCGCTCACCATGGGCGGCACCGTGGCCTACTACACGTACACCACCTACCTCACCAAGTACCTCTCCAACTCCGCCGGGCTGCCCAAGCGGACCGCCACCCTGGTCTCCTTCTGCGCCCTCATCGTCTTCGCCTGCCTCCAGCCGCTGGCCGGCCGCCTCTCCGACCGGATCGGCCGCCGCCCGCTGCTCATCACCTTCGCGGTCGGCTCCACGCTCCTCACCGTGCCGATCATGACGATGCTCCAGCACGCGGGCTCCTTCTGGCCGGCCCTCGGGCTCTCCCTCCTCGCGCTCGTCGTGGTCACCGGCTACACCTCCATCAACGCCTGTGTGAAGGCCGAGCTGTTCCCCACCGGCATCCGCGCCCTCGGCGTCGCCCTGCCGTACGCCATCGCCAACGCCCTCTTCGGCGGCACCGCCGAGTACGTGGCCCTGTGGTTCAAGGACGCCGGGATCGAGTCGGGCTTCTTCTGGTACGTGGCGGGCTGCGCGGCCGTCTCCCTGGTCGTCTACCTCACGATGCGGGAGACCCGGGACATCGATCTGGGCCGGGTGGGCACGGACGGCACCGCGCTGCCGGGGCGGAAACGAGATCATCTGCCCGTATCGTGAGACCCGCGGCCCGTCGATCTTCCACCTGTGTCAGACTTCCGGCGTGCTTGCTACCACGATGATTACCGGCAGCAGCGCGCCGGTCCGCAGTGACCGCTGAGGCGTGGAACGATCCCCACGCAGGCGGACACCGTGCCCCAGACCCGCGCGCAGACCTCTCGCACCCGCGAGGGGTTTTTTCGTTTTCCGGCCCCACCCATGCCGGAAACGGACGACGCGCGAGAACGGGGGCAAGTGGATCCAGACCTTCCGGAGCCACATCCGACAGGAGCCATCACAGTCATGACCACGGAGAACGCCGAGAGCTCGCGCCTCGACGACAGCTTCCATGTCTTCGACACGACGCTGCGCGACGGGGCGCAGCGTGAAGGCATCAACCTCACCGTCGCGGACAAGCTGACCATCGCGCGACACCTCGACGAGTTCGGCGTGGGCTTCATCGAGGGCGGCTGGCCCGGCGCCAACCCGCGCGACACGGAGTTCTTCGCCCGCGCCACGCAGGAGATCGCGTTCAAGAACGCGCAGCTCGTCGCCTTCGGGGCCACCCGCAGGGCCGGCGGCAAGGCCGCCGAGGACCCGCAGGTCAAGGCCCTCCTCGACTCCGGCGCTCCGGTCATCACCCTCGTCGCCAAGTCGCACGACCGGCACGTCGAGCTGGCCCTGCGCACCACGCTCGACGAGAACCTGGAGATGGTCCGCGACACCGTCGCCTTCCTGACCTCCCAGGGTCGCCGGGTCTTCGTCGACTGCGAGCACTTCTTCGACGGCTACAAGGCCAACCCCGACTACGCCAAGGCCGTCGTCCGCGCCGCGCACGAGGCCGGCGCCGACGTCGTCATCCTCTGCGACACCAACGGCGGCATGCTCCCCGCCCAGATCCAGGCCGTCGTCGCCACCGTCCTCGCCGACACCGGCGCCCGCCTCGGCATCCACGCCCAGGACGACACCGGCTGCGCCGTCGCCAACACCCTCGCCGCCGTCGACGCCGGCGCCACCCATGTCCAGTGCACCGCCAACGGCTACGGCGAGCGGGTCGGCAACGCCAACCTGTTCCCCGTCGTCGCGGCCCTGGAACTCAAGTACGGCAAGAAGGTGCTGCCCGACGGCGCCCTCGCCGAGATGACCCGGACCTCGCACGCCATCGCCGAGGTCGTCAATCTGACCCCCTCCACCCACCAGCCGTACGTCGGCGTCTCCGCCTTCGCGCACAAGGCCGGCCTGCACGCCTCCGCGATCAAGGTCGACCCCGACCTCTACCAGCACATCGACCCCGAGCTGGTCGGCAACACCATGCGGATGCTGGTCTCCGACATGGCCGGCCGGGCCTCCATCGAGCTCAAGGGCAAGGAGCTGGGCGTCGACCTCGGCGACGACCGCGCGCTCGTCGGCCGGGTCGTCGAGCGGGTCAAGGAGCGGGAGCTCCGGGGCTACACGTACGAGGCCGCCGACGCCTCCTTCGAGCTGCTGCTCCGCGAGGAGGCCGAGGGCCGGGCCCGGCGCTACTTCCGTACGGAGTCCTGGCGGGCGATCGTCGAGGACCGCCCCGACGGCACCCACGCCAACGAGGCCACCGTGAAGCTCTGGGCGAAGGGCGAGCGGATCGTCGCCACCGCCGAGGGCAACGGCCCGGTCAACGCCCTGGACCGGGCGATCCGGGTCGGCCTGGAGCGGATCTACCCGCAGCTGGCCAAGTTCGAGCTGACCGACTACAAGGTCCGCATCCTGGAAGGCCGCCACGGCACCGAGTCCACGACCCGGGTCCTGGTCACCACCACCGACGGCAACGGCGAGTGGTCGACGGTCGGCGTCGGCGAGAACGTCATCGCCGCCTCCTGGCAGGCCCTGGAGGACGCCTTCACCTACGGACTGCTGCGGGCGGGCATCGACCCCGCCGAATAGTCCCGCAAGGTCCTTCCGTGTTCTGTTTGGCCCGGTTCGGGTAGCGTCGAACCATGAGGACCAGGGCGATGTCCGTGTGGTCGGCCCTCGGCGGGCTGATCCTCCTTCTGCTGCTGGCCCTGGCGCCCACCGCGGGCGCCAGGGCCACGGGCGTGTCCGACGTGGCCGCCGCCCTGAAACAGGGCCCGGTCTACGTCGACCCCGGCGCCACGGCCCAGCTCTCCAAGGCCGACGCGGACGCCCTCGCCCAGAAGATCAAGAACGCGGACAAACCGCTGTTCGTGGCGGTCCTGCCCGCGAACGCCCAGTTCCCGCCGAAGGACCTGGTGCTGAAGCTGCGGACCCAGACCGGCATCACCGGCCTGTACGCCGTCCGGCTCGGCAACGGGTTCAACGCCCAGGCCGACGCCTCCGTGATGTCCCCGGACGCGGTGCGCAACATCATCACCTCGGTACGCGAGCCGGGCGTCGACGCGGTCACCGAGCTGAACAACTTCGTCGACCTCGCCCTGCCCACGATGCACGGCTCCGCCCCCGCCGGCTGGGGCTCCGTCGGAACCGACTCCGGGATCCCGGTCGCCGGACTCGTCACCCTCGGCGCCGTGGTCGTCGCCGGCGGCGCGGGCGCCTACGCGGTCGTCCGCCGCAACCGGCTCCGCAAGGAGGCCGAGGAGCGCGCCGCCCTCGACAAGCTGCGGGTCGTCGTCGACGAGGACATCACCGCCTTCGGCGAGGAACTCGAACGGCTCGACTTCCACCCCGCCGAGGCCGGCGCCGACGACGCCATGCGCGGCGACTACGAACGCGCCCTCGACTCCTACGACTCGGCCAAGTCCCTGATGGCCGCCGCGGGCCGCCCCCATGACGTCCGCGCGGTCACCCAGGCCCTGGACGACGGCCGCTACTCCCTCGCCGTCCTCGCCGCCCGCCGCGAGTCCCGGCCGCTGCCCGAGCGCCGCGCGCCCTGCTTCTTCGACCCGCGCCACGGCCCCTCCACCGAGGACCGCACCTGGGCCCCGGCCGACGGCACCGCCCGCGAGGTCCCGGTCTGCGCCGCCGACGCGGCCCGCCTGGACGACGGCCTCGACCCGGTGGCCCGCACGGTCGACGCGGACGGCGTCCGCCGCCCCTACTGGGAGGCGGGACCCGCGTACGGCCCCTGGGCCGGCGGCTACTTCGGCGGCGGCATGCTTCCCGGCCTGCTCGTGGGCACCATGCTCGGCTCGATGCTCTCCACCCCCGCCTACACCGCCGAGTACGGCGGCGGCGACTTCCAGGGCGGCGACTTCTCGGGCGCCGACTTCAACTCCGGCGACTTCGGATCGAGCGACTTCGGCGGCGGCGACGGAGGCGGCTTCGGGGGCGGCGACTTCGGTGGCGGAGGCGGGTTCGACGGCGGCGGCGGGTTCTAGGGGGTGTCTTGTCGATCAGGCCGGATCAGACCCCGCCGGCCCGGCCTGATCGGCAAGACACCCCCACCCCCTCCCTAGCCTCAGACCAGGGGCTTCACCGACATCAGGAGGTGGCGGTGGGCCGCCGTCGGGCCGTCGGTGAGGAGGGCCCGCTGGCCGGGGCCCAGCAGGTGGAAGTGGATCTCCGGGGAGTCCAGCGTGGTGAGGGCGTCCAGGAGGTAGTTCGGGTTGAAGGCGACCGTCAGGGTGTCCGGGCCTGCGAGCGTGGCCGGCAGGCGCTGGGAGGCCACGTCGTCCTCGTACCCCGCCTGGAGGTGGATCGACTTGGGGGTGAAGGTCAGCTGGACCGGGCTGTCGCCCTCGGCGACCACCGCGACCCGCTTCACGGCCTCGGTCAGCGGCGCCCGCTCGGTGGTCGCGAGGGCGTGCTCGCCCAGGGCGAAGAGCTTGTCGTGGCGGGGGAGCCGTCCGTCGAGCAGTCGGGTGGTGGTGCGCAGGCCGGCGCTCTCGAAGCCGATCGAGCCGCCGTCCAGGGCGAGCCGGGCCGGGCCGGTGCCCGCGAGGGAGCGGGCGATCTCGGTGAGGCGGCGGGCCGGGACGACCACATCGGCGGCGGGTGAGGGGGCGCCGGTCCCGGAGTCCGTCCCCGGCTGCCACTCCAGGGTGCGGACGGCGTAGCGGTAGCGGTCGGTGGCGGCCAGGGTCATGACCGCTCCGTCGAGGGCGAGGCGTATCCCGGTGAGGACCGGCAGTGAGTCGTCCCGGCCCGCCGCCACCGCCACCTGGCCGACCGCCGTGGCGAAGGCGTCCCCGTCCACCAGGCCGCGGATCTCGGGCAGTTCGGGCGGGGCGGGGTAGTCGTCGAGCGGCAGCAGGGAGAGCCCGAAGCGGGCGTCGCCGGAGGTCACCGTGAGGCGGGAGCCCTCCACCGCGAGCTGGGCGCGACCGCGCGGGAGCACCTTGCAGATGTCGAGCAGCCGCCGGCCGAGGACCAGCGCCCGGCCCTCGATGTCCGTGTCCGCCTCGACCTCGATCCGGGCCGAGGCCTCGTGGTCGAGGCCGGAGACGCGCAGCCGTCCGTCCGCCGCGTCCAGGAGCAGCCCGCCGAGGACGGGCATGGGGGAGCGGGCCGGCAGGACACGCGCGGCCCAGGCCACGGCGTCGGTCAACACGGAGCTGTCGATACGGAATTCCATGCCGCCGACGCTAGCGACCACCACTGACAACGGCGTCGGCCCGGACATTCTCGCTAGCGCTGCTAGACAAGGGAGCGATGCAAGGTCTAGCGTAACTATCAGTCCTAGCGATGCTAGATCGATGATCCGGGGGAACCATGAGGACACACCGCCTCGCCACCGCCCTGTCCGTCCTGCTCGGCCTGGCCTGCCTCTGGTTCGCCTTCGACTTCTTCCTCATCCCCGAGACGGCGGCGGCGGGCTTCGGCATCCCCGCCTGGCCACAGGGTGATGCCGCCGGATACTTCACGGTCAAGGCCGGCCGCGACCTCGCCAACGGCGCGATCGTCCTCACCCTCCTCGCCCTCGGTATGCGCCGCCCGCTCGCCTGGGTGATGCTGCTGCTCGCGATCGTCCCCTTCGTCGACGCGCTCGCCGTCCTCGGCCACGGCGGCTCGTACGCCGCCGCGCTCGGCATCCACGCCGCCACCGGCGCCGTGGTCCTGCTCGCCGCCGGACTCCTCTTCGCGACCTCGTCCAGGGCCGGAACCGAAGCGAACCCGGCCGCGCGGGAAGGGAATCGCCTCCTTGATCGTTCCTCCGTACGCGTGTGAAGCGGCAGTCGAGCACGCCATCGACGACCGTTCGCGACGGCGACAGCCGCGCGCGACAGCGACAAACAGGGGGAGAGCGATCATGACCGACGTCCACGGCACGGTGGAACCCGGATTCGAGTCCGTACGGGAGGAGTTCGCCACCGTCGTGGCGAACGAGGCGCGCGACGGCGGCGCCCAGCTCGCCGTCCACCACCACGGCCGGCTCGTCGTCGACCTCTGGGGCGGCGACGGGGTCGACGGGGACTCGCTCCTCGGCCTCTACTCCTCCTCCAAGGGCGCCATGGCCCTCGTCACCGCCCTCCTCGTCCAGGACGGGCTGCTCGACCTGGACCGCGAAGTGGCCTCCTGGTGGCCCGAGTTCGCCGCCGAGGGCAAAGGGCGGCTGACCCTGCGTCAGCTGCTCGCCCACCGGTCCGGCGTGATCGGCGCCGACATCGGCCTGACCCTCGACGAACTGGCCGACGACCGCGTGACCGCCGCCCGTCTCGCCGGCCAGCGCCCCTTCTGGGAGCCCGGCACCGCCCACGGCTACCACGCCCTCGTCATCGGCGCCCTCGTCGGAGAGGTCGTCCTGCGGGCCACCGGCCGGACGGTCCAGGAGCTGTACGAGGAGCGGATCCGCGCCCCGTACGCCCTCGACTACTACCTGGGCCTGCCCGAGGAACTCGAACCCCGTTTCCGTACGGCCCTGCCGATGCTGCCCACGCCCGCCGAACAGGCCCTCCTCGCGGAGAACCCGATCGCGTCGGACAGCCTCATGGGCATCGCGTTCAACCTCCACGCGGACCCGCCGTTCGACGAGGTCGGCTACGCCAACTCCCGTACGGTGCGGGAGCGGTCCCCGCTCTCCGGCGGCGGCGTCGGCTCCGCGCGCGGCCTCTCCCGGATGTACGCGACGATCGCCGGCGAGCTCGACGGGCGCGCCCCGCTCCTGAAACCGGACACCCTCGCCGAGTTCGCCCGGATCCACTCCTCCGGCAAGGACATGGTGACCGGCGTGGAGAACACCTTCGGCCTCGGCTTCGTCGCGATGGCCGCCCGCTACCCGGCCCTCGGCCCGGGCGCGGTCGGGCACAGCGGCGCCCCCGGCTCGCAGGCCTTCGCCGACCCGGCGACCGGCCTCGCGTACAGCTACGCCCGCCGCCGCTTCGCCTTCGGCGGGGGCCCCGGCGCCGCCGAGAACGCCCGGCTGATCCCGGCGGTGGTCGCGGCCGCCGCGAACCGGCGCTAGGGCCGGAGGACGTCTGGGGGCCGCGCCGTAATTCAATGGTGCGGCCCCCGGCGGTTTTGTAGGGTGGCGTCGCGACCGCGCCTCCGATGCGCTCGGCTGCGGCTACTTCTTCCGAAACCAAGTGACGCCGCCGCCACTTCCGATCTCGGCGGCGCGGGCGTCTTCGCCCCGCCACCCGCCACCGGGCGACCTCCGCCCCCTCGGGCCGTCGCCCCGCCGGGCCGGGTGGCCGGGCCTTCCCGTCCTTCGAATCCGGGGGGATTCCCTGCCTCGTCACACCCCGCGCGTCTCCAAGATGTGGTCCGAGATGCTCGTGGCCCCGCACGTCGCCGCAGCCGCGGCAGCCGCGGAGGCCGTCGCCCGCTCCGCACCGCCCCGGCGGGTCCTCCCCGGGCCGGCCGGGCGGTACTTCCCCACCTATGAGGGCGCTCCGGCCTTCGTCCGGGAGCCCCGCGACGAGCTCTACCTCCTCGCCGTCGGCGCCTTCGCCTCCCAGCGGACCTTCTACGAGAGTGGCGAGGACCGCGACGCCCGGTACGCCCGGCTCGTCGGTGAACTCGCCGTGGAGGACCCCGAGTGGACGGCCGGCCTGCTGCGCTGGCTCCGGAGCGAGGGCAACATGCGCACGGCGTCCCTGGTGGGCGCCGCCGCGTACGTACGGGCCAGGCTGGCGGCCGGGGCGTCCGGCGGCCCGTCCAACCGGTCCGTGATCGACTCGGTCCTCCAGCGTGCCGACGAGCCCGGCGAACTGCTCGCCCACTGGATCTCGGCGTACGGACGCAAGGTGCCGCAGCCCGTGAAGCGGGGCGTCGCCGACGGGGTGCGCCGGCTGTACACCTCCCGCTCCCTGCTCAAGTACGACACCGCGTCCAAGGCCTTCCGCTTCGGTGACGTGCTCAATCTGGTGCACGCCTCGCCCGACCCCGGCAAGCCCTGGCAGGGCGAGCTCTTCCGGTACGCCCTGGACCGCCGCCACCACCCGGAGCAGGCGGTTCCGCCGGCCTCCGACCGGCTGCTCACCGCCCACCGGGAGCTGATGGAGACGGCTCCGGAGGAGCGGCGGGCGCTGGTGACCGGTCCGGGCGGCTCCGAGCGGCTGGCCGAGGCGGGCCTGACCTGGGAGGCCCTGGCCGGCTGGCTCCACGGGCCGATGGACGCCGTCGTCTGGGAGGCCGTGATCCCCGCGATGGCGCCGATGGCACTCCTGCGGAACCTGCGGAACTTCGACCGGGCGGGGGTCTCCGACGAGGTCGCGGCCCGGGTCGCCGCGCGGCTCTCGGACGCCACCGAGGTCGCCAGGGCCCGGCAGTTCCCCTTCCGCTACCTGGCCGCCCACCGGCACGCGCCGTCGCCCCGCTGGGGGGCCGCGCTGGAGGAGGCGCTCGGGCACTCCCTGGCCAATGTCCCCGCCCTCCCCGGCCGGACCCTGATCCTGGTCGACCGCTCCGACTCCATGTTCTGGGACACCGTCTCCGAGCGGTCGGAGCTGACCCGGGCGGACGCGGCGGCTGTGTTCGGCACGGCGCTGGCCCAGCGCGCCGAGCGGGCGGACCTGGTGGAGTTCGGCTGGGGCAGCGCGGAGGTGCCGTTCGCGCCGGGCGAGCCGGTGCTCGCGGTGCTCGACCGGTTCCGCGGCCTCGGCGGCACCTACACGGCGAAGGCGGTACGGAAGCACTACCGGGAGCACGACCGGGTCCTGATCGTCACCGACGAGCAGACCGCCGCGTACGGGCCCGAGGACCCGGTCGCGGCGGTCCCGGCCGACATCCCGGTCTACACGTGGAACCTGGCGGGGTACCTGCCCGCCCACGGCCCCACGGGCCCCCACCGGCACACCTTCGGGGGGCTCACGGACGCCGCCTTCCGGATGGTCGGCCTCGTCGAGGCCGGCCGCGCGGCGGCGTGGCCGTGGACGACCGATTCCTGAGCGCCGGTCCGCCGCCGCCCGGTCCGTCGTCCCGGTCCGCCGACGCGTGCCGCCCCCGCCGGGCAACGCCGAGCGCCCGCCTTCCGCAGCTGCGGAGGGCGGGCGCGCTCGTGTGCCGGTCCGGAGGGGAGTCCGGGGTCAGGCGGCGTTCTTGATCGCGGAGATGTCGAAGTTCAGCTTGACCTTGTCGGAGACCATCACGCCGCCGGTCTCCAGGGCCGCGTTCCAGGTCAGGCCCCACTGGGAGCGCAGGATCTCGGCGAAGCCCTCGAATCCGACGCGCTCGTTGCCGTAGACGTCGGTCGCGGCGCCGTTGAACTCCAGGTCGATGGCGAGCGGCTTGGTGACGTCCTTGATGGTCAGGTCGCCGGTGACCCGGTACTTGTCGCCGCCCAGCTGCTCGGCCGTCGTCGAGCGGAAGGTCATCAGGGGGAACTGCTCGGCGTCGAAGAAGTCACCGCTGCGGAGGTGGCCGTCGCGGTCGCCGATGCCGGTGTCGACGGAGGCGATCTTGACGTCGATCGAGGCGGAGGAGGCGCCCGGGTTCGAACCGTCGAGCTTCAGCGCGCCCTCGTGCTCGGCGAAGGTGCCGCGGACGTTGGTGACCATCGCGTGGCGGACGGTGAAGCCGATGCTGCTGTGCGCCGGGTCGATCGTGTAGTCGCCGGTGAGGGCGGCCAGGGCCGGGTCGACCGGCAGAGTGGCGGTGGCGACGGCGGACTCGGTGTTCTTGCGGCCGAAGAGACCCATGACATGCTCCTTGTCGGTGTTTGTTGAAGCTTCAACGAGAACGACTGTAACCCTCTTCCGTTCAACTTTCAACATCTAGGGAAGCTGTTCATCCGGACGGCGTCACGGCGACACCGACGCCCTCTGGCGGACGCGCGTAGAACTACGGCACCATCTCCCTGGCGCCACCGGATTCACCGGCTCCACCCGCGCCACCGCGCCACGGGCCCCACCCGTGTCACGCGCCCCCGGCACCACCTGCACCGCCGTCCCCATCCGTCACGGTCACCAGCAGGAGGCACTCCCGATGAAGCTCCGCTCCGTCCTCACGGCCCTCGGCCTCGTCCTCGGCGCGCTCTTCGCCCCCGGCATCGGCGTTCTCACCGCCGCCGGCGAGGCCCACGCCGTCACCAAGATCAGCCACGCCACCGCGACCTCGATGTTCCGGAACTCCGGGATCACCTGGTCCTCCTCCGGCGGCTGCTCGGACCGGAACAACTCCACCTGTACGTCCTTCGAGCAGCTCAACCTCGCCACCGCCCAGGGCGCCCAGACCCTCAAGAGCGCCAGCGGCTGCGCCCTCAACATCACCGGCGGCACCGAGACGGGCCACGCGAGCGGCACGTACTCGCACTGGAACGGCTACAAGCTCGACTTCGCGAAGGGCACCTGCGTCACCAACTACGTCAAGAACACGTTCGCGTACATCGGACTCCGCGGTGACGGGGCCCCGCAGTGGAAGTCCGGCGCCGGCAACGTCTACGCCGACGAGGGCAACCACTGGGACGTGACCTTCTACAACTGCGGCGGCTGCTGACCCCGTACCGTCCGAAAGAGCCCTCTTCGGTGGTCACTTGGACTAACCGAAGGGGGTTCTTGGACTGGAGGCCTCCGCATGGCGTGATCTCGTTGACGGTGCCGCCGGGGGCGGGCCAACTAGTGCGCATGCCCCTCCCGAACCCGCGAAGAATCCGTGCGGCCTGCGCACTCGCCACCGCCTCGTCCGCCGTGTTCGCCCTGGCCGGACCCGCCCTGGCGGAGGGCCCGGCGGCCCCGGCCGCGTCCGCCGGGACCGTCACGGCCGCCACCCCCGTCATCGCCTCGCCCCGGCTCTCCGTCGCCGTCGCCGAGGACTTCCCGCGCGTCCTGTCGTACACCGACCGGGCGACCGGCGCCCGCCTCCTCGGCAGTACGGCCCCGGTCACCCAGGTGATGCTGAACGGCACCGCCCGTACGGTCAGGGCCAAGGCCGCCCCCGTCCTGACAGCCGCCTCCGCCGCGTACACCCTCACCTTCCCCGAGCTGCCCGGCGTCGAGATCGACGCCCGGCTGAGCGTCGAGGGGCGGACCACCACCTTCCGGGTGACCGCCGTCCGCGACACCGAGGCCTTCCGGGTCGGCACCCTCGACATACCCGGCCACGACCTGGTCTCCGTCGGCTCCTCGGACGCCGGCGCCGCCACCGCCTTCACCCGGCTCGACCCGGACTCCACCCGCACCGCCGACGTCTTCGCGCAGGTCACCGACGCGACCGCCGCCGACCCGACCCCGGTCGGCGCCAGCTACGCCCTGGTCAACACCGGGCGGCTGGCCGCCGCCGTCGAGTCCAACTCCAGCTACGACAAGCCCTCCGGCGCCTCCGCCCGCGACGGCGCCCGCTTCTGGCACCAGGCCCGCAGGAGCGGCGCCGAGACCCGCGTCGGCGTCTGGGCCGGCCAGTGGACCTACCGCGGCGAGGGCGCCCCGAAGCCCGCGACCGGCGACGCCCTGCCCTGGGCGAAGGTCGTCGTCACCCCCGACGCCAACGCCGACGGCGCCACCGACTGGCAGGACGGCGCCGTCGCCTTCCGCACGATCGGGATCAAGGCGCCCGGCAGCGAGGAGACCCCCGACCGGGTCGTCGCCCACATCCCGTTCAACTTCGCCTCCCAGGCCACCCACCCCTTCCTGCGCACCCTCGACGACGTCAAGCGGATCTCGCTCTCCACCGACGGACTCGGTCAGTTCGCCCTGCTCAAGGGGTACGGCTCCGAGGGCCACGATTCCGCCCACCCCGACTACGGCGGCAACTACAACAAGCGGGCCGGCGGCCTCGCCGACCTCAACACGCTCCTCCGCGAGGGCAAGCGGTGGGGCGCGGACTTCGGCGTCCACGTCAACGCCACCGAGTCGTACCCGGAGGCGAAGAACTTCAGCGAGACCCTCGTCGACAAGACCAAGCCCGGCTGGAACTGGCTCAATCAGAGCTACTACATCGACCAGCGCCGCGACATCAACAGCGGCGACCTCGCCCGGCGCTTCCAGCAGCTGCGCGACGAGACCGACCCCGGCCTCTCCACCCTCTACATCGACGTCTACTACACCCACGGGTGGATCGCCGACGAGACCATGCGAGCCGTCCAGGCGCAGGGCTGGAACGTCGCCACCGAGTGGTCCGAGAAGTTCGAGCGGGCCTCCGTGTGGTCCCACTGGGCCAACGACCTCGACTACGGCGGCGCCACCAACAAGGGCCTCAACTCCCAGATCGTCCGCTTCATCCGCAACGGCGAGAAGGACGTCTGGAACAACCACCCGGTCCTCGGCCAGACCGCCCTCGTCGACTTCGAGGGCTGGACCGGCGAGACCGACTGGACCGCCTTCACCGCCAACATCTGGCAGCGGAACCTGCCCGCCAAGTACCTTCAGCAGCAGAAGATCACCCGCTGGAACGGCAACGACATCACCTTCACCGGCGAGGTCCGCGGCACCGTCGAGGACGGCCGCCGCACCTTCTACGACCACGGCCGCAAGGTTCTCGACGGCGAGGCCTATCTGCTCCCCTGGGACGACGGGAAGAAGCTCTACCACTACAACAGGTCCGGCGGCACGACCAGTTGGGCCGTCCCGCCCGGCGCCGGCTCGTACTCCGTGTACAAGCTCACCGACAACGGGCGCGTGAAGACCGCGACCGTACGGCCCGTCGACGGGAAGGTCACCCTCGACGCCGCCGCCGGACAGCCCTACGTCCTCCATCCCGACCGCGCACCCGACCAGGCCGCCCCCAGGTGGGGCCAGGGCACCCCGGTGAAGGACCCCGGCTTCAACGACGCGCGGCTCGACGCCTGGGCCACGGCCGGCACCGTCGTCCGCGACACCGACGACCGGGGCCGCAACAGCGCGAGGCTCAGCGGCGCCGCCACCGCCTCGGTCCGCCAGCAGATCACCCGCCTCACCCCCGGCAAGCGGTACACCGCCTCCGCCCTCATCGAGGTCGAGCCCGGCGCGACCCGGACCGTCACGCTCTCCGTCGGGGGCCGGTCCGTCACCGTCGAACGCTCCGCGCTCCAGGACCGGGTCGCCGCCTCCGACTGGAACGGCACCCGCTTCCAGCGCGCCAAGGTCACCTTCACCGCACCGGCCGGCGGCACCACCCCGCTGAGGATCGAGGCCGCCGCCGGCAGCGCCGCCACCGTTCGTGTCGACGACGTCCGCATCGTCGCCAACGACCCCGCCACGAGGCCCGGAACCCTCGTGTACGAGGACTTCGAGGCCGTCGACCAGGGCTGGGGCCCCTTCCTCAAGGGCGACGCGGGCGGCACGACCGACCCGCGCACCCACATCGCCCAGCTGCACGCGCCCTACACCCAGGCCGGCTGGAACGGAAAGCTGATCGACGACGTCATCGGCGGCGCCGAGAGCCTCAAGTCCCACGACGAGAACAGCGGCCTCGTCTACCGGACCGCGCCCTGGACCGTCCCGATGAAGGACGGCCGCAGCTACCGGATCGAGTACGACTACCGCTCCAGCCACGCGGGCGCGTACGAATGGGTCACCGGCTACGACCGGACGAACGGCACCTCCGTGGAGACCCGCCGCACCCCGCTCGGACAGCTGGTGGCACCTCCCAGCGGTAGCTGGGGGAGGGCCGACGGCCACTTCTCGGAGACCGTCACCGCCGGCTGCGGCGACACCTGGACCGGTCTGCGCAAGCGCGGCGACGCCCCGGACGGCGCCGACTTCGTCCTCGACGCCTTCACCGTCACCGACCTCGGACCCGCCGCCGAACGCGCCGCCTGCGGCACGCTCTCCCTCACCGCGCCCGAGACCCTGGAGCCCGGCCGCCCCAACCGGGTCACCGCGACCTTCGGCAACGACGAGGCCGGCGAGGTCACCGGAGCCCGGGCCGTCCTGACGCTCCCCGCGGGCTGGACCGCCGAACCCGCCGCCCCGGTCGCCCTCGGTACCGTCGCCGCGGGCGGAAAGGCCACCGCCGCCTGGCAGGTGACCCCGCCGGTGGACGCGGCCTACCAGCCGTACCCGCTGACCGCCTCCCTGGCGTACGCCCTCGGGGGAGCGGAGCGGAAGCTCACCGCCGCCACCACCGTCCGCACCCTGCCCCCGCCGCCCACCGCCGACAGCTGGGCCAGCGACCTGGACTGGACCTCGGCCACCAACGGCTGGGGACCCGTCGAGCGCGACCTCTCCAACGGCGAGACCGGCACCGGCGACGGCTCCCCGCTGCGGATCGGGGGAGTGACCTACGCCAAGGGCCTGGGCAGCCACGCCCCCTCCACGGTCCGCTACTACCTGGGCGGCCGGTGCACCTCCCTCACCGCCGAGGTCGGCGTGGACGACGTGCAGACCGTCCGGGGCACCGTCCGGTTCAGCGTGCTCGCGGACGGCGCCGAGAAGGTGAAGTCCCCGGTCCTCAGGGCCACGGACCCGGCCTGGTCGCTCACCGCCGACGTCACCGGAGCCTCCTATGTCGACCTGGTGGCCGACGACGGCGGCGACGGCAACGGCAACGACCACGCGGACTGGGGTGACGCCCGCTTCCACTGCGGAGGCTGACGCGCAGCAAGCGCTTGCCCCGCGTGCTGCCGTGCTCATTGATTGCGTCGGAAACAGGGTGTTACACCGGGCGCCGACCGGTCTCCACCACTTCCCCCGGGAGGCTCCCGTGTCCCTGCCCCTCTGGTCCCGCCGCACCTTCCTGAGCACCACAGCCGCCGCCGCGGCCGTCCTCGCGCTGTCCCCCTCCGCCCACGCGGCGGAACCGGCGGACGAGTTCGAGGCGCTCCGGCTCCGCTGGCTCGACCTCCAGCTCGGCTCCGGCTTCGACGCCGGGGCCGAGCCCTACGCCGCCCGCCTCGCCGAGACGG
This sequence comes from Streptomyces sp. NPDC001728, assembly GCF_040297565.1. Classification (NCBI taxonomy): domain Bacteria; kingdom Bacillati; phylum Actinomycetota; class Actinomycetes; order Kitasatosporales; family Streptomycetaceae; genus Streptomyces; species Streptomyces sp. NPDC001728. The sequence continues at coordinate 156,846 of NZ_JBEOZK010000007.1, forward strand.
GCACCCTCGCCCGTACCTTCCGCGCCGCGATGGCCCCCGCCGCGGCCTCCCTCTGGCCCGACGCCCCCTTCGACCCGCCGGCCGGCATCTCCCAGAGCTACGGCCGCCTCTGGACGATGACCCAGGCGTACGTCCAGCCCGGCACCGGCCTCACCGGCGACGCGAGCCTGCTCGCCGACATCCTCGGCGGACTCGACCACCTCTCCGCCACCGTCTACCGGGCGGGCGCGTCCCGCTACGGCAACTGGTGGGAGTGGCAGATCGGCGCCCCCCGCCTCCTCATGGACATCGTGGCCGCCCTCCGCCCCCACCTCGGCGTCGAGCGGATCGCCGCCGCCTGCGCCGCCGTCGACCACTTCGTCCCCGACTCGGTGCTCACGAACTACACCGGCACCTCGACCGGCGCCAACCGCGTCGACCTCTGCCGCTCGGTCGCCCTGCGCGGAGTGCTCGGCGAGAGCCCCGCCAAGCTCGCCCTTGCCCGCGACGCCCTCTCGCCCGTCTTCCCGTACGTCACCCAGGGGGACGGCCTCTACGCCGACGGCTCCTTCGTCCAGCACACCTGGGTCGCCTACTCCGGCACCTACGGCCAGGTCATGCTGGACGGCCTCGGCCGGCTCTTCTCCCTGCTCGCCGGCTCCAGCTGGGCCGTCACCGACCCGAACCGGCAGATCGTCCTCGACAGCGTCGAGAAGGCCTACGCGCCGCTCATCTACGACGGACTGATGATGGACAGCGTCAACGGACGCGCCATCAGCCGAGGCCTCCTCAGGAACGACGACCGCAAGGTCATGCGCTCCGACCACTTCCACGGCCAGGGCGTCATCGCGGCCATGGCCCTCCTCGCGGGCGGGGCCTCCGCCGCCGAGCGCGACCGGTGGCACGCGCGCGTGAAGGGGTGGATCGAGCGCGACACCGTCTCCCCGATCCTCACCGCCCGCCAGTTCGGCGTCGCCGACCTCGCCCGGCTGGGCGCCGTCGCCGCCTCGCCCGTCCCGGCCGCCCCCGAGCCCACCGGCCACCGGCTCTTCACCGCCATGGACCGGGCCGTCCACCGCCGCCCCGGCTGGGCCGCCACCATCGCCATGGCCTCGAACCGCATCACGTACTACGAGTGCGGCAACGGCGAGAACCCGCGCGGCTGGCACACCGGCGCCGGAATGCTCTCCTGGTGGACCCCGTCCCTCGGCGACCAGTACACCGACTGGTTCTGGCCCACCGTCGACCCCTACCGCCTGCCCGGCACCACCGTCTCCACCAAGCGGCTCGCCGACCGGGCGGGCGGCGAGTGGGGCGCGCCCAGGCCCGCCGTCCGCTGGGTCGGCGGCGCCACCGACGGCGAGTACGCGGCCGTCGGCCAGCACCTCAAGGGCCTCGGCTCCACCCTGGAGGCCCGCAAGTCCTGGTTCTGCGCGGCGGACGCCGTCATCTGCCTGGGCGCCGGGATCACCGCCACCGACGGCGTCCCCGTCGAGACGGTCGTCGACAACCGCCTGCTGGGGGAGAACGGCGACCAGGCCCTCACCACCGGCGCCGGCTGGGCCCATCTGGAAGGCCACGGCGGCTGGGTCCTCCCGGCGGGCACCGGAGACCTCCGCACCCTCCGCGAGGACCGCACCGGGGCCTGGAGCGACATCAACACCACCAGCTCCACCGAGCGCGGGACCCGCCGCTACCAGACCCTCTGGCTCGACCACGGCACGGACCCGGTCGCCGCCTCGTACGTCTATCTGCTGATGCCGGGCGCCTCCCCGCGGACCCTCGCCGCCCGCGCCGCCGACCCCGGCTGGCTGAGCGTTCTCGACAACACCGCCGAGCGGCAGGCGATAGCCGTCCCGTCCCTCGGGCTGACCGCCGCCAACTTCTGGGGGGCCGGTACGGTGGGACCCCTCACGGTCACCGCGCCCGCGAGCGTCCTCGTCCGACGCCGCCGCTCGGTCCTCGATCTGAGGGTCTCCGAACCGCTCCGCACGGGGCAGCCCCTCGAAGTCGTCTGGGCGGGACCGGTCCGCCGGGTGCTCTCGCACGACCCCTCGGTGGAGGTGCTCGCCACCGGGCGCTCGCTGCGGCTGCGGATCACCCCGGGCACCGGGGGCGCCACCCACCGTTGCGAGGTGCTCGTCTAGGCCTGCCGAGGTCTATGTCGGAACCCTATAAACACGAGGGGTGCCTGACTGTTGACTCGGGCTGGGCAGTCCATGGTTCTGTCCAGCCCCACCAGGAATCGACACGGGAGACTGTACGGAGTCGACGGCGGGATTTTCTTGTCCGGCTTCGTAGGGTCGACACATGACCGTTGTGGACCAGATCCCGAGCGAGCCCGCTGACGCCCGTGGCCGAGTGGCCGAGCTGCACGTCCTGCGCGAGCAGGCACTCCGCGGCCCGAGCGAGCGGGCGACCGAGGCCCAGCACGCGAAGGGCAAGCTGACGGCGCGCGAGCGCATCGAGCTGCTGCTCGACCCTGGTTCCTTCAACGAGGTCGAGCAGCTGCGCCGGCACCGCGCCCAGGGCTTCGGCCTGGAGGCGAAGAAGCCCTACACCGACGGTGTCATCACCGGCTGGGGCACGGTCGAGGGCCGCACGGTCTTCGTCTACGCCCATGACTTCCGGATCTTCGGCGGCGCCCTCGGCGAGGCCCACGCCACCAAGATCCACAAGATCATGGACATGGCCATCGCGGCCGGCGCCCCGCTGGTCTCCCTGAACGACGGCGCCGGCGCCCGTATCCAGGAGGGCGTCTCGGCGCTCGCCGGCTACGGCGGCATCTTCCAGCGCAACACCCGCGCCTCGGGCGTCATCCCGCAGATCTCGGTCATGCTCGGCCCCTGCGCGGGCGGCGCGGCCTACAGCCCGGCCCTCACCGACTTCGTCTTCATGGTCCGCGAGACCTCGCAGATGTTCATCACGGGACCGGACGTCGTCAAGGCGGTCACCGGCGAGGAGATCACCCAGAACGGGCTCGGCGGCGCCGACGTCCACGCGGGCGTCTCCGGCGTCTCCCACTTCGCCTACGACGACGAGGAGACCTGCATCGCGGAGGTCCGCTACCTCCTGTCGATGCTCCCGCAGAACAACCGCGAGAACCCGCCGACCGTCGCCTCCGAGGACCCGGCGGACCGCCGCTCCGAGGTCCTGCTCGACCTGGTGCCCGCCGACGGCAACCGCCCCTACGACATGCACAAGGTCATCGAGGAGCTCGTCGACGACGGCGACTACCTGGAGATCCACGAGCGCTGGGCCCGCAACATCATCTGCGCCCTCGCCCGCCTCGACGGCCAGGTCGTCGGCATCGTCGCCAACCAGCCCCAGACGCTGGCCGGCGTCCTCGACATCGAGGCCTCCGAGAAGGCCGCCCGCTTCGTCCAGATGTGCGACGCCTTCAACATCCCGATCATCACCCTTCTGGACGTCCCCGGCTTCCTTCCGGGCGTCGACCAGGAGCACGGTGGAATCATCAGGCACGGCGCCAAGCTGCTCTACGCGTACTGCAACGCGACCGTGCCCCGGATCAGCCTGATCCTGCGCAAGGCCTACGGCGGCGCCTACATCGTCATGGACTCCCAGTCCATCGGCGCCGACCTGACGTACGCCTGGCCCACCAACGAAATCGCGGTCATGGGCGCCGAGGGCGCCGCCAACGTGATCTTCCGCAAGCAGATCGCCGAGGCCGAGGACTCCGAGGCCATGCGAGCCCGCATGGTCAAGGAGTACAAGGCCGAGCTGATGCACCCGTACTACGCGGCGGAGCGCGGCCTGGTCGACGACGTCATCGACCCCGCCGACACCCGCCAGGTGCTCATCAGGTCCCTCGCGATGCTCCGCACCAAGCACGCCGACCTGCCGTCCCGCAAGCACGGCAACCCGCCTCAGTAAGAGGAGTCATCCACGTGAGCACCCCCGTCAACCTTCTCCGCGTCGAGAAGGGCCACGCCGACCCCGAGGAGCTCGCCGCCATCACCGCGGTGCTGCTCGCCCGCACGGCCGCCCAGCCCGCCGCCGACACCGCGGCCGACCACCGTGGCCGCACCACGGCCGGCTGGCGCCGCCTGGAGCGCGAGCACGGCTTCCGCGCCCCGCACAGCTGGCGCTGACCCCGCGGCGATCCGCACGAGGGAGGGCCGGAACCCGGTGAACACCGGGTTCCGGCCCTCCCTCGCGTCCGGGCCCGGGCCGTCGTCCCGACCGGACCCGCCGTCCGGACGACGGCCTACGGCCAGATCACCTGGACCAGCGCGTAGACGCCCCAGATCAGGGCGGCCACGATGCCGCCCAGGATCAGCACGGCCGCGCAGCCCAACGCGATCTCCCCCTTGGTGAGCGGCTTCGTCCCGGCGGCGGCGGGCTCGCCGCCGCCCGAGGGCGTGGCGCCGGACGGGTTCGGCGCTGTCGGGGGAGTACCGGACCGGGGAGGCGGGACCGACGCCCCGGCGGAACCGCCGGAGGGGGCCGGACCCGCCGGGGGCACCGAAGCGGAAGGACCGGCCGACGCCCCGGGGGTGCGGGAGGCACCGGACGCCCCGGGCCGGGCGGAGGTCCCGGGCCGGGCCGAGGCCCCCGAAGAGGCGGGCGAACCCGATCCGGCCGACGGCGGCCCCGACCCGGCCGGTCCGCCCGGTCGCGGCACCGAGCCGAGCGGGACGAACACCGACTCCTTCGCGCCCGCCGAAGCCCCCGCCGCGCCACCCGCACCCGAGTTCCGCCCCGGACCCGCGACGAACGGGTCCGGCTGACCGGCCGCCCGGCGCCCGCACCACGGGCACGCCGTCAGATGACCGCCGTAGTGGTGTTCCGGCACGTCCGCGCACTGCGCGACCGTCTCCCGCGCCTCGTCCAGCGCGTCCAGCCAGACCGCCGAGGACGGCCGCCGCCGCGGATCGCGCATCCCCGGCCCGAACGTCCGCCGCGCCAGCTCCACCAGCCGGGGCGGCAGCACCTCGGGAGCGAGCAGCTGCGCGGGCACCCGCACCCGGTCCGGGTCGACCAGGAACGACGTGCCGCTCACGATGTTGTCCTTGCGGGTCGCCTCCGGCGCGCCGTACAGCGGAGCCCCGTCGAAGGGGTGGTTCCCGCCGGTGACCAGCTGGTAGACGAGGACGGCGAGCGCGAAGTCGTCCGCCTGCCGGGTCGGCGGCTCCCCCCGCTGCCGCTCGGGGCTCGCGTAGTCGTCGGTGAACACCTCGCAGCCGAAGGACTCACCGGTCAGCTTGTCCGTGAAGGCGAACGAGTCGCAGTCCAGGAACGTGACGTAGCCGTTCCCGTCGACGACCGCGTTGGCGCTCGACAGATCGCCCACCACGAAGCCCTGCTGATGCAGCTCGGCCGTCATGTACGCCAGGTTCGACGCCACCGCCAGCAGGAACTTCCAGTGCGCCCGGCCCTCGAAGCGGCGCAGCCGCACCGGCTTCTGCAGCAGCCCGCTCAGCTGGGTGTGCGCCGCCGGGTCCAGATACGGCATGCCGTAGCCGATCGCACTCCCGGCCACCTCGATCGTGTCCACCGGCCACACCAGCATCGGCGGCTGACCGGGGGCCAGCCGTTCCCCGGCGAGCGGATCGGCCCGCAGCATCGCGGTGAGCCGGCGCAGCTGGGCGCCGTCCGGGGTGCGGTCGTAGATCTTGGCGGCGAGGTCGGCGCGCTCGTTCAGCCGCCACACACTGCCCTGCCCACCCATCCCGAGCGGCTTGGGCACCCGGGTGACGCGGGTGCCGTCCCCGAGTGCCAGGGAGAGGCCGTCGAGGGAGATGTGTTCACGGTTCTCGTCAGCGGTAGTCATGTCCGTATCGCCCACAGGAGAGTCTTGTCGTCCCCGGTCACCCGGGTGATCTGGTCCGATCCGAGAAACTCGGAGAGCCGCCGCTCCTCCTCGTCGTGGTCGTAGTCGGGCCGGCCGAGCCGGTCGAAGAGATGCCCGAGGAACGCGTCGTGCGGCATCGGGGGCCGCCCGGCCGGCGCCCGCCGCAGCAGGGCCTGGGTCAGCCCGTCGGTGGACAGCAGCACCCCGTCGATGCCGTCGTCGCGGACGCAGTCCACCCGGAGCTGCCGCAGGGCGGTCGGCGAGCCCACGAACACGGTCTCGTTCGCGTACTCGCTGCCGGTGTGCGCGCGCGGCAGCAGATCGTACGAGGAGGGCTGCGCCGGATCGCCCACGTCGGACCGGACGACCACGAGCCCGTCGCCGACCGACAGCTGCCCCAGCCAGCCCGGGGCGAGGACCACCACCGTCAGGGTGGTCGCGTACGGGGCGGGGGAATCGCCGCACCACCGCAGGAACGCGGCCCGCACCTCACGGAACGCGTCGGTCAGCGCCGCCTTGCGCGCGTGGGCGTCCGGCAGCTGCTCCCAGGGCGTCACCAGCGGCTCGAACGCCCTGGTCGCCAGGCGTACGGCCTGCTTGGCGCCCTCCTCGGAGCGCGGCGCGCTCCCCGCGCCGTCGGCCACCGCGAGGACGAGCCCCGACGGGGTCGTGCGGCACCGCCACGCGTCCTGGCAGGGCATCCGCTCCCGCAGGTGCCGGTAGCCGATCGCGCTGGTGCCGTGCACCCGCCAGCCCCTGTACGGCCCGTCCGCCGGCCTCACGCCGGGACCTGCCCACCGCCGCGCCGGCGCTTCAGCCGGGCGAAGATCTCCTGGAACTCGGCCTCCGCCGCGCCGCCCTGGGTGGCCTTGGCGCTGTGCGACATCGCCGTGAGCAGCTCCGCGAACGGGAAGCCGTCCAGCCAGGCGTGGTAGTGCGGCGCCAGCTCCTGGAGCACCTCCTCGGCGCCCGCGTGCCGCTCGCCCACCCCCACCGCGAACAGCCGGAAGCGACGCTCCTCCTCCGCCCTGCGCAGATCGGGCAGGAGTTCGCGGTAGGCGTGCGAGAACCGGCCCTCCTCGTCGCTCGGGTAGCCGTCCGTGACGACACAGATCTGCGGGCGGTAGTACGTCAGGCCCTCGGCCCGCAGCCCCGCCTTGTAGTCGGCGACCACCTCCATCGCCAGGCGCAGCGCCCGGTCGAGGAGTGTCACACCGTGCGCCCGGAGCACCGGAGGCCGGAACTCGTGGGCCGGTACGAAGGGACTGTGCGGCCACACCGGGGCGGTGGCGCCGAGCGGGGTGGACCCCTGCCAGACCGTGATGCCGTCGCCGCCGCCGAAGGTGATCACGGCGACGTCGACGGCGGCGCTCAGCGCCATGTCCTCGGCGAGGCTCTCCGCCCAGGAACCGAGGGCGGTGTTGAGCGAGGAGATGGCGTCGTTCCGGGTCAGGGAGGTCGACGTGTCCAGGCAGAGCAGCAGCGGCAGCCGCTGGGCGCTGTCGAACTCGAAGCCCATGTACGGCACGGGGAGCGGGGCTTCGTCGGGCTGAGGTGTGGGAGTCACGGCTACTCCGTGGAGCGATGGGTGGTCAGGGCGGGACGAGCGGGTACGGGGTGGGGCGGCGGTGCGGCGGACGTACGGACGTGTCGGCGAGCGGACGTGCGGAGGTTCAGCGGAGCGGACCGGCCTGGAACACCGGCGGTTCCGACTCCGGTACGAGGACCACGCGGACCCGGTCACCGGGGCACGGGTACGCCGAGGCGGCACCCTGCCAGTGGGCCCGGCACAGGGCGCCCTCCCATTCGACGTAGCCGTGCGGGCGCAGCCAGGTCGCGACGGTCGCGACGTCCCGCCGCCCGCCGGCCAGCGCCAGGGTGTCGAGGTCGCGGCCGTCACCGCCCGGGAGGGCGGGACCGTCGGCGGGGCCCTCGGGGAGCGGGGCGTGGCGGGGACCGGCGGGAGGTTCGGTACGGGAGGGGGCGGGCGGGGCGGCCTGGGAACGCGCGGGCGGAAGGGCCCGCTGAGAGCCGGGTGCGGGGGCCTGGCGGTGGGTGGAGGGGGCGGACTGCGCGGGTGCGGCGGTCTGCGGGTGAACCGGCGCGGCGGGCTGCCGCGGGTAGCCGGGCGAGGCGGTCCGCGCAGGTGGGGCGCCCTGCGGGGGGCCGGATGGGGCGCTCCGGGACGGTGGGGCGCCCTGCGGGGGGCCGGACGGGGCGGTCCCCGGCGACGTGGCGGGCGGCTGGGGCTGCGGGCGCGGTTCGCCGGTCGCGGCCGGGGGTACGCGGTCGTCGCCGCCGTCCCGCTCGTGGACGAAGCCCGCACCGTCCAGCAGGGCGCGCCCGGCCTCGAGCAGCCGGTCGACATGGCCCCACAGCCCGATGGTGCCCGGCGTCGGCGGGCGCTCGGCTTCGGGCACCGCGCCCGTCCGCCCCGGAGCCTCCTGCCGCCCCTCGGGCTCGTGCCGCGCACCGGGCCCGGGCGTCCCGTCGGGCTCAGGGCGACCGTCGGGGCCCCGGACCTCCTCCGCCGGCCGCGCGCTCTCCGGATTCACCGGCGTCTCCGCCTTCCGGGCGGTCTCCGGTTTCCGTGGAGTCCCGGCGTTCCGCGGGTCCTCCGGGGGCCGGGCGGACCCGGACGGGCGGGGGACCTCCCGCCTCCGGCCGTCCTCCCGGCGTGGTCCCGAGCGCCACGAACCCGTACTGGCCCACATGATGGCCAGTGCCGCCGCCAGCGGTACGACCGTGATCGTCAGCAGGACGGCGGCCCATTCCATCCGGTCACTCCCGGGTCGCGAGGTCATCGGTGCTCCGCAGGACGAATCCGAGGTCATGGCACTCGCGCAGCAGCCGCACCGCCGCTTCGAGCAGCGTGTCGAGCGTCGACGCGAACCCGGTGGCGGTCAGCTGCGAGACGAGCGGCAGGGCGAGGACGGCGGAGAGCAGCGGCGCCTCGCTGCGGACGTCGCCGAGGATCGCGGTCGGCGTCACCTCGCGGGAGTTCCACGCGGTCGCCGCCGCCGCCGTGGGCGCGAGCCGGTCGGGGGAGATCAGCGTCCCGTCGGTGACGGCCACCACGAGGGACCCGGCGGCGCGGCTGACGTCCACGGTGAGCCGGGGGCCGGTCGGGCCGCCTGCCCGGGCCTCCAGATAGAGCGCGCCGTCCTCGCTCGCCACGGGTTCGCCGACGCGGCGGGCCCATTCCCGTACCAGGGACTCCCAGCCGTCGCGCAGTGCGACGGCGTGTTCAGCGGGCATGATGCAGAACCGCCTTCCGGACGAGGTCCCGGGAGAGCCCCGAGGCGAGGAGCCGGGAGGCGATCGGGCGCAGTGCGCAGGGGTCGCTCGCGCCGCCCCGCGCGGGCACATGGCAGCGGTGCGGGGGATCGGGGACGGGCTCGGTGCGCTCCCGGCCGCCCTCGGCGCCGCCGGGTTCGGTGCCGGGGCCGGTCCCGAGGAGGCCGGAGAGGGCGGTCATGAGGACGTCGGGCAGCGGGCGGTCGACCGCGGCGGTGGCCAGACAGGCGGTGATCAGTCCGGCGAGCGGTGTGGACACCCCGGTCAGCTGGGGGCCGGCGCCTTCGAGGACCTTGATGCTCGCGGGCAGTCCGGTGCCGAAGGCCGGTCGGCCGGTGGCCGCGTACGCGAGGACGGCGCCGAGGGCGAAGACGTCGACGGCGGGGGTCGGATCGCGCCCCAGGACCTGTTCGGGGGCCATGTAGCCGTGGGTGCCGAGGACGGTGCCCGGGAGGGTCAGTCCCTTCGCCGCCGCCGTCGTACGGGCGATCCCGAAGTCGATGAGACGGGGTTCGCCGCTCTCCAGGATGATGTTGCTCGGTTTGACGTCGCGGTGGATCACCCCGCGCGCGTGCACCTCGGAGAGCGCCTCCGCGAGCATGCAGCCCAGCGCCGCCACCTGCTGCTCGGGCAGCGGCCCGTCGCCGGTGACCCTGGCCTCCAGGGTGGGCCCCGCCACGTAACGGGTGGCGAGCCAGAGCGGCGGCCGGACGGTCTCGGCGGCGTAGACGGGCACGGTGTACGGGCTGTGGACGTCGAGGAGGGCGTCCACCTCGCGGGCGAAGCGTTGTCTGATCTCGTGGAGGTCGGCCAGCTCCCGGCGGATCACCTTGACCGCGAGCCGCTGCCCGGCGGGGGTCCGGCAGAGGTAGACCTTGCCCATGCCGCCGTTGCCGAGCGTGCGGACGACCGTGAAGTTGCCGATCCGGTCCGTACCGTCGTACGTGTTCATCCCGCCTCCCCCGAGGTCCCTCCGACAACGTAGTGGACGCGGCGGGGCACGGTGGCGGTTTCACGCGGAAGGCCGCGTTCCCGGGAGGGGAACGCGGCCTTCCGCGGACAATGCCGGGGACAGCTACCGGAGCCGGGCCATGAGGGCGTGCTCGACGAGCGTGATGAGGGCGCTCTTGGCGTCGGCGCGGTGGCGGGCGTCGGTGGTGATGATGGGGGTGTCGGGGCCGATCTGCAGGGCCTCGCGGACCTCTTCGGGCTGGTACGGCTGGGCGCCGTCGAAGCCGTTGAGGGCGATCACGAAGGGCAGGCCGCTGTTCTCGAAGTAGTCGACAGCCGGGAAGCAGTCGGCGAGGCGGCGGGTGTCGACGAGGACGACGGCGCCGATGGCGCCGCGGACCAGGTCGTCCCACATGAACCAGAAACGGTCCTGTCCGGGGGTGCCGAACAGGTACAGGATCAGGTCCTGGTCCAGGGTGATGCGGCCGAAGTCCATGGCGACGGTCGTCGTCGTCTTGTCGCCGGTGTGCGTGAGGTCGTCGATGCCCGCGGAGGCGGAGGTCATGACGGCTTCGGTACGCAGCGGGTTGATCTCCGAGACGGCGCCCACGAACGTGGTCTTGCCCACGCCGAAGCCACCCGCCACCACGATCTTCGCGCTGGTGGTTGAACGGGCCGCGCCGCCGCTAGAGCTTGCGAAGTCCACTGAGCACCCTTTCGAGCAGTGTCACGTCTGGCTGACCGCCGGCGGTCTCGTCGCCGCCCGGCTGGTGGATGGCGACGAGTCCGGCCTCTGCCAGGTCGGCGACGAGGATTCGGGCGACGCCGAGGGGGATGGAGAGAAGGGCCGAGATCTCGGCGACCGACTTGATCTCGAAGCACAGCTGGCAGATCCGCTGGTGCTCGGGCAACTGGCCCTGCAGCCTGGACGGATCGGCGGTGGTGCTGACCAGCGCCTCGATGGCGAGCTGGTAGCGCGGCCGGGTCCGGCCGCCGGTCATCGCGTACGGACGCACCAGCGGGTTGTGCCCGCCGGAACCGCCCGAACTGCTGGAACCCGCGGCGGACGGAGCGCGCGAGGCGCGGTGCCCGCCGGTGGACGGGGCCTGAGGCTGCTGGTAGGGCTGCGGTACGCCCTGTCTGCTCGGGGTGGAGGGAAAGTTGAACCGGTTGTTCCGCGCGGGGTCGCCCTGCGGCGCCTGGTGCGCGTCATAACCGTTGTAGGGGTTTGAGCCCGGTGGTGTTACCACGTCTCCTCCTCCGACTGCCTCGCGGTCCATGTCCCTTGAACCGCGCCACCGCACCCTACGGGGCGGTGGCGCGAAACGCACTGTCTGTCTGTTAGTTGAGAAGACTTCCCTGAAGCTCCGCCCGGAGGTCGGGAGTCAGGACCGAGCCCGCGCGGTCCACGAGCAGCGCCATCTCGTAACCCACGAGGCCGATGTCGGCCTCCGGGTGCGCCAGCGCGGCCAGCGAGGAGCCGTCCGAGATCGACATCAGGAAGAGGAAGCCGCGCTCCATCTCCACCACGGTCTGGTTGACCGCACCGCCCTCGAAGATCCGGGACGCGCCCGCGGTCAGCGAGGTCAGTCCGGAGGCGACGGCCGCCAGCTGGTCGGCGCGGTCGCGGGGGAAGCCCTCGGACATCGCCAGCAGGAGTCCGTCGGCGGAGACCACCACCGTGTGCGACACCCCGGGGGTGTTGTCCACGAAGTTGGTGATCAACCAGTTCAGATTCTGCGCCGCCTGGCTCATGCTCACACTAACGCTCCTGGTTGTAGGTACTGCCCGGGCCGAGGCCCGATCCGTTCGTGTCCGTTCCCGCGCTGCGTCCCTGCTGGACACCCCGGCGCAGGTTGCTCAACCTGCCCCGGACGTCCTCGGGTGCGCGGGAGACCTGGGGGCCGCCCTGCGGGGTCTGCTCGGCCGTGCCCTCGACCAGGTTGGCCTTCGGGACCCGGCGGGGGAGACCGGACGAGGTGACCCCGCCCGCCTTCGGCTCCTTGAGCTTTCCGGCCCGCTGCCAGCGCTCGTCGTTGGTCGAGCGCCATTCGTCGGTACCGTCGGCTTCGTCCTGCTGCTCCTGCACCGGCTGCGCGGGCTCGGCCGGCTGCGGTGCCTGCTGCTGCGGCGCCTGCTGGGTCGGCGAGGCGACGCTGCCGCGGCGCGGCAGTCCGGCGTCGGTCAGCGCGTGACCGGCGTCCGGGACGGCACTCGGGGCCGGACCCGGACGGTCGAAGCCTACGCGGTCGGGGGCCTGTTCGGGAGCGCCGGGAGCAGATTCCGATTCCGTCCCGTACTCCTGCGGCCAGCCGCCCTGATGCGCGCTCTGATCTTGCCACTCCCCCTGCTGGGGCTGGGTATCGAACGTGTTGCCGTACTGCTGGTGTTCGGATTCCGGAGTGGCGTACGAAGATTCCGCATAGCCCTGCTGGGGGTACGCCTCGTAGCCCTGCTGCGGTGCCGCGTAGCCCGCGCCGTAGCCGTCCTGCTGCGGGTAGCCCGCCGCGTACTCCTGGCCGTAGCCCTGAGCCTGCTGCGGCTGTCCGTACTCCTGCGCCGGGGCGTACTGCTCCGCCGGGTACTCCTGGGCCTGCTGCTGAGGGAGGCCGTACTCCTGCGCCGGGGCCTGCTGCGGGTACTCCCCGCCCTGCTCCGTCTCGTCGCGGAAGAGCGGACGGTCGCCGCCCTGCCCGGTCTGGGCCTCCAGGGCGGCACGCCGCCCCTCGCGCTTCAGCGAGCGGTCGACCGGGTCGGCCGGGAGCTCCTCCTCGGCCGGCTGCTCGTAACGCGAGTCGTCGAAGCCGAGGTCGGCGGCGGTCAGCATCGGCTGCTGCGGCTGCTGCGGCGCGCTCTCGAAGGCGCTCTGCTGCTGCGGCATGATCTGGGAGACCGTGAAGTCGTCCTGGAGCGGCTGCTCGCCGCCACCGCCGTGGGTGATCGCGTCCGGCAGCATGACCAGGGAGGTCGTGCCGGCCTGCTCACCCGAGGGGCGGAGCTGGACCCGGATGCCGTGGCGGTCGGCGAGCCGGCCGACCACGAAGAGGCCCATGCGCTGCGACACGGCCGCGTCCACGGTCGGCGGGTTGGCCAGCTTGTGGTTGATGTCCGCGAAGTCCTCGGCGGTGAGACCGATGCCCTTGTCGTGGATCTCGACCATCACCCGGCCGTCGGGGAGACGGGTCGCGGTGACGCGGACCTTGGTCTGCGGGGAGGAGAAGGTGGTGGCGTTCTCCAGCAGCTCGGCGAGCAGGTGCACGAGGTCGGTCACGGCCTGGCCGTGGATCTCGGCCTCCGGCACACCGGCCAGCTCGATGCGCTCGTACTGCTCCACCTCGGAGGAGGCGGCGCGCATGACGTCGACCAGCGGGACCGGCTGGTCCCAGCGGCGGCCGGGCTCCTCGCCGGCGAGGACCAGGAGGTTCTCGCCGTTGCGGCGCATTCGGGTCGCCAGGTGGTCCAGCTTGAAGAGGTTCTCCAGCTGGTCCGGGTCGGCCTCGTTGTTCTCCAGGTCGGTGATGAGGGTCAGCTGGCCCTCGATCAGCGACTGGTTGCGGCGCGAGAGGTTGGTGAAGATCGCGTTGACGTTGCCCCGGAGCATGGCCTGCTCGGCGGCGAGCCGGACGGCCTCGCGGTGGACCTGGTCGAAGGCGCGGGCCACCTCGCCGATCTCGTCCCGCGAGTCGATCGGGATGGGCTGGACGCGGGTGTCGACGCGGCCGGGCTCGGTACGGGAGAGCTGGTCGACCAGCATCGGCAGGCGCTGCTCGGCGATCCCGAAGGCGGCGGTGCGCAGTTCGCGCATCGAGCGGCTCATCTGGCGGGCCATCATCCCGGCGAGGACGAAGGCGGCGAGCAGGGCGATGACGACGATGCCGCCGTTGACCCAGGCGTCCGTCTTGGCCTCGTCGGAGACCCGGGCGGCCTCGGTCACGGCCTTGTCGACGAGGGCCTTCTCCACCTCGGAGTAGCCCTCGAACTTCGCGGTGGCGACGGCCGACCAGGTCTCGGCGGTGATGCCCTTGGACTTCAGGGCCGCGAGGGCCTCGGGGTCCTTGGCGGAGCCGATCGCGGCGGCGACGCCGGAGTAGACGGAGCCGTCCTTGCCCTTGGGCAGCTCGACGTCGGCGGCCTGCAGCTGCTTGGCACCCGCGGCGGCCTTGCCGGCCATGACCTTCTTCAGCAGGTCCACGTCCTCGGGCAGACCACCGGAGGAGAACTCGCCGAGGGCGATCTGCTCCAGGTAGTTGTACGAGTTGAACGCCACGGACTGCTGGGCGAAGACGGCCTCGTCCTGGCTGGGCCGGACCAGGAGCTGGGTACCGATGGAGCGCTGGAGGGACTCCGCGCCCTTCGAGAGCTGGATCGCGTAGACACTGCGGCCGTAGGTGGTGACGTTGCCGGTGCCCAGGCCGAGCTCGTTGGAGAACTCGGCCAGGTAGTGCTGGACGCCGGTGTATCCGAGCTGGGTGTTCACCGGGTCGAGGGCGCGGGTGTACGCGGCCTTGCGGAGCGCGTCGAGCTTCGGCTCCTCGTCCTTGAAGAGGCGCAGACGCCGCTCCAGGCCCTGGCCCGAGGGCAGGTTCTTCGCGGCCTCGTCGAACTTGACCCGGGCGGCGTCGGTCGCGGCGTACGCCTGCTGGACCTCGTCGCTCTTGCGGTCCCCGGGGGTCTTCGCGGTCAGCAGCGGACCGGCGGTGAGGTCGCGCTCGTTGAGGAGGGCGGTGCTGTACTCCGAGGCGGCCCGCACGATGAGCGCGGTCTTCTCGGCGTCCTGCGCCTCCTGCCAGGTGTCGATGGCTCCCTTGACCTGGAAGCCGCCCATGACGAGGCCGACGAGCACGGGTATGCAGAGGATCGCGTTCAGCCGGGTGGGCACCCGCCAGTTGCGGGGCGACAGCTTGCTGGAGCTCCCCTTGCCCGCCGGGGCGGGCGGCGGCGTCACGGGCACGTCCGCGGGCGACACGGCCGTGCGCGACGGCGGCGTGAAGTTGCCCCGCGTCTCCTGCTCCGCGGAGCTTTCCTTGCTTCGCCTCACTCGACCAACAACCTCTCGGCGTCGGCACCTACGTTGTGCCGGTGTTTCGTTCAGGGCCGTACTACTCGGGAGTTCATGAATTGCAGCACGTGAAGGGGTTCCGTTCCAAACAGTGCTGACTGGCAGCTTTCAGTGGTCCAGGCCTGACATAAAACGGGCATAAAG
Organism: Streptomyces sp. NPDC001728; assembly: GCF_040297565.1. Lineage (NCBI taxonomy): Bacteria > Bacillati > Actinomycetota > Actinomycetes > Kitasatosporales > Streptomycetaceae > Streptomyces > Streptomyces sp. NPDC001728. Next base: position 172,091 of record NZ_JBEOZK010000007.1, read on the forward strand.
AGCGAGCCCCGCCAAATGACGGGGCTCAGGTGAGCGCAGCGACACCGATCGGATGCGTCGGGTGTCCGAGGCGCCCCAATTCTCTGTCGAAACGTTATGAACAGGTCGGGCGGTCGTGTCGAAGGACACAGACCGCCCCTGGCGGAGGCATATGACAACCGCCCCTGACCGCCCGGCTACTTCAGCCGGGCCATGAGGGCGTGCTCGACGAGCGTGATGAGGGCGCTCTTGGCGTCGGCGCGGTGGCGGGCGTCGGTGGTGATGATGGGGGTGTCGGGGCCGATCTGCAGGGCCTCGCGGACCTCTTCGGGCTGGTACGGCTGGGCGCCGTCGAAGCCGTTGAGGGCGATCACGAAGGGCAGGCCGCTGTTCTCGAAGTAGTCGACCGCCGGGAAGCAGTCGGCGAGGCGGCGGGTGTCGACGAGGACGACGGCGCCGATGGCGCCGCGGACCAGGTCGTCCCACATGAACCAGAAACGGTCCTGTCCGGGGGTGCCGAACAGGTACAGGATCAGGTCCTGGTCCAGGGTGATGCGGCCGAAGTCCATCGCCACCGTGGTGGTCGTCTTGCCACCCGTGTGCGTGAGGTCGTCGATGCCCGCGGAGGCGGAGGTCATGACGGCTTCGGTACGCAGCGGGTTGATCTCCGAGACGGCGCCCACGAACGTGGTCTTGCCCACGCCGAAGCCACCCGCCACCACGATCTTCGCGCTGGTGGTTGAACGGGCCGCGCCGCCGCTAGAGCTTGCGAAGTCCACTGAGCACCCTTTCGAGCAGAGTCACGTCCGGCGTGCCGCCGGTCTCTCCGTTGCCCGGCTGGTGGATGGCCACCATGCCGGCTTCCGCCAGGTCGGCGACGAGGATCCGGGCGACGCCGAGCGGCATCGACAGGAGCGCCGACACCTCGGCCACCGACTTGACCTCACGGCACAGGTGGCAGATCCGCTGGTGCTCCGGAAGCAGCGTGGCGAGGTGCGCCGGGTCGGCCGTGGTGCTGACCAGCGCCTCGATGGCGAGCTGGTAGCGCGGCCGGGTCCGGCCGCCGGTCATCGCGTAAGGACGCACGAGCGGCTGGTCGCCCTCGTGTCCGTACTCGTCGGCTGAGGCGCCGTACGGATCGTGAGAGGCGGGGGGCGGGGTCATGAATCCTCCGGGCGTGACAGCAAGCTCTCTGCCGTCTGATGGGGCCGGTGGGGGGCCGGATGGGGCGGCCGGACGGTGAACGGTGCCCAGGGCGGTACGGAGGGGCGTACCGCCCTGTCGGTCGGTCGTGCGGTGGGTTTGTCCGGAATGCGGGGACCCGCTAGTGGAGCAGACTGCCCTGGAGCTCCGCACGCAGATCCGGGGTGAGCACGCTGCCGGCCCGGTCGACCAGCAGCGCCATCTCGTAGCCCACGAGGCCGATGTCGCACTCGGGGTGCGCGAGCACGGCCAGCGAGGAACCGTCGGAGACCGACATGAGGAAGAGGAAGCCGCGCTCCATCTCCACCACGGTCTGCGCGACGGGGCCCCCCTCGAAGATCCTGGACGCGCCCGCGGTCAGCGAGGTCAGTCCGGACGCGACCGCCGCCAGCTGGTCGGCGCGGTCGCGGGGGAATCCTTCGGACATGGCCAGCAGGAGTCCGTCGGCGGAGACCACCACCGTGTGCGACACCCCGGGGGTGTTGTCCACGAAGTTGGTGATCAACCAGTTCAGATTCTGCGCCGCCTGGCTCATCGCGTTCACTAACGCTCCTGCTGGTGGTTCGGACCGAGGTGGTGGTTACCCGTGGTCGAGTTACCGGCCTGCCGGCCCTGCTGGATGCCGCGGCGCAGATTGGTCAGCCGGCCGCGGACGTCGTCGGGTGCACGCGAGACCTGGGGGCCGGCGCTGTGCGCCTGCTCCTGGGCGGTCCCGGGTACGAGGTTGGCCTTCGGCACGCGCCGGGGGAGGCCGGAGGTGGTGACGCCGCCGGCCGCGGGCTTGCGGACCCGCTCGGCCTGGCGCACCAGCTCGTCGTTGGGCGAGGTCCGCCAGGCGGCCCCGCCGTTCTGCCGACCGCCGTCGGCGGGCACCGGAGCGGACGGCTGAGCGACGACCGGGGCCTGCGTCGTCTGCGCCGGGTCCTGCTGCTGGGCCTGCTGCTGAGCCTGCTCCTGGTGGAACCAGTTGGTCTCGAGCGTGTCGTACAGCGGGGTACGGCCGTCGCCCGCACCGCTCGCCGGCGGCAGGGCCTCCGGACGGCGCGGCTGCTGGAGCTGCGGCTGCTGCGGGGGCTGCTGCCGGACCGGCTCGGCAGGACGCGGGGCACCGAAGTCCTCGCCGGTCCGCTGACGCGGCGCCGGGGGCCGGCCCTGCGGGGCCTGCTGCTGCGCCTGCGGTACGAAGGGCTGCCGGCCGAACTGCTGCTGCTGGCCTCCCTGGTACGCCTGCGGGGCCTGCGGCTGCTGCGGCTGCGGGGCCTGCGGCTGCCGCGGGGCGCCGAAGTCCGGCCGGGCGAACTGGCCGGTGGAACCCGGGCCCTGCGGAGCGCCGAAGTCCGGCTGCGGGAACTGGCCCGTGGAACCGGGGCCCTGCGGGGCACCGAAGTCCGGGCGCGGGAACTGCGCCGTCGACGCCGGGTCCTGCACACCGCCCTGGTAGACCTGCGGGGCCTGCGGGGCCTGCTGCGGGCGGCCCTGCTGGGGCTGCTGCTGCGGGGCGCCGAAGTCGGGACGCGCGAACTGGCCGGTGGAACCGGGACCCTGGGGGGCCGCCGGAGCACCGAACAGGCCCGGGGCCTCCGGCTCCTCGTGACCGCGCGGGGCGTCCAGCGGGGACATCTCCTGCTGCGGGCGCCGGACCGGCTGCTGGGCCGGGTCGTTGCCCCAGCTCGCGGCCTGCGGGCGCTGCGGCTGGGGGTTGCCCCCCGGCAGCTCGGCGCGCGGGAAGTCGTACCCGGCGGGCTGGTTGTTCTGCGGGGCCTGGCCCTGCGGCTGCTGCTGCGGCGCGCCGGGTCCGGCCTGCGGGGCGCCCTGGCCGGCCTGGTTGCCGTGACGGCCGCCCTGGTTGGTCTGGTTGCCCTGGTTGCCCTGGTTGCCCCACACGTCCGTACGGGAGGGGATGGCGCTCGCGGCGCCGCCGATGAGACCGCCACCGGGGCCCGGCCGCATCGCGTCCTGGCCCGGCGCCTGCGGGGCCGGGGGGATCTGCGGCAGCTGACCGGTCTGGTCGAACTGGGCGTTCTGCGGCTGCGGATTGCGGGGCTGCGGCCCGCCGGTGAGCGGAGCGCCCTCGCGGGCGGGCAGCGCGGCCCGCGGACCGCTCGTACCGACCTGACCGCGTGGCGCACCGGCACCGGCGCCGAGCAGTCCGGCCGTCGGCGCACCGCCCTGGCCCGGACGCGCCCCGCCGGGGCCGCCGGCCGCGCCGGGACCCGCGGGGAGCCGTCCGCCCGGGGCGGAGGCGCCGGGCGGCATCGCGCCCTGGCCACCGGCACCCGGCTTGGGCATCGGCTTCTTGTTGCCCTGGGCGACGTCGACCGGAAGCATGACGAGCGCGGTGGTGCCGCCCGAGTCGGACGGACGCAGCTGGATGCGGATGCCGTGTCGCAGGGACAGGCGGCCGACCACGAAGAGACCCATGCGGCGGGAGACCGAGACGTCCACGGTGGGCGGCGAGGCGAGCCGCTCGTTGATCGCGGCGAGGTCCTCGGGGGAGAGGCCGATGCCCGTGTCGTGGATCTCGACGAGCACCCGTCCGTCCGGCAGTGCGTGGCCGGTGACCCGGACCTTGGTCTGCGGGGAGGAGAACGAGGTCGCGTTCTCGAGCAGCTCCGCGAGGAGGTGCACGAGGTCGTTGACGACCCGGCCGGCGACCTCGGTCGCGGGGACCGAGGACAGTTCGATGCGCTCGTACTGCTCCACCTCGGAGGCGGCGGCGCGGAGCACGTCGACCAGCGGGACCGGGCGGGTCCAGCGGCGGCCCGGCTCCTCACCGGCGAGGACGAGGAGGTTCTCACCGTTACGGCGCATGCGCGTCGCGAGGTGGTCGAGCTTGAAGAGCGAGGAGAGCTGGTCCGGGTCGGCCTCGCGGGACTCCAGCTCGGAGATGAGCGACAGCTGACGCTGGATGAGGCCCTGGGAACGGCGCGAGAGGTTGGTGAACATCGCGTTGACGTTGCCCCGGAGGAGGGCCTGCTCGGCGGCGAGGCGGACGGCCTCGCGGTGCACGTCGTCGAAGGCCGCGGCCACCTGGCCGATCTCGTCCCTGGAGTGCACACCGACGGACTCGACGGAGGTGTCGACGTCCTGCGGGTCGGACTCGGAGAGCTGCTTGACGAGCTCGGGCAGCCGGTCCTGGGCGACCTTGGTCGCGGTGTCCTGGAGCCGGCGCAGCGAGCGGATCATCGACCGGGCCACGACGAAGGCGCCGATGAGCGAGACGCCGAGGACCAGGAGGATCAGCGCACCGTTGACGATGGCCTCGCGCTGCGAGTCCTGCCGCAGCTCACGGGCCATGCTCTCCATGTCGCCGAGCAGACCGCGCTCGATGCGGTTCATGGCGGCGATCTTGGTGCCGTACTCGTCGGTGAAGTTCAGATGGCCGCGCTTGGCGCCGCCGGGCATGGCGTCGTCGGACTTCAGCACGCGCTCGGCGTACTTCTCGGCGGCCAGGATCGAGGGGTTGCCGCTGTTCAGCGAGGCGGTCAGCTCGTTGGCGTCGCCACCGGTCGACTCGTAGATCGCCTGGAACGACTTGAGCTCGACGCTCTCGGAGTTCAGCGCGGCCTCGCCGTAGAGGCGGTCGCCCTGCTGGAGCCGTCCGGCGGTCTTGTCGCCCTGGGGGAGGGCGCCGGCGATGATCGCCTGCTGGATGGAGGCGTACTCCTTGGCGGACGAGAACGCGGCGAGCGCGCGGGTCCGCTTGATCATGTCGGGGTTGCTGGTCGCCTGCGCCATGTCCTGGGACAGGCTCAGCAGCGAGCGGACGAGGCGGCTGTAGGCCTCGACCGTCACCGAGTGGGAGACGCCCTTCGCGTAGGCGTTGCCGCGGATCGTGTTCAGCTGGATGACCTGCGAGGCGATCTGGCTGACGTTCTGCCGGATGCTGCGCAGCGCCTCGTCGCCGTCGGTGGACGGGATGTCCTCCGTGGCCTCGAGGAAGGCCTTGTACTCGCGGTCCGTCTTCCGGCGGTTGTTGGCGACCTGGTAGTCGCTGACCGGGCGGCCGTTGGCCAGCGGACCGGCGGACAGGTCGCGCTCGGCCTGCAGGGCCTGCGCGAGGTCGGTCGCCTCACGGGTCAGCTTGGTCAGCAGCTGCATGTGGTCGAGCTGCTCCATGTCCTGGAGCGACTCGCTGATGCGGATGCCGCCCAGGGTGGTCGCGGCGACCACGGGGAGGGTCAGCAGTGCGACCAGGCGCGTGGAGATGCGCCAGTTGCGCAGGGCTATTCGCGGGCCGACCTCGTTCTCGGCGCGGGGCTTGACGGAGGCCTCGGCCGGCTCGGAGGGGGCGGCCGAGGCGTTCGCACGCCTGCCGCCGCCGTCACCGCCGTCGGACGGACCCTGACCCTGGTTCGGGGTGCGCGAGGCCGAGGGACCGCGGTCGGTACGCGGTTCCTGCTCCGCCGGAGCATCCGCTCGGCCCTGGCGGGCCTGGGGAGACCCCGAGCCTTCCCTCTTGAAACGTCCCTGCACTAGCGTCGCAACCTCTGGACCAGGCGTCCTTCCGGATGAACGGAGAGGACGGTGTCGGCGTCAATCGGGGCGTGGAGCGCCCCAGGTGGTCGTCGGTGACCGGCGCAGTTCCCCCTTCCCCGCCACATGGCCGGCGCTGCGTTGCGCCCCCTGCGCACCGGCTTGAAACCCGCGGCGGTGCGTGGAATTCCAGCACAGTGCCGGATCTCCAACAAGGGCCTCGTGGCGCGCCGCGAGGGGAATGACAACCCGTGCCCGAGGGGTCACCCCATGTAGAAGATGATCACGGAGGATTCGGACTTTTCCCCTCCAATGGCTGCGCGTACCTGTGTGTCCCAGTCGACATGATCAGGAGCGGAATAGATCGTTCAGTGGCAGAATGTCCCTTTCCGTGACCGGGAGTGGCAGTCCGTAATGCCCGGAATGTATCGCCATTCGTGAGCAAACTCACACGCTGATCGATGTCTTAGCCATGCATTCGAAGGGAATCGCATGTTTAGCCTGACGCTTTACACCCCTTCGCGCCCGCACGGGGCGCCCGTACCGGAACAAGGTCAGATCACCGCGATGAAGACGACGACGCCCGGCACCACGGCCAACCCCCGCCGTTCCACCCTCGTCCACCTCACGGACGCCGCAGAGCTCGGCCGGGGCGCCCGGCCGGAGTACGCGGTCGAGCTGCCCACGAACACGGCGAACCCCCGCCGCACGATCCTCATGCAGGCCCCCGCGCCGTACGAGCCCCAGCCGTACGCCACCGCGTCCCGCTGACCCCGGCGGGGGACCGCACGGGTCATCCGCGTCACATCCCGCGTCACCCGTGTCATCCACCCCGGTGATATCGCCGTTCGGCCACCCTCGCGCCGCGTTAGCCTGGAGCGTCAGACTCCAGCCAGCACCAAGTGAGGGGCGAAAGCACTCGTGCGCATCGCCAGATTCTCCATCGACGGCAATGTGGCCTTCGGCGCCGTCGAAGGCGAGGGAACCGTCGAGTCCGGCGGCCTCGTCCTCGACATCATCAAGGGCATCCCGTACACCGACTTCGAGCTCAGCGGCACCAAGGTCCCGCTGAGCAAGGTACGGCTCCTGCCGCCCGTGCTCCCCAACAAGGTCGTGGCCATCGGCCGCAACTACGCGGAGCACGCGGCCGAACTCGGCAACGAGGTCCCCGACGTCCCTGTCGCCTTCTTCAAGCCCACCACCTCGGTGATCGGCTCCGGCGACGCGATCGAGTACCCCTCCTTCTCCAACGAGCTGCACCACGAGGCCGAACTGGCCGTGGTCATCGGCCGCATGTGCCGCGAGGTGCCCCGCGAGCGCGTCAAGGACGTCGTCTTCGGCTACACCTGCGCCAACGACGTCACCGCCCGCGACGCCCAGCAGCGCGAGAAGCAGTGGGCCCGCGCCAAGGGCTTCGACACCTCCTGCCCCCTGGGGCCCTGGGTGGAGACCGACCTCGACCCCCGTGACCTGACGATCCAGGCCACGGTCAACGGCGAACAACGCCAGTTGGGTCGGACGAGCGACATGATCCGCTCCATCGAGGACCTGGTCGTCCACATCACCGAGGCCATGACGCTGCTCCCCGGCGACGTCATCCTCACCGGCACCCCCGCCGGGGTCGGCCCCCTCAACGTCGGCGACGAGGTCGCCGTCACCATCGAAGGCATCGGCACTCTCACCAATAAGGTGATCAAGCGTGGCTAACGCGAATATCCGCGTCCGTTTCTGTCCCTCGCCGACCGGCAACCCCCATGTGGGTCTGGTCCGCACCGCTCTCTTCAACTGGGCCTTCGCCCGGCACAACGAGGGCACCATGGTCTTCCGCATCGAGGACACCGACGCCGCACGCGACTCCGAGGAGTCGTACGGCCAGCTGCTCGACTCGCTGAAGTGGCTCGGCCTCGACTGGGACGAGGGCCCGGAGGTGGGCGGCCCGCACGCCCCCTACCGCCAGTCGCAGCGGATGGACACCTACAAGGACGTCGCCGACAAGCTGCTCGCCGGCGGGTACGCGTACCCCTGCTACTGCACCACCGAGGAGCTCGACGAGCGCCGCGCCGCCGCCCGCGCCGCCGGCCGCCCGTCCGGCTACGACGGCCACTGCCGCGACCTCACCGCCGAGCAGAAGGCGGCGTACGAGGCCGAGGGCCGCGCGTCGATCGTCCGCTTCCGGATGCCCGACGAGCCGATCACCTTCACCGACCTCGTCCGCGGCGAGCTGACCTTCACCCCGGAGAACGTGCCGGACTACGGCATCCTCCGGGCCAACGGCGCCCCGCTCTACACGCTGGTCAACCCGGTCGACGACGCCCTGATGGAGATCACCCACGTCCTGCGCGGCGAGGACCTGCTCTCCTCCACCCCCCGCCAGGTCGCGCTCTACAAGGCGCTGATCGAGCTGGGCGTCGCCAAGGAGATCCCCTCCTTCGGCCACCTGCCGTACGTGATGGGCGAGGGCAACAAGAAGCTCTCCAAGCGTGACCCCGAGGCCTCCCTCAACCTCTACCGGGAGCGCGGCTTCCTCCCCGAGGGCCTGCTGAACTACCTCTCGCTCCTCGGCTGGTCGTTCTCGGCCGACCAGGACCTCTTCACCATCCCCGAGATGGTGGCGAAGTTCGACATCGCCGACGTCAACGCCAACCCGGCGCGCTTCGACCTCAAGAAGGCCGAGTCGATCAACGCCGACCACATCCGCATGCTGGACGTGAAGACCTTCGCCGAGGCCTGCGAGCCCTGGCTGAAGGCCCCGCACGCCAACTGGGCGCCCGAGGACTTCGACCGCGCCGCCTGGGAGGCCATCGCGCCGCACGCCCAGACCCGGATGACCGTCCTCTCCGAGATCACGGCCAACGTCGACTTCCTCTTCCTGTCCGAGCCGGTCTTCGACCAGCCCTCGTGGGACAAGGCGATGAAGGGCGAGCCGGCGGTCCTGCTCACCACCGCCCGCGAGAAGCTCGTGGACGCCGACTGGAGCGACCCCGAGTCCCTCAAGAACGCCGTCCTGGTCGCTGGTGAGGCCCACGGCCTCAAGCTCGGCAAGGCCCAGGCCCCGGTCCGCGTCGCGGTCACCGGACGCACGGTCGGCCTGCCGCTCTTCGAGTCCCTGGAGATCCTCGGCAAGGAGAAGACCCTGGCCCGCATCGACGCGGCCCTGGCGAGGCTCTCCGCCTGACCCCCGCCGCGCGGTACGGTCGAGCCATGACCATCCGCGCGGTGCTGTGGGACGTCGACGACACGATCTTCGACTACGCCCGCGCCGACCACGTCGGCATGAGCGCGCATCTGACGGCCGAGGGCCTGGTGGACGGATTCGACTCCGTCGACCGGGCCCTCCGCCGTTGGCGGGAGCTGACCGCGCTGCACTGGCGCCGCTTCGAGGCCGGCGGCGTCGACTTCCGGGAGCAGCGCAGGGACCGCGTCCGGGACTTCCTGGCACGGCCGCTGAGCGCCGCCGAGGCCGACGACTGGTTCGACCGGTACGTCTCCCACTACGAGGCGGCCTGGGAGCTCTTCCCCGACGCCGTCCCCGTCCTGGACCTGCTGGCCGATGACTATCGTCACGGGATCCTGTCCAACTCCAGCCTCCACAACCAGGACCGCAAACTGCGGGTCCTCGGTGTGCGGGACCGCTTCGAGGCCGTCCTCTGCGCCGCCGAACTCGGGGTGGCCAAACCGGCCCCGGAGGCCTTCCACGCCGCCTGCACCGCCCTTGAGCTGCACCCGAGCGAGGTGGCGTACGTGGGGGACCAGCCCGACATCGACGCCAGGGGAGCGGTGGAGGCGGGCCTCAGGGGCATCTGGCTGGACCGCGCGGACACCGGCGGGCGCCCCGAACTGAACCGGATCACGGACCTCCGCCAGCTTCCGGACCTGCTCAGCGGGGATACCCGTTTTGGAGCACCGTCCACCTTCGGGTAATGTTCTTCCTGCGCCGAGGGGAACAAGCCGAAAGGCAAGAACCCGGAAAGCGCAAGCCGAGCAAGATCCTCCCTGGTGGGGAAGTTGTTCCGGTGGCCTATGGTGTAATTGGCAGCACGACGGTTTCTGGTTCCGTTAGTCTTGGTTCGAGTCCAGGTAGGCCAGCTCGCAGAGCTTTATCTGCAAACCGTGGATGGCATCCACAAAGCCCCCGTTGTGTAGCGGCCTAGCACGCCGCCCTCTCAAGGCGGTAGCGCCGGTTCGAATCCGGTCGGGGGTACAGATCCATCCTGCGGATCACTTGGGTAGCTCCCGGTGGATCCGCGGTGACATCACCCGGCTCGTGCCGGGTGGGATCGCTAGGGCCCCCGTTGTGTAGCGGCCTAGCACGCCGCCCTCTCAAGGCGGTAGCGCCGGTTCGAATCCGGTCGGGGGTACGGTGTAACCACCATGGCCTATGGTGTAATTGGCAACACTACGGTTTCTGGTACCGTCATTCTTGGTTCGAGTCCAGGTAGGCCAGCTCGCAGAGCTCATCTGCACCGCGGATCTGATCCGCAAGGCCCCCGTTGTGTAGCGGCCTAGCACGCCGCCCTCTCAAGGCGGTAGCGCCGGTTCGAATCCGGTCGGGGGTACAGAGAGAAGAAGCCCTTCCCTTCGGGGGAGGGCTTCTTCGCTGTCCGGGGGCCGTTGGGCGGATCCGCACACAACTCCGGCCCACCGCTGCGGCGTTGAAGCGGTGGGCCGGGGTCGTGCAGAAGGGGAAGGGGGCGTCAGCCGGTGCGGCGCAGAGCCTCGGAGAGGCGGGCGGCTGCGTCGATGACCGCCTGGGCGTGCATACGGCCCGGGTGGCGCGTCAGACGCTCGATCGGCCCGGAGACCGACACGGCGGCCACCACGCGGTTCGACGGGCCGCGCACGGGCGCGGAGACGGACGCGACGCCCGGCTCCCGCTCACCGATCGACTGGGCCCAGCCGCGGCGCCGTACGCCCGAGAGGGCCGTCGCCGTGAAGCGGGCGCCCTGGAGGCCGCGGTGCAGCCGCTCGGGCTCCTCCCACGCCATCAGGATCTGCGCCGAGGAGCCGGCCTTCATCGTCAGCGTCGAGCCCACCGGGACGGTGTCCCGGAGACCCGAGAGCCGCTCGGCCGCCGCCACGCAGATGCGCATGTCGCCCTGCCGGCGGTAGAGCTGGGCGCTCTCGCCGGTGACGTCGCGCAGATGCGTCAGCACCGGGCCCGCGGTCGCGAGCAGACGGTCCTCACCGGCCGCCGCCGCCAGCTCCGACAGGCGCGGTCCGAGAATGAACCGGCCCTGCATGTCACGCGCCACCATCCGGTGGTGTTCCAGTGCCACGGCGAGACGATGTGCCGTGGGTCGTGCGAGTCCCGTCGCCGCGACCAGTCCTGCGAGGGTGGCCGGACCGGACTCCAGGGCGCTCAGGACAAGGGCTGCCTTGTCGAGAACGCCTACGCCGCTAGAGTTGTCCATGCAACGATATTCGCGTCTCACTCTGTGAAACGCAAGTTCAATTTCCCGAGGAACTTGTCACTCTGGTGAGGCGGCCGCACAACGGCCCGCGAAACGGGTCTCTAGTTGTGCCGGCGCAGACGTCGGCCGGAGGGAAAGCGATGGGTAGGACACTCGCGGAGAAGGTCTGGGACGACCATGTCGTCCGGCGCGCGGAGGGCGAGCCCGACCTTCTCTTCATCGATCTGCACCTGCTGCACGAGGTGACCAGCCCCCAGGCCTTCGACGGCCTGCGCCAGAACGGCCGCCAGGTGCGGCGCCTCGATCTCACCATCGCCACCGAGGACCACAACACCCCGACCCTCGACATCGACAAGCCGATCGCCGACCCGGTCTCCCGCGCTCAGCTGGAGACCCTCCGGAAGAACTGCGCCGAGTTCGGCGTCCGGCTGCACCCGCTGGGCGACGTCGAGCAGGGCGTCGTCCACGTGGTGGGGCCGCAGCTGGGCCTCACCCAGCCCGGCACCACCGTGGTCTGCGGCGACTCCCACACCTCCACGCACGGCGCCTTCGGCGCGCTGGCGTTCGGCATCGGCACCAGCCAGGTCGAGCACGTGCTCGCCACCCAGACGCTGCCGCTGGCCCGCCCCATGACCATGGCGATCACGGTCGACGGCGAGCTGCCCGAGGATGTCACCGCCAAGGACCTGATCCTGGCGATCATCGCGAAGATCGGCACCGGCGGCGGCCAGGGCTACATCCTGGAGTACCGGGGCTCCGCCATCGAGAAACTCTCGATGGAGGCCCGGATGACCATCTGCAACATGTCGATCGAGGCCGGTGCCCGCGCGGGCATGATCGCCCCCGACGAGACCACCTTCGCCTATCTGAAGGGCCGCGCCCACGCCCCCGAGGGCGAGGACTGGGACGCCGCCGTCGCGTACTGGAAGACCCTGGAGTCCGACGAGGACGCCGTCTTCGACGCCGAGGTCGTCATCGACGCCGCCTCCCTGGCGCCGTTCGTCACCTGGGGCACCAACCCCGGCCAGGGCGCGCCGCTTTCCGCGAACGTCCCCGACCCGGCTTCGTACGAAGACGCTTCGGAGCGCCTCGCCGCCGAAAAGGCCCTGGAGTACATGGGGTTGACCGCCGGGCAGCCGCTGCGCGACATCCGGGTCGACACCGTCTTCGTAGGCTCCTGCACCAACGGCCGCATCGAGGACCTGCGCAACGCCGCCGGTCTGCTCGAAGGCCGCAAGGTCGCCGACGGCGTCCGCATGCTCGTCGTCCCCGGCTCGGTCCGGGTGGCCCTGCAGGCCGTCGAGGAGGGCCTGGACAAGGTCTTCAAGGAGGCCGGGGCCGAATGGCGGCACGCGGGCTGCTCCATGTGCCTGGGCATGAACCCCGACCAACTGGCTCCCGGTGAGCGCTCCGCGTCCACCTCCAACCGCAACTTCGAGGGCCGGCAGGGCAAGGGTGGCCGGACCCACCTGGTCTCGCCCCAGGTCGCCGCCGCCACCGCCGTCCTGGGCCGTCTGGCCTCCCCGGCCGATCTGTCCGACGTCGCCACCACCGCGGGGGTCTGAGGAACCATGGAAGCTTTCACCACGCACACCGGCCGGGCCGTCCCGCTGCGCCGCAGCAACGTCGACACCGACCAGATCATCCCCGCGCACTGGCTGAAGAAGGTCACCCGCGACGGCTTCGAGGACGGCCTCTTCGAGGCCTGGCGCAAGGACCCGGAGTTCGTCCTCAACCGCCCCGAGCGGCAGGGCGCCTCGGTCCTGGTGGCCGGCCCCGACTTCGGCACCGGCTCCTCCCGTGAGCACGCCGTCTGGGCGCTCCAGAACTACGGCTTCCAGACGGTGATCTCCTCCCGCTTCGCCGACATCTTCCGCGGCAACTCGCTGAAGAACGGCCTGCTGACCGTGGTCCTCCCGCAGGAGACCGTGGACGCGCTCCAGGAGCTGACCGAGGCCGACCCGACCGCCGAGATCACCGTCGACCTGGAGCGGCGCAAGGTCCTGGCCGACGGGATCGACGCCGACTTCGAGCTCGACGAGAACGCCCGCTGGCGGCTCCTGAACGGACTCGACGACATCAGCCTCACCCTTCAGAACGAAGCCGACATCGCGGCATATGAGGGGTCACGACCGGCCTTCAAGCCCCGTACAATTACGGCCTGAGCAGCGCTTTTCCAAGACTGCGCCCCCCACCGTCCGGTGGGGGGCGCAGTCGCTTGTTGAGACCCTGTCGGGCGACAACTCGCCCTAGATGGCACAATCGGTGCATGGAACGCGACAGCCAACTCGAGCTCTACGAGTCGGTCGCCGCCCGATTGAAGGAAGCGCACACAAGAGTGCGCTCACTGCAAGTCCCGGAGGGCGTAAGGATGGCGCTGTCCCGGAAGCTGCTGGTCGTGACGGCCGCGGCGAAGCACGATCTCAAGGACGCGGCAACGCGTCTGGAGCGGTTGATGAAGGACCTCGACGAGGGCCGATTCCCAGAGGACGACTGACACCAGGAACTCCGCAGCGGATCTTCCGCGTTGCGGCACTAGGGTGATTAGCCCGTTTCGTGTTTGATTTGCGGTATATACATGCCTAACGTGCGAAAAAGCTTGAACACTTTCGTTCTGGCAATGTCTCCGAAGGGGAAGACGTGAACAAGGCGCAGCTCGTAGAAGCGATTGCCGACAAGATGGGCGGTCGCCAGCAGGCCGCCGAAGCCGTCGACCACGTGCTCGACGCCATCGTGCGTGCCGTGGTCGCGGGCGACCGGGTCTCGGTCACGGGTTTCGGCTCGTTCGAGAAGGTCGACCGTCCGGCCCGCTACGCCCGTAACCCGCAGACGGGTGAGCGGGTCCGGGTCAAGAAGACCTCCGTCCCGCGCTTCCGCGCCGGTCAGGGCTTCAAGGACCTGGTCAGCGGCTCGAAGAAGCTCCCCAAGGGTGGCGAGGTCTCCGTCAAGAAGGCACCCAAGGGCAGCCTCACCGGTGGCGCCGCCTCGGCGACCGTGAAGAAGGCCGCGGCGAAGAAGGCCACCACCGCCAAGAAGGCCGCCGCGAAGAAGGCGACCCCGGCGAAGAAGGCCACCACGGCGGCAGCCAAGAAGGCGACCCCGGCGAAGAAGGCCACCACGGCGGCAGCCAAGAAGGCGACCCCCGCGAGGAAGGCCACCACGGCCGCGGCCAAGAAGACCTCCGCCGCCGCCAAGAAGACCACCACGGCCGCCGCGAAGAAGGCGACCAAGGTCACGGCCAAGAAGACCGCGCCGGCCGCGAAGAAGGCCACGGCGACGAAGGCGCCCGCCAAGAAGACGACGGCGCGCAAGACGACCGCCAAGAAGACCGCCGCCAAGAAGTAGGACGAGCGGTAGACACCCGCCGGGCCGGGCTCCCTTCGGGGAGCCCGGCCCGCGGCGCACACACCGTCTAGAAGGTCTGCAGCGTCACCAGCGTGATCCGGAGCCCCGCGCCCGACGTGCCGGGCTCGGTCTCGATCCGGACCCGCTGCCCCGGCCGCAGCAGCCGCAGTCCGCCCGTGTCGAAGGCCTCCGCCCCGAACTCCACGGGGGTGCCGTCGTCGAGCAGCACACTGCCGCTGCGGGTCTCGGGGTCGTACGTGAACGCGGTCGCCTGCATGGACCGCAGCCTATCCGGCCGCCGGCAGCCACCGGGCGGCCGTCCGGGGGCCGAGCCCCAGCGCCCCCGCCGCCGCCAGATCCTCCCCGGTGTCCACGTCCCGGCGTACGGAATCCACCCCGGCCAGCGTGATTTCCACCGCTCCCGAAGACAAATGCCGGAGCCGTGACGCACCCCCGAATGCGGGTTCCAATTCCACTCCCGGACCCGCAGAGAGGAATGTGGTGCCGATTTCGGCGGCATCCGCGAGAAATGCCCGCGGAAATTTCCCCGCCGCGTCCAGGACCCGGGTCAGCTCCGCCGGCCGCAGCGCCGGCAGATCCGCGTTGAGCGCCGCCACCCGCGCGCACGGCCACCGGGAACGTAC
The DNA here is from genome assembly GCF_040297565.1 of Streptomyces sp. NPDC001728. Classification (NCBI taxonomy): domain Bacteria; kingdom Bacillati; phylum Actinomycetota; class Actinomycetes; order Kitasatosporales; family Streptomycetaceae; genus Streptomyces; species Streptomyces sp. NPDC001728. Next base: position 187,149 of record NZ_JBEOZK010000007.1, read on the forward strand.
GGCACGGACCCCGTGCGCCAGCGCCGCGTTGAGACCGGCCGCCGGGGCGTCCGGCACGATCCGCGCGCCCAGGGCCCCGAGCGCCTCCGCCGCCGCCGGATCGTCCGTGACGACCGCCACATCCCGCACCCTCGGACAGTCCAGCACCGCACCCACGGTGTCCTCGGCGAACGCGAGGGCCAGCCGGGGCCGCAGCAGGGCCCCGGCCGAGGCCGCCAGCCTGCTCTTCGCCAGTGCGAGGGGCTTCAGCGGGACGACCAGGGACCAGCCGTCGCCGGGGTCCGTGTGCGTCGGGTGCGTCGCGTTCATCGGGGCCCATTCTGTCCCGCCCACGCGGCCCACCCCAGGGCCCGGGGCGTACGGTGTCACTCGACACGGCAGGAGCATGGGGCGACACTTGACCCCCTGCCAGCCAGCCCCGGAGAAAGGTGTCCGCGTGCCCCGCCGCAGAATCGGCTTCTGGTACCGCCTCGCGGCGGTCATCGCCAAACCCCCCCTGGTGGTTCTGTTCAAGCGGGACTGGCGCGGCATGGAACACATCCCGGCCGACGGCGGTTTCATCACCGCGGTCAACCACAACTCCTACCTGGATCCGCTGTCCTACTCGCACTTCCAGTACAACACCGGCCGCGTTCCGCGCCTCCTGGCCAAGGCGGGCCTGTTCAAGACCCCCTTCGTCGGCATGATGCTGCGCGGCACCGGCCAGATCCCCGTCTACCGCGAGACCACCGACGCGCTGGACGCCTTCCGGGCCGCCGTCGACGCCATCGAGCGCGGCGAGTGCGTCGCCTTCTACCCCGAGGGCACCCTGACCCGGGATCCCGACATGTGGCCCATGGCCGGCAAGACCGGGGCCGCGCGCGTCGCCCTGCTCACCCGGGCCCCCGTGATCCCGGTGGCCCAGTGGGGCGCGAACCTGGCGATGCCGCCGTACGCCAAGGAGAACAAGTTCCGGCTGTTCCCCCGCAAGACGCTGACCGTGCAGGCCGGTCCGCCCGTCGACCTCTCCCGCTTCGACGGCCTGGAGCCGACGCCCGAGGTCCTCCGCGAGGCCACCGAGGTCATCATGGCGGCCATCACCGCCCTCCTGGAGCAGATCCGCGGCGAGCGGGCCCCCGCGGAGCCGTACGACCACCGCAGGGCTCGCATGGAGCAGCGCCGCAAGGCCGCCGAGGGGGGCACCAAGTGACCAGGACAGCAGTCTTCGGCAACGGATCCTGGGGCACCGCCTTCGCCATGGTGCTCGCCGACGCGGGCTGCGAGGTGAGCCTCTGGGGCCGCCGCGCCGAACTCGCCAAGGAGATCAACACCACCCGGGTCAACCCCGACTACCTGCCGGGCGTCGAACTCCCGGAGCGGATCACGGCCACCGCCGACGCGGCCGAGGCCGCCGCAGGCGCCGACTTCACCGTCCTCGTCATCCCCTCCCAGACCCTCCGCGGCAACCTCGCCGCCTGGGCGCCGCACCTCGCCCCCGACACCGTCCTCGTCTCCCTCATGAAGGGCGTCGAACTCGGCACCGCCAAGCGGATGAGCGAGGTCATCACCGAGGTCGCCGACGTGCCCGCCGAGCGCGTCGCCGTCCTCACCGGCCCCAACCTGGCCAAGGAGATCGCCGCCCGGCAGCCCGCCGCCGCCGTGGTCGCCTGCTCCGACGAGTCGGTCGCCCAGAGGCTCCAGGCCGCCTGCATGACCCCGTACTTCCGCCCGTACACCAACACCGACGTGGTGGGCTGCGAGCTCGGCGGCGCCGTGAAGAACGTCATCGGCCTCGCCGTCGGCATCGCCAACGGCATGGGCCTCGGCGACAACTCGAAGGCCACGCTCATCACCCGCGGCCTCGCCGAGACCACCCGCCTCGGCCTCGCCATGGGCGCCGACCCGCTCACCTTCTCCGGCCTCGCGGGCCTCGGCGACCTCGTCGCCACCTGCTCCTCGCCGCTCTCCCGGAACAACACCTTCGGCACCAACCTCGGCCGCGGGATGACCCTCCAGGAGACCATCGCGGCCACCAAGCAGACCGCCGAGGGCGTCAAGTCCTGCGAATCGGTGCTCGATCTGGGCCGCCGCCACGGCGTCGACATGCCCATCACCGAGACCGTCGTCTCCATCGTCCACGACGGCAAGCCGCCGGTCGTCGCGCTCAGGGAACTGATGTCCCGCAGCGCCAAGCCCGAGCGCCGCTGAGCCCTCCCCCGCAGGTCGGCGGCGACTGCGCCGGACGCGCGGTACGGCAGCGGGGCGCTCAGGAGTTCGGGAGCCGCAAGGTACGCTCATCGCGATATGAGCGAGAACACCCAGAGCCCCCGCAAGCCGCGCGTGGCCGTCGTCTTCGGCGGACGCAGCTCCGAGCACGCCATCTCCGTCGTCACGGCCGGCGCCGTCCTGAGCGCCATCGACCGGGACAAGTACGACGTGCTGCCCATCGGCATCACGACGGACGGGCGCTGGGCGCTCACCGCCGACGCCCCCGAGCGCATGGCCATCACCGACCGCGCCCTGCCGAGTGTCGCGGAGCTCGCCGAGTCCACGGAGGGCGGCGTCGTCCTCTCCGTCGACCCCGCCAACCGCGAGGTCGTCCTCACCGAGCCCGGTGCCGTGCCCAGGGCCCTCGGCGAGGTCGACGTGGTCTTCCCGATGCTCCACGGCCCGTACGGCGAGGACGGCACCCTCCAGGGCCTCCTGGAGCTCTCCGGCGTCCCCTACGTCGGCGCGGGCGTCCTCGCCTCCGCCGTCGGCCAGGACAAGGAGTACATGAAGCGGGTCTTCGTCTCCTTCGGACTCCCGGTCGGCCCGTACGAGGTCGTCCGGCCCCGCGAGTGGGAGCAGAACCCGGCAGCCGCCCGCAAGAAGATCGTCGAGTTCGCCGCCGAGCACGGCTGGCCGCTCTTCGTGAAGCCGGCCCGCGGCGGCTCCTCCATGGGCATCACCAAGGTCGACGACCTCTCCGGCCTCGACGAGGCCATCGAGGAGGCCCGCCGCCACGACCCCAAGATCCTCGTCGAGTCGCTGCTGCGTGGCCGCGAGATCGAGTGCGGCGTCCTGGAGTTCGAGGACGGCCCGCGCGCCAGCGTGCCCGCCGAGATCCCGCCGGTCACCGACCACGACTTCTACGACTTCGAGGCCAAGTACATCGACTCGGCCTCCGGCATCGTGCCCGCCCCCATCGGGGACGAGGCCACCGCCGAGATCCAGCGCCTGGCCGTCGCCGCCTACGAGGCGGTGTCCTGCGAGGGCCTGGTCCGCGCCGACTTCTTCCTCACCGAGGACGGCGACTTCGTCATCAACGAGATCAACACCATGCCGGGCTTCACGCCCATCTCCATGTACCCGCGCATGTGGCAGGAGAGCGGCGTGAGCTACCCCGAGCTGGTCGACCGGCTCATCCAGGCCGCGCTGACCCGCTCCACCGGCCTGCGCTGACCCCGCCCGCGACCGAGGACCGTGCCATCCGCCTCTCAGAGGCTCGGCGGCACGGTCTTCAGCACGGGCGCGGCGAGATCGGCGAGCGGCGTCATGTCGTGCGCGTACCGCTCGCCGAGCGTCACCTCCACGTACGCCTTCCGGTACGTCGTGGTGAAACGGGGCCCGGTGCCCTCCGGACGCTCCAGCATCCAGTTCACGCCGTCGGCCTCGATGCCCTGCGCCTTGGGATCGCTCATCTTTTCGGGCCGGGGGACCCCACAGCGCAGTACGATCGCACCGTCACCCCAGCCGGCGGTCAGCTCGGAGCCGGGCTCCGGGTCACTCCGCTCCAGCCCCACCACGGTGTCCGGAAGCTCCTTCGCCAGTGCCTGGCAGAAGGCGGCCTCCGCCGCCGGGGGGCTGGGAACCGCGACGGACGCCGAGGCGCCCGGCGAGGAGCAGCCGGCGGCGGCCAGCAGCAGGAACACTGCCGAGACCGCGGCGGGCAGGCCGAAGGGCCGGTGGGAAGACGTCACCGGCCAAGCGTAGACGGGGGCTACAGATGAACGACCGGGCAGGTGAGGGTGCGCGTGATGCCGTCCACTTGCTGGACCTTGGCGACCACCATGCGGCCCAGCTCGTCGACGGTGTCCGCCTGTGCGCGCACGATGACGTCGTACGGACCGGTCACGTCTTCGGCCTGGATCACCCCCGGGATCTCGGAGATGGTGTCGGCGACGGTCGACGCCTTGCCCACCTCGGTCTGGATGAGGATGTACGCCTGAACCACGGAACCTCCAGGGCGACCACGAGGATCTTGTGGGAGAAAGGGACGCCACGGTACCGCGTCGCCGCGGGCCGCGGGGAGACCCGCGTGTCCCGGGGCGCCCGCCCGGTGGCGTTCGCAGGACAGAAGTTGACGGTCTACTTGACGGTACCCAGCACGGTGACGGCCCGCGACCCGCGGCGCGCGACAGCGTGCCGCCGCCCGCAGGACGGCACGAAGACACGAGGTGAGGCGCGGTGAAGGGCACAGTCGGAGAGCTGGGCGAGTTCGGGCTCATCAGGGAGCTCACGTCCCGGCTCACCTCCACCCCGGCGGTACGGATCGGGCCCGGCGACGACGCCGCGGTCGTCTCCGCCCCCGACCGGCGCGTGGTGGCCAGCACGGACATCCTCCTCGAAGGACGTCACTTCCGCCGCGACTGGTCGACGGCGTACGACGTCGGCCGCAAGGCCGCCGCGCAGAACCTCGCCGACATCGCCGCCATGGGCGCGGTCCCCACCGCACTCCTCCTCGGCCTCGTCGTCCCCGCCGAACTCCCCGTGACCTGGCCCACCGAACTCATGGACGGCCTGCGCGACGAATGTCAGGTCGCGGGCGCGGCGGTGGTCGGCGGCGACGTCGTACGCGGCGACACGATCATGGTCTCCATCACCGCCCTCGGCGACCTCCGCAACCACGACCCGGTCACCCGGGGCGGCGCCCAGCCCGGCGACGTCGTCGCCTACACCGGCTGGCTCGGCTGGTCCGCCGCCGGATACGCCGTCCTCTCCCGGGGCTTCCGCTCACCGCGCGCCTTCGTCGAGGCCCACCGCAGGCCCGAACCGCCGTACCACGCCGGCCCCGCCGCCGCCGGTCTCGGCGCCACCGCCATGTGCGACGTCAGCGACGGCCTCATCGCCGACCTCGGCCACATCGCCGAGGCCAGCAAGGTCCGCATCGACCTGCGCTCCGGCCTCATAGACATCCCCACCCAGATGAACGACATCGGCCAGGCCGTCGGAGTCGACCCCATGCAGTGGGTGCTCACCGGGGGAGAGGACCACGCCATCGTGGCCACCTTCCCGCCCGACGTGAAGCTCCCCGCCCGCTGGAAGGTCATCGGGGAGGTCCTCAACCCCTCCGCGCTCCCGCAGGTCACCGTGGACGGCGCGCCCTGGCACAGCGTGGGCGGCTGGGACCACTTCGGGGAGACCGAGTGACCGCTCGGCCCCCGCTGGTGCTGACCGTCGCCGGATCGGACTCCGGCGGCGGCGCCGGCGTCCAGGCCGACCTGAAGACGATGCTCGCGCTCGGCGTCCACGGCATGAGCGTGCTCACCGCCGTCACCGCCCAGAACTCGCGAGGCGTCCAGGACGTCTGGGAACTGCCCGTGGAGGCCGTCCGCGCCCAGTACCGGGCCGTCGTCGACGACATCGGCGTCCAGGCCGTCAAGACCGGCATGCTGGCCTCCGCCGCCCTCGTCGAGACCGTCGCCGCACTCCTCGCGGACACCACCGCACCCGTCGTCGTCGACCCGGTGGGCGTCTCCAAGCACGGCGACCCGCTGCTCGCCGAGAGCGCGCTCGACTCCGTACGCACGAGACTGCTGCCCCGGGCGACCGTCGCCACGCCCAACCTGGACGAGGTGACACAGCTCACGGGCGTGCGGGTCGTGGCGGAGGCCGACATGCGGACCGCCGCCGAGGCGGTCCTGTCGCACGGACCGGAATGGGTCCTGATCAAGGGCGGACACCTGCCCACCGGCCGGGAGGCCGTCGACCTGCTCACGGACGGCACCGAGGAACACTGGCTGCGCGCCCCCCGCCACGACAACCGGCACACCCACGGGACGGGCTGCACGCTCGCGTCGGCGGTCGCGTCCGGGCTCGCCAAGGGCCTGGCGGTGCCCGCGGCGGTACGGGAGGCCAAGGAGTACGTGACCGGAGCCATCGCCGCCGGATTCGCCCTGGGCACGGGCATCGGCCCGGTCGACCACGGCTGGCGGACGCGCTGAGGGCGCCTACCGGCTTCCGGGAACGTCTCCGCGTACGCTTCCGGGCATGGCAAAAGGCCGGTTCACCGAGGTGAACCGGCCTTTCAAGGCAACCGCAGGGGCTGCGCTACGACAGAACGTCGCGATTAGCGCGAGACCTTGCCGGCCTTGATGCACGAGGTGCAGACGTTGAGCCGCTTCGGCGTCCGACCGACCACGGCACGCACGCGCTGGATGTTCGGGTTCCAGCGACGGGACGTACGGCGGTGCGAGTGCGAAATGTTGTTGCCGAAGCCCGGCCCCTTGCCGCAGACGTCGCAGTTGGCAGCCACGGGTCACTCCAAAGACTTCAGAATTACAGTGAAATCCGGCGCACCGGAATCAGGAGTCTGAAGTGGCTTGCCGGGGGATGGCCCGGTGTGAACCGGGCAACCGAAGCAGCATACAACGCCTGCTTCGGTGGAACGAAACTACCATGGTCTGCGCGGACCTCGCCCCGGGCCCCGGTCACCGGAGGGACGCCCCGGGTCTACCCTGCGGTGAGCTCACCGCCGAAGGAGGACCCCCCGTTGTCGCGAGCCCTTCAGCCCTCCGAGGAGCTCGTCGAGCTCGACGCGGAAGCGGTCAGGACCTGGTGCGCACGGGCTCTGGACGCCCTCGGCCGGGAGCGCGACGCGATCGACGCGATCAACGTCTACCCCGTCGCCGACGGGGACACCGGCACCAATCTGTATCTGACCGCCGAAGCCGCCCACCGGGCCGTGGAATCCGTCTTCGCGGCCTCCGCACCCGACACCGCCGAGACCGTACGCGCCATGGCCCACGGCGCCCTCCTCGGCGCCCGCGGCAACTCCGGGACCATCCTCTCCCAGCTCCTGCGCGGCATGGCCGGCGTCCTCGCCGGCGGAGGTGACGGGGATCACCTCGCCCGCGCCCTCGCCGAGGCCGCCCGCGCCGCCCGCGAGGCCGTCGCCCACCCCGTGGAAGGCACCATCCTCACCGTCGCCGCAGCCGCCGCCGGAGCCTGCGCGGGCGGCGGCGGACTCGTCGACGTCGCCAGGAACGCCCACGAGGGCGCCACGACCGCCCTCGCCGCCACCTCCGGGCAGCTCGATGTCCTCGCCCGCGCCGGAGTCGTCGACGCGGGCGGCCGGGGCCTGGTCACCGTCCTCGGCGCCCTCCTCGAAACCGTCACCGGGCAGACCCCGCCCCCCGCGCGCACCGCACCCGTCACCCCCGTCCCCGCCGAGGTGTGCCCCACCGAGGACGGCCCCGCCTACGAGGTGATCTACCTCCTGGAGGCCGGGGACGCCGCCGTGGAACTGCTGCGCGGGCGGCTCGACGCCCTGGGCGACTCCCTCGTCGTCGTCGGCGGCGACGGGCTGTGGAACGTCCATGTGCACGTCGACGACCCCGGCGCCGCCGTCGAGGCAGGCATCGAGGCCGGACGCCCCCACCGCATCCGGATCACCCACTTCGCCGCCGAAGCCGCCACCGGCCCCGCCGAGCGCGCCCAGCGCGCCGTCGTCGCCGTCGTCCCCGGCGAAGGCCTCGCCGGACTCTGCGCGGAGGCGGGCGCCACCACCGTGCGGACCCGGCCCGGGGAACCCCCCGCGGGCGACGAACTCCTCGACGCCATCCGCCGGGCCCACGCCCGCGAGGTCGTCCTGCTGCCCAACGACACCGACCTGCGCCAGACCGCCGCTGCCGCCGCCGAACGCGCCAGGGCCGAAGGCATCCGCGTCGCCCTGATCCCCACCCGGGCCGCCGTCCAGGGCATCGCCGCCCTCGCCGTCCACGAACCCGACCGCCGCTTCGACGAGGACGTCGTCGCCATGACGGCCGCCGCCGGAGCCACCCGCTACGCCGAACTCGCCGTCGCCGAACACCGGTCCTTCACCTCGGCCGGCGTCTGCCAGGCCGGCGACGTCCTCGGCCTCATCGAGGGCGATGTCGCCGTCATCGGCAAGGACCTCACCGAGACCGCCCGCACCGTCCTGGACCGGATGCTCTCCGCCGGCGGCGAACTCGTCACCCTGGTCGTCGCCGACGACACCCCGCCCGGACTCGCCCCCGACCTCGAACGCCACGTCCGGCGCGGCTACCTCGCCGTCGACACCACCACGTACCACGCGGGCACGGGGGCCCCGCCGCTGCTCATCGGCGTGGAGTGACGACGCCCCTCCGGGGCACCCCGACACCCGCAGACGCGGTGCCGTACCCGACTGTCGGTCCCGTGGTGTGCAATGGAACGCGTGCCCGCGCTCGACGAACCACTCAAGAAGTCCCTCGGCCCCGCCACCGCCAAGGTGATGGCCGAGGCCCTCGACCTGCACACGGTCGGTGACCTCCTCCACCACTACCCCCGCCGGTACGCCGAGCGCGGGGAGCTGACCACGCTGTCCGACCTGCCGCTCGACGAGCACGTCACCGTGGTCGCCCAGGTCGCCGACGCCCGCGTGCTCACCTTCAACGGCTCCAAGGGCCGCGGCCAGCGCCTCGAAGTGACCATCACCGACGGCAGCGGTCGCCTCCAGCTGGTCTTCTTCGGCAAGGGCGTGCACAAACCGCACAAGGACCTGCTGCCCGGCACCCGCGCGATGTTCGCCGGCAAGGTGTCGCTGTTCAACCGGCGCCTCCAGCTCGCCCACCCCTCGTACGAACTCCTCCGCGGCGACGGCGAGGAGGCCGTCGACGTCTGGGCCGGGGCCCTCATCCCGATCTACCCGGCCAGCACCAGACTGGAGTCCTGGAAGATCGCCAAGGCCGTCGACGCCGTCCTGCCCAGCGCCGCCGACGCCGTCGACCCGCTGCCCGAGGCACTCCGCGAGGGCCGCGGCCTCGCCGAACTGCCCGAGGCCCTCCGGCTGATCCACCGGCCCCGCACCAAGGCCGACATTGCCGACGCCCGCGAGCGCCTCAAGTGGGACGAGGCCTTCGTCCTCCAGGTCGCCCTGGCCCGCCGCCGGCACGCCGACACCCAACTCCCCGCCGTCGCCCGCCGCCCCACCCCCGACGGCATCCTCGACGCCTTCGACGCCAAGCTGCCCTTCACCCTCACCGACGGCCAGAACAAGGTCTCCAAGGAGATCTTCGACGACCTCGCCACCGAGCACCCCATGCACCGGCTCCTCCAGGGCGAGGTCGGCTCCGGGAAGACGATGGTGGCCCTGCGTGCCATGCTCGCCGTCGTCGACTCCGGGGGACAGGCCGCGATGCTCGCCCCCACCGAGGTCCTCGCCCAGCAGCACCACCGCTCCGTCACCGAGATGATGGGCGAGCTGGCCGAGGGAGGCATGCTCGGCGGCGCCGAGCGGGCCACCAAGGTCGTCCTGCTCACCGGCTCCATGGGCGTCCCCGCCCGCCGGCAGGCCCTGCTCGACCTGGTCACCGGCGAGGCCGGCCTCGTCATCGGCACCCACGCGCTGATCGAGGACAAGGTCCAGTTCCACGACCTCGGCCTGGTCGTCGTCGACGAGCAGCACCGCTTCGGCGTGGAGCAGCGCGACGCCCTGCGCGGCAAGGGCAAGCAGCCCCCGCACCTCCTGGTGATGACCGCCACCCCCATCCCGCGCACCGTCGCCATGACCGTCTTCGGCGACCTGGAGACCTCCGTCCTCGACCAGCTGCCCGCCGGCCGCTCCCCGATCGCCAGCCATGTCGTGCCCGCCGCCGACAAGCCGCACTTCCTCACGCGCGCGTGGGAGCGGGTCCGCGAGGAGGTCGCCAAGGGCCACCAGGCGTACGTGGTCTGCCCCCGCATCGGCGACGAGGAGGACAAGAAGAAGTCCGGGCCCTCCGCCGCCGACGAGGCCGAGAGGCGCCCGCCGCTCGCCGTCCTCGACATCGCGGAACAGCTCCGCACCGGCCCCCTGACGGGACTGCGGATCGCCGTCCTGCACGGCCGGATGCACCCCGACGACAAGGACGACGTGATGCGCCGCTTCGCCGCCGGCGAGCTCGACGTCCTCGTCGCCACCACCGTCATCGAGGTCGGCGTCAACGTCCCCAACGCCACCGCCATGGTGATCATGGACGCGGACCGCTTCGGCGTCTCCCAGCTCCACCAGCTCCGCGGCCGGGTCGGCCGAGGCTCCGCCCCCGGCCTCTGCCTCCTCGTCAGCGAGATGCCCGAGGCCACCCCCGCCCGCCAGCGGCTCAACGCCGTCGCCTCCACCCTGGACGGCTTCGAACTCTCCCGCATCGACCTGGAGCAGCGGCGCGAGGGCGACGTCCTCGGCCAGGCCCAGTCCGGCGTCCGCTCCTCCCTGCGGGTGCTCACCGTCATCGACGACGAGGAGGTCATCGCCGCCGCCCGCGAGGAGGCCACCGCCCTCGTCCTCGCCGACCCGGACCTCACCGGCCACCCCGGCCTCGCGACCGCGCTCGACGCCCTGCTGGACAAGGACCGGGAGGAGTACCTGGAGAAGGGCTGACGCCACCGCGCGGACCGCGGCCATATCCTGAGACGTACGCACTGGACGACGCAGGACGAGGACACCGATGACCCGCGTGATCGCCGGCACGGCCGGCGGACGCCGCCTGGCCGTGCCGCCCGGCAACGGCACCCGCCCCACCTCCGACCGGGCGCGCGAAGGCCTCTTCTCCACCTGGGAGGCCTTCCACGGCCTCACCGGGGCCCGGGTCGCCGACCTGTACGCGGGCTCCGGGGCCGTCGGCCTGGAGGCCCTCTCCCGGGGCGCCGCCCACGCCCTCCTGGTGGAGGCGGAACCCCGCGCCGCGAAGACGATCCGGGAGAACATCCAGGCCCTCGGCCTCCCCGGCGCCGAACTCCGCAGCGGCCGGGCCGAGCAGATCGCCACGGGACCGGCCCCGGCCGAGCCGTACGACCTGGTCTTCCTCGACCCGCCGTACGCCGTCTCCGACGAGGAACTCCGCGAGATTCTCCTCACACTGCGCTCGGGGGGCTGGCTGAGCGAGGATGCCCTCGTCACCGTGGAGCGAAGCACCCGAGGCGGGGAGTTCGGCTGGCCGGCCGGATTCGAGGGCCTGCGGTCCCGTCGTTACGGCGAGGGAACGTTTTGGTACGGTCGCGCCGCCTCTACGTGCGAAGACGCACGATGACCGGACCGGAGAGCGAGGGACCCACGTTGCGCCGCGCCGTCTGTCCGGGGTCATTCGACCCCATCACCAACGGACATCTCGACATCATCGCCCGTGCCTCCAAGCTGTACGACGTCGTACACGTCGCGGTGATGATCAACCAGTCGAAGAAGGGCCTGTTCACGGTCGAGGAGCGGATCGAGCTGATCCGCGAGGTGACCGCCGACCTCGGCAACGTCGAGGTGGAGTCCTTCCACGGGCTGCTCGTCGACTTCTGCAAGCAGCGCGACATCCCCGCCATCGTCAAGGGGCTGCGCGCGGTCAGCGACTTCGACTACGAGCTGCAGATGGCCCAGATGAACAACGGCCTCACGGGCGTGGAGACCCTCTTCGTCCCCACCAACCCCACCTACAGCTTCCTCTCCTCCTCCCTGGTGAAGGAGGTCGCCGCCTGGGGCGGCGACGTCTCCCACCTGGTCCCGCCGACGGTCCTCCCGTGGCTCACCGAGCGCCTCGCGAGGAAGTGACGCGCGGCCACCGCCGCTGACGCTCCGTCACCTGGTGACGGACGGGCGCCGACTGCCCTTACAGTCGTCCCGTCCGTCTCCATCCAGCTGTAGAGAGTGGCGAGCACCCGGTGGACGTACAGAAGAAGCTCGACGAGATCGTCGCGACCGTGCACGGCGCCCGCTCCATGCCCATGTCGGCATCCTGCGTGGTCAATCGCGCCGAGCTGCTCGCCCTGCTCGAAGAGGTACGGGAGGCCCTGCCGGGCTCCCTCGCGCAGGCGCAGGAGCTGATCGGCGGCCGGGAGCAGATGGTCGAGCAGGCCCACCGCGAGGCCGAGCGGATCATCGAGGCCGCCCACGCCGAGCGGGGCTCGATCGTCTCCGACACCCAGGTCGCCCGGCAGTCGCAGGAGGAGGCCGACCGGATCCTCTCCGAGGCCCGCCGCGAGGCCGAGGAGGTCCGGGCCGAGGCCGACGACTACGTCGACTCCAAGCTCGCCAACTTCGAGGTCGTCCTCAACAAGACGATCGGCTCGGTCGACCGGGGCCGCGAGAAGCTCCTCGGCCGGGGCCCCGGCCTCGACGCCAACGGCTATCCGGACGAGGACGCCCCCGAGTACAGCGCGGACCCGCAGACCCTGATCCACCGGGCGGACGAGTACGTCGACGCCAAGCTCGGCGCCTTCGAGGCGGTGCTCAGCAAGACCCTGGAGGCCGTCGGCCACGGCCGGCGGAAGCTGCACGGCCGGATCGCCAGCGACGACCTGGGCGAGCACATGGCCGCGCAGGACGGCCTCGGCGGCGCCGTGCACACCAGTGACGCCGACTACCTGGCCGGCCTGGCGGAGCTCTCGGACCCCGAGCCGGCCCGGATCCCCGCCCCGCAGCAGCCCCAGGCCCAGCCCGACCCCTACGGGTACCAGCAGCCCGACCCCTACGCGGCCTACCAGCAGCAGGTCCCGCAGCAGCCGGACCCGTACGCCTATCAGCAGCCGCAGCAGGCGGACCCCTACGGCTACCAGCAGCAGGACCCGTACGCGTACCAGCAGCCCGTCCAGCACCAGGGTCACCAGCCGCAGCAGCAGTCCGCCGCACTCGACGAGACCAGCTTCTTCGACACGAGCATGATCGACCTGGAGCAGCTCCGCCGGTACGAACAAGGACATCAGGGAGCGTAGGGGGTGGCTTGACCCCGATTGGGTCCTGGGCGAAGCGTCCAGTATCCTGGCTCTTCGGTCGCGCGTATTCCGCGATCCTCGCTGCCCACGTTCGGCAGCCTCCCCACGACGCAGCACGATCCGAAAGCAGGAAGTCCCCTGAGCACGCGCCTCGACCACCGCAATCCCCTCGTGTTCGACACACACGAGCTGGGGCGGCGTCCTGGTGCCCTCCAGCGGCTCTCGCGTTCGATCGAGGCCCCCCGGGACCTGGGCGTCGAAGGAGTCATCGGAGTGCCCGAGGGCGCGCCGGTGGACATTGATCTCCGTCTTGAGTCGGTCATGGAAGGGGTGCTTGTCACAGGCACCGCCCGTGCATCGGCCGAGGGGGAGTGCGTAAGGTGTCTGGAGCCCGTCGAGCTGGAGCTCGACGTGGATTTCCAGGAGATGTTCTCGTACCCCGACTCCGACGACCGGGGCCGCTCCAGGGCGGCCGCGGACGACGAAGCCGAGGCGGACGAGGACATGATCCCCCTCGAGGACGGCATGTTCGACCTCGAACCCATGCTGCGTGATGCGGTGGTGCTCGCACTGCCGATGCAGCCGGTGTGCCGGGAGGACTGCGCGGGTCTGTGTTCCACCTGTGGAACCAACCTGAACGAGAACCCGGACCACCACCACGACGCCGTCGACATTCGTTGGGCGGCATTGCAGGGACTCGCCGGTTCGCTGGGAACCGATGAGAAGGACAACATGAGCGGCAATGCCTCTGACGGGGACGTCCGAAGCGCCGCCGAGAAGCAGGAGAAGTAGCCGTGGCTGTTCCGAAGCGGAAGATGTCGCGCAGCAACACGCGCCACCGCCGGTCGCAGTGGAAGGCTGCGGTCCCCACCCTGGTTTCGTGTGAGCGTTGCCAGGAGCCGAAGCTGCAGCACATCGCGTGCCCGAGCTGCGGCACCTACAACAAGCGCCAGGTCCTCTCGGTCTGATTGGGCTGGTGAGAGGCGTAATGTCTGAGTCCCGCAAGACGGACGACAAGACGGACCATGCCTCGTCCCACACGCTTCTGGAAGGGCGGCTCGGCTACAAGCTCGAGTCCGCCCTTCTGGTGCGTGCGCTGACCCACCGTTCGTTCGCTTACGAGAACGGCGGTCTGCCCACCAACGAGCGGCTGGAGTTCCTCGGGGACTCCGTGCTGGGCCTGGTGGTCACGGACACGCTGTACCGCGCCCACCCCGACCTGCCGGAAGGCCAGCTGGCCAAACTGCGGGCCGCGGTGGTCAACTCGCGAGCGCTGGCGGACGTGGGGCGCGGCCTCGAACTCGGCTCCTTCGTCCGGCTCGGCCGGGGCGAAGAGGGTACGGGCGGCCGGGACAAGGCGTCCATCCTCGCCGACACCCTTGAAGCGGTGATCGGCGCGGTCTATCTCGACCAGGGCCTCGACGCGGCGTCCGAGCTGGTGCACCGGCTCTTCGACCCGCTGATCGAGAAGTCCTCGAACCTCGGTGCGGGCCTGGACTGGAAGACCAGTCTCCAGGAACTCACCGCGGCCGAGGGTCTGGGTGTGCCGGAGTACCTCGTCTCCGAAGAGGGTCCGGACCACGAGAAGACCTTTACTGCTGCCGCCCGCGTCGGTGGTGTCTCGTACGGCACCGGCACCGGCCGCAGCAAGAAGGAAGCGGAACAGCAGGCGGCGGAGTCCGCGTGGCGCGAGATTCGCGCGGCGGCGGACGAACGCGCGGCGGCGGCCAGGACCGCGGCCGAGGCGGGAACGGGAGAGGTCGCCGACCCCTCTCCTTCCGCCCACCGGGCCTCGGCCTGACGGCCGGATCCCTCGCTTCCGGAGAACCCCGCCCCAGGGCGGGGTTCTCGTCTTTTCCGCAGGGGTACGGCCGGTAGGCTTGATCCGCTGGCTGCCGAAGACGTCCGGAGGAGTCCCGTGCCCGAGCTGCCCGAGGTCGAGGTCGTACGGCGCGGACTGGAACGCTGGGTCGCCGGGCGGACCGTGTCCGAGGTCGAGGTGCTGCACCCCAGGGCCGTACGGCGCCATCCGGCGGGCGGCGCGGACTTCGCGGCCCGGCTCGAAGGACAGCGCTTCGGGGTCGCGCGCCGGCGCGGCAAGTACCTCTGGGTGCCGCTCGCCGAGACCGGCACGTCCGTCCTCGGGCACCTCGGGATGAGCGGGCAGCTGCTCGTCCAGCCGGAGGACGCCGCCGACGAGAAGCATCTGCGCGTCCGCGTCCGCTTCGACGACGCGACCGGCACCGAGCTGCGCTTCGTCGACCAGCGCACCTTCGGCGGGCTCTCGCTGCACGACCAGACCCCCGACGGGCTCCCGGACGTCATCGGGCACATCGCCCGCGATCCGCTGGACCCCGAGTTCGACGACGCCGCCTTCCAGAGCGCGCTGCGGCTGCGCCGTACGACCGTGAAGCGGGCGCTGCTCGACCAGTCGCTGATCAGCGGCGTCGGCAACATCTACGCCGACGAGGCGCTCTGGCGGTCCCGGCTGCACTACGACCGGCCGACGGCCACACTGACGCGACCGCGTTCGGCCGAGCTGCTCGGGCACGTCCGGGACGTGATGAACGCGGCCCTGGACGCGGGCGGCACCAGCTTCGACAGCCTGTATGTGAACGTCAACGGCGAGTCCGGCTACTTCGACCGCTCGCTCGACGCGTACGGCCGCGAGGACGAGCCCTGCCACCGCTGCGGTACGCCGATGCGCCGGCGCGCCTGGATGAACCGCTCCAGCTACTTCTGCCCGCGCTGCCAGCGCCCGCCGCGCGCGAGCGCGTGACTCGGCGAGGGCTCAGGCGGTGACGGGGGCGGTGACGCGCTCCGCGTCGTAGCTCTCCCGCGCCGCCTCGACCTGCGGCATACGGCCCTCCACCAGCTCGATCAGGCCGATCAGCCGCTCCGCGATCTCGCGGCCGAGCGGGGTGAGCCGGTAGTCGACCCGCGGCGGGTTCGTGGGCTGCGCCTCGCGGTGGACCAGGCCGTCGCGCTCCAGGGCGTGCAGGGTCTGCGACAGCATCTTCTCGCTCACGCCGTCGACGCGGCGGCGCAGCTCGTTGAATCGGAACGTCCCGTCGTGCAGCGCGCCCAGGGTGAGGCTGCCCCAGCGGCCCGTCACATGCTCGAGGGTGCCGCGCGAGGGGCAGGCCCGTGCGAACACGTCGTAGGCGAGGTCGTCAGTCATGGGCTCCACCGTACTCTCGCGCAGCGCTTACCGCCACGGGCGCGCTAACTGCTGGCTTGCGCTGTCGAAAAGTTAGTGCTCTACTTCTGGTCATCGCCTCACCGACCCTTTCGAGGAGCCCCCTGTGACCAGCCCCGTCGTCTCCGTCGCCTACCACTCCGGCTACGGCCACACCGCAGTCCTGGCCGAGGCCGTCCGTGCCGGCGCCGCCGACACGGGCGCCACCGTCCACCTGATCAAGGTCGACGGGATCACCGACGCCGAGTGGGAGCTGCTCGACTCCTCCGACGCGATCGTCTTCGGCTCCCCGACCTACATGGGCACCGCCTCCGGCGCCTTCCACCGCTTCGCCGAGGACTCCTCGAAGCGCTGGTTCACCGGCGCCTGGCAGGACAAGCTCGCCGCCGGATTCACCAACTCCGGCTCCAAGAGCGGTGACAAGCTGCACACCCTCCAGTTCTTCCAGATCCTCGCCGGCCAGCACGGCATGACCTGGGTCAACCTCGGCCTGAAGCCCGGCTGGAACACCACGGACGCCTCCGAGAACGACCTCAACCGCCTCGGCTTCTTCACCGGCGCAGCCGCCCAGACCGCCAACGACCTCGGCCCGGACGGCGTCCACAAGGCGGACATCGCCACCGCCGAACACCTCGGCCGCCGCGTCGCCCTGACCGCCGGCACCTTCGCGGCGGGCAAGGCCGCCGCCTGACCTCCGGGTACGCGAAAGGGCCCCGTCACCGGGAAGGTGACGGGGCCCTTTCGCGCCTGCGGTCCGGAGCCGAGCGGGGGGGTGCTACGCGGCTCCGGCGTGCCGGCTCAGTAGCCGAAGTCCTGGGTCCACCAGGGGCCGCCGTCGCCGAAGTGGACGCCGACGCCGAGGGTCGTGAAGTCGCAGTTCAGGATGTTGGCGCGGTGGCCGTCGCTGTTCATCCAGGACTCCATCACGGCCGCCGCGTCCGCCTGGCCGCGGGCGATGTTCTCGCCGCCCATGCCCGAGACGCCCGCCTTCTCCGCGCGGGCCCACGGCGTGGCCCCGTCCGGGTCCGTGTGGTCGAAGAAGCCGCGCGCCGCCATGTCCGTGCTGAACGCCCCGGCCAGCGACGCCAGCTGGGCGTTCGCGTTCACCGGGGAGCAGCCCACCTTGGAGCGCTCGACGTTGACCAGCCGGAGGACCTCCGCCTCGGCGGCCACACTCCGGTCCGCGGTCGAGGGGGCAGGGGCCTTCTCGACCGGCGCCTCGGTGGTCGGGTCCGGCTTCGGCGCGGGGGCCTTCGTGGACGGCGCGACCGTGGTCCTCGGCGCCGCGGGCTTCGTGGCCGGCTTCTTCGAAGGGGTGGTCGCCTTCGGGGTGGGCTTGACGGACGGGGTCGCCGACGGCGAGGCGGTCTTCGCACCGCTCGTGCCCGTGCTCGATCCCGTACGCGTGCCCGTGCCGGCGCCCGTGGAACCGGTGCCGCCCGCCGGGGTCTCGGTGGACCCGCCCTGCGTCGTCAGCTCGGGGGCCTGCCGCGACTGGCTCGGGCGCTCGCTGGCGCCCACACTGCCGAGGGTGAAGGTGTCCCCGCCGGGCAGCAGGCCGGAAGCGACGGCGACGGCGCCCACCGCGACCGCCGCGGAGGCGCCGAGCAGGCCGGTGCGCACGGGAGCGCGCCGCTTGCGGCGGGCACCCCGGTGCGGGCGGTCCGTACCGGCCGCGTACTCTTCTGCGGCGGGTGCGGCTCCGGCGCGACGGTGGCGTCCCATCTGCTCTGCCTTCCTGCTGGCCCTGTGGGGCTTTGCTGATCTTTGCTTCAGGGACCGTTCGTGGCCCATCAGTCGAACAGCGCGCGCCCGTACGGGTGAGGCGTGTTCGGTCGGGACTGTAGTCCATGCACGGCGGGGGCGATGTGCTCATCTGGCAATCCGCCCGTTAGCGTGCAGTCATGAGCGACGACGTACGGATGACCGCCTGGGTGCGCGGCCGGGTACAGGGAGTGGGCTTCCGCTGGTTCACCAGGGCAAACGCACTGGAGATCGGGAGCCTGGTGGGCTTCGCCCTGAACCTCGACGACGGCCGGGTGCAGGTGGTGGCCGAGGGGCCGCGTGAGAATTGCCACCGTCTGCTCGCCTGGCTCCACTCCGCCGACACACCCGGGCGCGTGGACGGCGTCACTGAGATCTGGGCCACCCCGCGCGGCGGATACGACGGCTTCGCCATCCGCTGACCCACCCCCAGCCGACACCCGCGCCGGTGACCGGGAGGGGCGCCGGACGGACGCGCGGTAACAGCCGCGTGAGGGGGAAAGTCCCTGGTGGTTGCCAAGGGGCGGCCGTCGTGGAAGGCTGCCCGGTAAGGATGATCGCGACGCCCTGAGGCACCGAGTTCGCGAGGCCCCCGCCGCCCTTCGAGCGGCCGTGGACTCCTCGGTGGCCCCTTCGGACGGGGCGTGATCGTGTTGACCGTCAAACTTTTTGGTGAGACTCTGGAAGCCCCGCGCACCTTAGCTGTTTGGCAGTGGAACCGGCACGACAAGCAGTACTGCCGAGCACCGCGGGTGCGAATCCCTCACGACCCACACCGCTTCGGTCGGTCACTCATTGTGGAGGACCATCCATCATGGCAAAGGCGCTTCTCGGTTACGTCGGCGGCTCCGACCCGCGACTCCTCGCCGAGATGCGACGGCTTCAGCAGCGCGTCCAGGATCTCGAATCCGAGCTGGTACGGATTCAGTCCGAGAACGACTCGCTCGCCGCTGCCGCCGCTCAGCACCAGGGAGAGTCGCTGCTGAACAGCATCGATCTCGACGTACCCCAGGCGGAGCCTGCGCTCACCTGACGATCCCAGCCCCCCAGGGGTCAGGTGGGAGACACTCACACCGGTACAGCCGACGGAGGCGTCCACGGACACCTGCGCCGGTGAAGTCGGGCACGCAAGGGGCGCTTCGGCGTCCCTTCCTTCTTTCCCTCCCCGCTTCACCCACTGTTTCCCCCTCGTCCCACCCCTCCTCACCCGGGGATCTGCCCTGCCTGTCAGCGGGTGAAACGCGCGGGCCCCGGTAGAGTCCCCGGGGTGCACCTCAAGGCCCTGACCCTCCGCGGATTCAAGTCGTTCGCCTCGGCCACCACCCTGCGGTTCGAGCCGGGAATCACCTGTGTCGTGGGCCCCAACGGATCGGGCAAGTCCAACGTCGTGGACGCCCTGTCCTGGGTGATGGGCGAGCAGGGCGCCAAGTCGCTGCGCGGCGGCAAGATGGAGGACGTCATCTTCGCCGGCACGACCGGGCGCCCACCGCTCGGCCGCGCCGAGGTCTCCCTCACCATCGACAACTCCGACGGCGCGCTGCCCATCGACTACGCCGAGGTCACCCTCACCCGCATCATGTTCCGCGGCGGCAGCAGCGAGTACCAGATCAACGGCGACACCTGCCGCCTGCTCGACTTCCAGGACCTGCTCTCCGACTCCGGCATCGGACGCGAGATGCACGTCATCGTCGGACAGGGACAGCTCGACTCCGTCCTGCACGCCGACCCGATGGGCCGCCGCGCCTTCATCGAGGAGGCCGCCGGCGTCCTCAAGCACCGCAAGCGCAAGGAGAAGGCGCTGCGGAAACTGGACGCGATGCGGGCCAACCTCGCGCGCGTGCAGGACCTCGCCGACGAACTCCGACGCCAGCTCAAGCCCCTGGGCCGGCAGGCCGCCGTCGCCCGCCGGGCCGTCGTCATCCAGGCCGACCTGCGCGATGCCCGCCTCCGCCTCCTCGCCGACGACCTCGTCCACCTCCAGCGGGCCCTGACCGCCGAGGTCGCCGACGAAGCCGCCCTGCTCGCCCGCAAGGAGGCCACCGAGCAGGAACTGCGTACCGCGCTCACCCGCGAGGCCGAACTCGAAGCCGAGGCCCGCACCCTCGCGCCGCGCCTGGAGCGCGCCCAGCAGAACTGGTACGCCCTCTCCCAGCTCGCCGAACGCGTACGCGGCACGGTCTCGCTCGCCGACGCGCGCGTGAAGAGCGCCACCACCGCCCCCGCCGAGGAGCGCCGAGGACGCGACCCCGAGGACCTGGAGCGAGAGGCCGCCCGCGTCCGCGAGCAGGAGGCCGAGCTCGAAGCCGCCCTGGAAGCGGCCGAACGGGCCCTGGACGACACCGTCGCCCACCGCTCCGGGCTGGAACGCTCGCTCGCCGACGAGGAACGACGCCTCAAGGACCTGGCCCGCGCCCTCGCCGACCGGCGCGAGGGCCTCGCCCGCCTCCACGGCCAGGTCAACGCCGCCCGCTCGCGCGCCGCCTCCGCCCAGGCCGAGATCGACCGCCTCGCCACCGCCCGCGACGAGGCGGGGGAGCGGGCCGCCACCGCCCAGGAGGAGTACGAACAGCTCAGGGCCGAGGTCGAAGGACTCGACGCCGCCGACACCGCGCAGGGCGAGCGCCACGAGGCCGCCCGCCGCGAACTCGCCGAAGCGGAAGCCGCGCTGAGCGCCGCCCGCGAGGCCGCGGGCGACGCCGAACGCCGCCGCGCCGCCACCCGGGCCCGGCACGACACCCTCGCCCTCGGGCTGCGCCGCAAGGACGGCACCGGCGCACTCCTCGCCGCCGGGCTCAGCGGTGTCCTCGGCCCCGCCGCCGAACTCCTCACCGTCACCCCGGGATACGAGATCCCCGTCGCCACCGCCCTCGGCGCCGCCGCCGACGCGGTCGCCGCCACCGGCCCCGCCACCGCCGCCGAAGCCCTCCGCCTGCTGCGCAAGCAGGACGCCGGCCGCGCCTCCCTGCTCCTCGCCGGCGGGCCGGAACCGGCCCCGGCCCCGGCCCTGCCCGAAGCGCACCCGTACGCCGCCGACCTCGTCCGGGGCCCCGACGCACTCATGGCCGCCGTACGCCGACTGCTCGCCGGGGTCGTGGTCGTCGGCGACCTGGACGAGGCCGCCGACCTGGTCAGGTCCAGGCCCGCGCTGACCGCCGTCACGGCCGAGGGCGACCTGCTCGGACCGCACTTCGCACAGGGCGGTTCCGCAGGCGCGCCCAGCCTCCTCGAAGTCCAGGCCTCGGTGGCCGAGGCCGCCGTCGAACTCGACGAACTGGCCGTACGGTGCGAGGAGTCGGCTGCCGCCCGGCGGGATGCCGACGAGCGGCGCCGTACCGCCGCCGCGCTCGTCGAGGAGCTCGACGCCCTCCGCCGTACCGCCGAACGAGAGAAGTCCGCCGTGGCCCAGCGGCTCGGGCGGCTCGCGGGCCAGGCCAGGGGAGCGGCGGGGGAGGCCGAGCGGACCGCGGCGGCGGCCGACCGCGCCCAGGAGGCCCTGGAGAAGGCGACCGCCGAGGCCGAGGAACTGGCCGAACGACTCCTCGTGGCCCAGGAGGCCGCCGCGTTCGGGGACGGCGACGAGGAACCGGACACCGCCACCCGCGACCGGCTCGCGATCGACGGCTCCAACGCGCGCCAGACCGAGATGGAGGCGCGGCTCCAGGTCCGTACCCATGAGGAGCGCGTCAAGGGCCTCGCGGGCCGGGCCGACTCGCTCGACCGGGCCGCCCGCGCCGAACGGGAGGCACGCGCGCGTGCCGAGCAGCGCCGGGCCCGGCTGCGCCACGAGGAGCGGGTCGCGGGCGCGGTCGCCGCGGGCGCCCGGGGACTCCTCGCCCACATCGAGGTCTCGCTCGTCCGCGCCGAGCGGGAGCGAGTGGTGGCCCAGGAGGCACGCGCCGACCGCGAGGAGGGGCTGACGGCGGCCCGGAACCGGGGCCGCGACCTCAAGGCCGAGCTCGACAAGCTGACCGACTCCGTCCACCGGGGCGAGGTGCTCGGCGCCGAGAAGCGGTTGCGGATCGAGCAGTTGGAGGCGAAGGCCCTGGAGGAGTTCGGGGTCGAGGCGAAGGACCTGACCGCCGAGTACGGTCCGGACCAGCCGGTGCCCGCGTCGCCCACGGCCGAAAGCACGGAAGGCACGGAGGGCCGGGAGGGCGCCGAAGGCAGTGCGTCCGCCGGGGCCGACGAGCCGCGCCCCTTCATCCGTTCGGAGCAGGAGAAGCGGCTCAAGGCCGCCGAACGGGCGTACCACCAGCTCGGCAAGGTCAACCCGCTGGCCCTGGAGGAGTTCGCGGCGCTGGAGGAGCGGCACCGCTTCCTCTCCGAGCAGCTGGAGGACCTGAAGAAGACCCGTACCGACCTGCTTCAGGTCGTGAAAGAGGTCGACCTGAGGGTCGAGCAGGTCTTCACCGAGGCGTACCGGGACACGGCCCGTGAGTTCGAGGGCGTGTTCTCCCGGCTCTTCCCGGGCGGCGAGGGACGGCTGATCCTCACGGACCCGGACAACATGCTGACCACCGGCGTCGAGGTGGAGGCCCGTCCGCCGGGCAAGAAGGTCAAGCGGCTCTCGCTGCTCTCCGGCGGCGAGCGCTCGCTGACCGCGGTGGCGCTGCTCGTCTCCATCTTCAAGGCGCGGCCCAGCCCGTTCTATGTGATGGACGAGGTCGAGGCGGCGCTCGACGACACCAACCTCCAGCGGCTGATCCGGATCATGCGGGAGCTCCAGGAGTCCTCGCAGCTGATCGTGATCACCCACCAGAAGCGGACGATGGAGGTCGCGGACGCGCTCTACGGGGTGTCCATGCAGGGTGACGGCGTCTCGAAGGTGATCAGCCAGCGGCTGCGCTGAACACTCATCGTTCAAGTTCTGAAGCAAAGAAACATCAGAGTGCTAATAAAGTCATATGACATCGCATCTTGACTTCGAAACATGAATGCATAGTCTCTGCAACGTTGCTTTTACCTTCACGTGGTGGGCGGCGTGAAGTTGTGCGCCACTGGAAGGGCTCTCCCCCCACCGATGGAGTCCATGTGACCAGCACCGCGCAGGCGCCCCCGCCGCCGCCTTCCGAAGGCCGAGCCGCTCACCCGGACCACCTCGGCCACGTCATCTTCATCACGGCATCCGCCGCGATGGGCGGCTTCCTCTTCGGATACGACAGCTCCGTCATCAACGGCGCCGTCGAGGCGATCCGGCACCGCTACGACATCGGCTCCGGCACCCTCGCGCAGGTCATCGCCATCGCCCTGATCGGCTGCGCCATCGGTGCCGCCACCGCCGGCCGGATCGCCGACCGCATCGGCCGCATCCGCTGTATGCAGATCTCCGCCGTGCTCTTCGCCATCAGCGCCGTGGGCTCCGCGCTGCCCTTCGCCCTCTGGGACCTGGCCTTCTGGCGGATCATCGGCGGCTTCGCCATCGGCATGGCCTCCGTCATCGGCCCCGCGTACATCGCCGAAGTCGCCCCCGCCGCCTACCGGGGCCGCCTCGGCTCCTTCCAGCAGGCCGCGATCGTCATCGGCATCGCCATCTCCCAGCTCGTCAACTACGGCATCCTCCAGCTCGCCGACGGCGACCAGCGCGGCAAGATCGGCGGCCTGGAGGCCTGGCAGTGGATGCTCGGGGTGATGGTCGTCCCCGCGTTCCTCTACGGCATGCTCTCCTTCGCCATCCCCGAGTCCCCCCGCTTCCTCATCTCCGTCGGCAGGACCGCGCGGGCCAAGGAGGTCCTCGCCGAGGTCGAGGGCGAGGGCGTCGACCTCGACCGGCGCGTCGCCGAGATCGACCGGGCCATGCGCAGCGAGCACAAGTCCACCTTCAAGGACCTGCTCGCGGCCGGCAGCCGCTTCAGGCTGCTGCCCATCGTCTGGGTCGGCATCGGACTCTCCGTCTTCCAGCAGCTCGTCGGCATCAACGTCGCCTTCTACTACTCCTCGACGCTCTGGCAGTCCGTCGGCATCGACCCGTCGGGCTCGTTCTTCTACTCGTTCACCACGTCGATCATCAACATCATCGGCACCGTGATCGCGATGGTCCTGGTCGACCGGGTCGGCCGCAAGCCGCTGGCCCTGGTCGGCTCCTTCGGCATGGCGATCGCCCTCTCCTTCGAGGCCTGGGCCTTCTCCGCCGACCTCGTCGACGGCAAGCTCCCCGAGACCCAGGGCGTCGTGGCGCTCGTCGCCGCCCATGTCTTCGTGCTCTTCTTCGCCCTCTCGTGGGGCGTGGTGGTCTGGGTCTTCCTCGGCGAGATGTTCCCCAACAGGATCCGCGCCGCCGCCCTCGGCGTCGCCGCCTCCGCCCAGTGGATCGCCAACTGGGCCATCACCGCCAGCTTCCCGTCCCTCGCGGACTGGAACCTCTCCGGCACCTACATCATCTACGCGGTCTTCGCCGTGCTCTCGATCCCCTTCGTACTCAGGTACGTCAAGGAGACCAAGGGCAAGGCGTTGGAGGAGATGGGCTGATCCCCGCTGCCCCGCTCCTCACCCACGGAACCGCCCCGGCCCGAGACGCTGTGTCTCGCGCCGGGGCAGTCCACCGTCGTCCGGGTCCCACGTCCGACGCCGCGCCGCTCAGGCCCCCAGCCGCGGCAGCACCTCTTCGCAGAACAGCCGCAGGCTCCGCCACCCCTCCTCCACCGGCATCCCGCCGCACAGCGGATGCAGCACGAGGCTCTCCAGACCGAGCGCCGCGCACTCCCGCGGGGTGACGACCCGGTAGACCCCCTCCGCACGCAGCTCGGCCACCGTCGTCGCCGTCGACCGGACCGCCGAACGGATGTCCTTCGACTGCCAGGAGGCGTACGTCCGCGCCTCGTGCAGGAAGTGCTCCCCGTACTCCGCCCAGGTCCGGTCCGGGTCCTCCGACAGATGCAGCAGCGGGGTCTCCTCGGCCGGCATCATCGTCCACCCCTCCGTGCCGTACTCCGCGCACCGCTCCCGGTAGTACGTCTCCAGCTCCGGCAGATGCGCGCTCGGGAAGAACGGCAGCCCCAGCCGGGCCGCCCGCCGCGCCGCCGCCCGCGACGAACCCCCGACCAGCAGCATCGGATGCGGCTGGGTGAAGGGTCGAGGGGTGACCCGTACCGTACGGCCCTGATAGGTGAACGGCTCCCCGGTCCACGCCGTGAGCAGGGTCTCCAGCAGCAGGTCCTGGAGCTTGCCGCGCCGCCCCCAGTCGACCCCGCGCTCCTCGTACTCCTCCGGCCGGTACCCGATCCCCGCGACCGTCACCAGACGGCCCCCGCTCAGCAGGTCCAGGACCGCGATGTCCTCGGCCAGCCGCAGCGGATCGTGCAGCGGGCCGATGATCGCCGAGACGGTGACCGCGATCCGCCCACCCGTCTCCCGGCCACCGCCCCCCGACGGGACGCTGTGCGCCGCCCCTCCCATCGTGGCCCCGAAGACCGCGCCCGCGAAGGCGAAGGGGGAGGGCAGCCAGTTGTTCTCGACCCCGTGGTGCTCCTCGGTCTGCACCGTGTCGACCCCGTGCCCGTCGGCGTACGCGGCCATCTCGACGGCGGCCCGGTAGCGGGCGGAGAGGGATTCGGGGGTCGCGCGGGGATCGACGAGGTTGAACCGTACGACGCTGAACGGCATGGGAAGTCCCCCTCCGCGGGTGGGCTAGCGGCGAAGGGGGACATTATCTGACGTTGCGTCAGATGGAAACGGCCTCGCGCACCTCGGCGGGCTCCACCGCCGCCTTCACGGGCGTCCGCGGCAGTACGGCGTACAGCACGCCCGCCACCACGATCGTCGCCGCCCAGCCCAGCCCGTTCTCACCGATCCAGGACGAGGCCAGCGGGCCCGCGAACCAGTCGACCTTCGTGAACAGCAGACCCATGACCAGCGCCACCGCCCACGCCGTCATCGCCTGCCAGGCGAAACCGCCCCGGTACCAGTAGGCGCTGGTCCGGGTGGTGTCCATCAGCGCCACCGCGTCGTACGACCGCCGACGCAGCATGTCCACGCCGAAAACCCCGATCCACGCCGAGAACGCCACCGCGAGCAGCGTCAGGAAGGAGATGAACGAACCGATGAAGCTGGTCGCCACCACCATCAGCAGGAAGCCGAAGACCAGGCTGATCACCGCGTTCACACTGACCGCCGCCGCACGCGGCACCTTGATCCCGAGGGTCTGCGCGGTGAACCCGGCCGAGTACATCGACATCGAGTTGATCAGCAGCATCCCGAGCAGGGCGATCAGCAGGTACGGCACCGAGATCCACATCGGCAGCAGCTCACCGATGAACGAGACCGGGTCCTGCGCCGAGGCCAGGTCCGGCGTCGACACCGCCATCACCGCGCCCATCAGCACCATCGGCAGGACCACGATCCCGGCGCCGCCGACCGTCGTGCCGACCATCGCCCGCGACGAGGCCGTACGGGGCAGATAGCGGGTGAAGTCCGGTCCCGAGGGCACCCAGCTGATGCCGCCCGCGGCGATCGTGCCGATCCCCGCGACCATCATCGCCGTCGAACCGGCCGGCCTGCCGAAGACCGCCGACCAGTCCGTGTTCGCCACCAGATACACCAGCACGAGCACCGAGAAGGCGCCGAAGACGTACGTGGACCACTTGCTGCACACCCGCAGCGCGTTGATCCCGAGCCCCGACACCAGGAAGGTGCAGGTGACGAAGAGCAGCAGGGTCACCACGATGAGCAGCGTGTTCGGCTTCACGCCGAAGAGCAGGTCCAGCACGGTCAGCACCGCGTACGCGCCGGTCACCGCGTTGATGGTCTCCCAGCCCCACCGGGCCACCCAGATCAGCGCACCCGGAAAGAGGTTTCCCCGCTGACCGAACACGGCCCGCGACAGCGCCATCCCGGGCGCCCCGCCGCGCTTCCCCGCGATCGAGATCAGTCCGACGATCCCGTACGACAGGACGGGCGCGGCGACCGCCACGGCCAGCACCTGCCAGAAGTTCAGGCCGTTGAAGACGATGAGACCGGCGCCCATCGTGAGCAGCAGCACGCTGATGTTCGCGGCGACCCAGGTCGGGAAGAGCTCACGGACCCGGCCGGTCCGCTCGGCGTCGGGGACGGGCTCGAGACCGCGGGTCTCCACGGCGCCGTCGAGCGTCGCGCCTTCGGCTTCAGAGGCGTGGGGCATGGGGGTACTCCGTACAGATGTGGGGGGACCCATCCAGCGTACGTGCTCCGTCTCCGGTCGCTTCTTGGCCGATACTGGTCAGGTTATGGAACTCATCCTTGCTGTAGTCATCGCTCTGGTCGTCGCGGTCGCCGTGACGAGCGGGCTCGTGATCAGCGGCCGCAAGAAGAAGCAGCTGCCGCCCGCCGAGCCGCCGTCCACCACGCCGACCATCACCGCTCCGCCCGCCGAACCGCACGTCGGCGAGGAGGCGGAGACGCCGCGGGAGGAACCACGCCGCACGGTCGAGGAGGTCCAGCTCCCCGCCGAGACACCGGCCGCCGTCGAGGGCCCCGTCGTCGCCGAGCCGGCGGCACCCGAGATCGAGGTGCCCGAGCCCACCGCCGGCCGTCTCGTACGGCTCCGGGCCCGGCTCGCCCGCTCCCAGAACTCGCTCGGCAAGGGGCTCCTGACGCTCCTGTCCCGCGAGCACCTCGACGAGGACACCTGGGAGGAGATCGAGGAGACCCTCCTCACCGCCGACGTCGGCGTCGCCCCCACCCAGGAGCTCGTCGAGCGGCTGCGCGAGCGGGTCCGCGTGCTCGGCACCCGCACCCCGGAGGAGCTGCGCGCGCTGCTCCGCGAGGAGCTGGTCGCCCTGCTCGGCCCCGATCTCGACCGCACGGTGCACACCGAGAGCCCCACGGACGTGCCCGGCGTGGTCATGGTCGTCGGCGTCAACGGCACCGGCAAGACCACCACCACGGGCAAGCTCGCCCGCGTCCTCGTCGCCGACGGCAAGTCCGTCGTCCTCGGCGCGGCCGACACCTTCCGTGCCGCCGCCGCCGACCAGCTCCAGACCTGGGGTGAGCGCGTCGGCGCCCGCACCGTCCGCGGCCCGGAGGGCGGCGACCCGGCGTCGATCGCCTACGACGCCGTCAAGGAGGGCATCGCGGAGGGCGCCGACGTCGTCCTCATCGACACCGCCGGCCGGCTCCACACCAAGACCGGCCTCATGGACGAGCTCGGCAAGGTCAAGCGCGTCGTCGAGAAGCACGGCCCGCTCGACGAGATCCTCCTGGTCCTCGACGCCACCACCGGCCAGAACGGTCTGATCCAGGCCCGGGTCTTCGCCGAGGTCGTCGACATCACCGGCATCGTCCTGACCAAGCTCGACGGCACCGCCAAGGGCGGCATCGTCGTCGCCGTCCAGCGCCAGCTGGGCGTCCCGGTCAAGCTGGTCGGCCTGGGCGAGGGCCCGGACGACCTGGCCCCCTTCGAGCCCGGCGCCTTCGTCGACGCCCTGATCGGCGACTGACGGCCGCACCCGCACGGACGCGTGAGGGCCCCCGCCGATCTCCGGCGGGGGCCCTCACGCATGCCGTGCGCGGCGCGGGCTCCACACATGCCGTGCGGGCCCGGGGCCCTCACGCATGCCGTGCGCTCAGTAGCGCGTCCGATGGCAGATGTACGCCAGGGTGCCGAGCAGCAGCCGTGCCTGCGGCGGCGCCCCCGCCGTGTCCAGGGTCGGCGGGCGCAGCCAGCGCACCGGCCCCAGACCGCCGAGATCCGACGGGGGAGCGGTGATGTGACCGCCGGGCCCCAGACCGTGCAGATCCAGATCCGCGTCGTCCCAGCCCATCCGGTACAGCAGCCGCGGCAGTTCGGCCGTCGCCCCCGGCGCCACGAAGAACCGCGCCCGGCCGGTCGGCGTCGCGCACACCGGACCGAGCGGCAGCCCCATGCGCTCCAGGCGCACGAGCGCCCGCCGGCCCGCCGCCTCGGCGACCTCGATCACATCGAAGGACCTGCCCACCGGCAGCATCAGCGCCGCGCCCGGATACTCCGACCAGGCCTTGGCCGCGTCGTCCAGACCGGCGCCGGCCGGAACCGGTCGCGCGAAGGAGAGCGGGTGCGCCCCCGGAGCCGTACACGCCGCATCTCCGCACGAGCACCGGCCGGCGACGGCCCGCGTCCCCGGCACCACGTCCCAGCCCCACAGCCCTGTGTACTCGGCCACCGCAGTGCACTCCGTGGTGCGTACGCGGCGGCGTGCGCCGGACCGCATCTCACGAATGCCGATCGTGAAACCCATGTCCCCTCCAACGGGTCGAGCGCGCCGGTGGTTACGTCCCGGAGCACCGTCGTCAGCTTTCGTCACGGTCCGTCGCCCCCGGCTGGCGCACGGTCGCGCACGGGGTGGTGCGGGACGCCGCGCACGCCTCTTCGCGCGTCCGTGCGCCGACTCCGGTTCGTCGCATGTCAAGTGAATCGCGTTCCACCGCAGGCGAGTTCATTCGAAGGGGTGGCGAATGGTGGCGTTTCTCGAAAGGCCCTCGTGGAGGGGTGATCGTAGGATTACTTTCGGTACTTGAACCCCCGGGGCCACTTGCGCACGCGGGTATGCCGGAGGCAACCCGGTTTCCAGTTCGAAGGAGAGCGAACGCCGGACGGGTGCCGCGAGACACGGCATTCTGATAGGGGTTCGCACGACAGGCAATCAGGTGGATGGGGGCGTTCCAGTGGGCGACAACGGCGCAGACGGTACGGCTGCCGGCAAGCGCCCGAACGAGCAGCTGGGCTCGTGGTTCGTGCGCAGCGGGTGGTCCAAGGGCGAACTCGCGCGCCAGGTGAACCGCCGGGCACGCCAGATGGGCGCGCACCACATCTCCACGGACACCTCCCGCGTACGCCGCTGGCTCGACGGCGAGCAGCCCCGCGAGCCCATCCCGCGCATCCTCTCCGAGCTGTTCTCCGAACGCTTCGGCTCCGTCGTCGCCATCGAGGACCTCGGCCTGCGCACGGCCCACCGGTCGCCGTCCGTCTCCGGCGTCGACCTGCCCTGGGCCGGCCCCCAGACGGTCACCCTGCTCAGCGAGTTCTCCCGCAGCGACCTCATGCTCGCCCGCCGGGGCTTCCTCGGCTCCTCGCTCGCGCTCGCCGCCGGCCCCTCCCTCATCGAACCGATGCAGCGCTGGCTCGTCCCCACCCCCGCCGGCGACATCGAGCGCCCCGACACCCTCGCCGACGCCCGCCGCCCCAACCGGCTCTCCGAGATCGAACTCGACCTCCTGGAGTCCACGACCGCCATGTTCCGCAAATGGGACGCCCAGTGCGGCGGCGGACTCCGGCGCAAGGCCGTCGTCGGCCAGCTCCACGAGGTCACCGACCTCCTCCAGGAACCCCAGCCCGCCGCCACCGCCAAACGCCTCTTCACCTGCGCCGCCGAACTCGCCGAACTCGCCGGCTGGATGAGCTACGACGTGGGCCTCCAGCCCACCGCCCAGAAGTACTTCGTGCTCGCCCTGCACGCCGCCAAGGAAGCCGGCGACAAGCCCCTCGGCTCGTACATCCTGTCCTCGATGAGCCGCCAGATGATCCACCTCGGCCGGCCCGACGACGCCCTCGAACTCATCCACCTCGCCCAGTACGGCAGTCGGGACTGCGCCACCGCCCGCACCCAGGCCATGCTGTATGCGATGGAGGCCCGCGCCTACGCGAACATGGGCCAGCCCTCCAAGTGCAAGCGGGCCGTCCGGATGGCCGAGGACACCTTCGCCGACGTCGGCATCGACGGCGAACCCGAGCCCGACTGGATCGGTTTCTTCTCCGAAGCCGAACTCAACGGCGAGAACTCCCACTCCTACCGCGACCTCGCCTACGTCGCCGGACGCTCCCCGACCTACGCCTCACTCGCCGAACCCGTCATGGAACGGGCCGTCGAGCTCTTCGAGAAGGACACCGACCACCAGCGGTCGTACGCCCTCAACCTCATCGGCATGGCCACCGTCCACCTCCTCAAGCGCGAACCGGAACAGTCCGTCGTCCTCGCCGAGAAGGCCCTCGGAGTCGCCCGCAGCATCCGCTCCGAGCGGGTCAACACCCGCCTCCGCAAGACCGTCGACCACGCCGCCCGCAACTTCGGCGACGTCGCCGACGTCCTCCAGCTCACCGACCGCCTCACCCAGCTGCTGCCCGAGGCCGCCGAAGCGGTCTGACCCGCCCCGGCACCCGCGCGCCCCGCACTCCGGCCGCGCCGAACGTCCCGTACTGCCCGACTCGGCTCCCCCGCCGCAAGGTCACACGGACGCCCGGCGCGGCCGGTTCTTCTCCCGCGCGAGGGAATGAAACCGGCCGCGCCCCGGAACGACACGGCCGTTCACGGTCGCGTAACACGCCCCACCCCTTTGTCACCCCTCCGAAACATCGAGCGGCATCGACGGAAACCGCGCTGCGCGAATCTCTGGCCCATAACCGGCCACCCCTCATGGCCGAGCCGCTCCCCGGCCACGCCCCGCACAGGCCGCATCCGACGACGAGGAGACGCCGATGGCACCAGCCATCACGACCCTGGCAGCAGACGCTCCCGAGCTGTCCGCCGCCAACACCGGGTTCATGCTCATCTGCTCCGCCCTGGTCATGCTGATGACCCCGGCACTCGCCTTCTTCTACGGAGGCATGGTCCGCGTCAAGTCCACCCTCAACATGCTGATGATGAGCTTCATCAGCCTCGGGATCGTCACGATCCTCTGGGTCCTCTTCGGCTTCAGCGTCGCCTTCGGCACCGACATCGGCTCGATCGTCGGCTGGTCCTCCGACTACGTCGGACTCAGCGGCATCGGCATCACCGAACTCTGGGACGGCTACACCATCCCGGTGTACGTCTTCGCCGTCTTCCAGCTGATGTTCGCGATCATCACCCCCGCCCTCATCAGCGGCGCCCTCGCCGACCGCGTCAAGTTCACCGCCTGGGCCCTCTTCATCACCCTCTGGGTCACGATCGTCTACTTCCCCGTCGCCCACTGGGTCTGGGGCTCCGGCGGCTGGCTCTTCGACATGGGCGTCATCGACTTCGCCGGCGGCACCGCCGTCCACATCAACGCCGGCGCCGCAGCCCTCGGCGTCATCCTCGTCATCGGCAAGCGCGTCGGCTTCAAGAAGGACCCGATGCGCCCCCACAGCCTCCCGCTCGTCATGCTCGGCGCCGGCCTCCTCTGGTTCGGCTGGTTCGGCTTCAACGCCGGCTCCTGGCTCGGCAACGACGACGGCGTCGGCGCCGTGATGTTCGTCAACACCCAGGTCGCCACCGCCGCCGCCATGCTCGCCTGGCTCGCCTACGAGAAGATCCGCCACGGCGCCTTCACCACCCTCGGCGCCGCCTCCGGCGCCGTCGCCGGCCTCGTCGCCATCACCCCGTCCGGCGGCGCCGTCAGCCCCCTCGGCGCGATCGCCGTCGGCGCCGTCGCCGGCCTCCTCTGCGCCATGGCCGTCGGCCTCAAGTACAGGTTCGGCTACGACGACTCCCTCGACGTCGTCGGCGTCCACCTCGTCGGCGGCGTCATCGGCTCCCTCCTCGTCGGCCTCTTCGCCACCGGCGGCGTCCAGTCCGACGCCAAGGGCCTCTTCTACGGCGGCGGCCTCGACCAGCTCGGCAAGCAGGCCGTCGGCGTCCTCGCCGTCCTCGCCTACTCCCTGATCGCCTCCGCGATCCTCGCCCTGATCATCGACAGGACCATGGGCATGAGGGTCACCGAGGACGACGAGGTCTCCGGCATCGACCAGGTCGAGCACGCCGAGACCGCGTACGACTTCAGCGGAGCCGGCGGCGGCATCACAGGACGCGGTACCTCCGTGGCCACGCCCGCCCCGAGCGAGAACAAGAAGGTGGACGCATGAAGCTCATCACCGCGGTCGTGAAGCCGCACCGGCTCGACGAGATCAAGGAGGCCCTCCAGACGTTCGGCGTCCACGGCCTCACCGTCACCGAAGCCAGCGGCTACGGCCGCCAGCGCGGCCACACCGAGGTCTACCGGGGCGCCGAGTACACCGTCGACCTGGTCCCCAAGATCCGCATCGAGGTCCTCGTCGAGGACGAGGACGCCGAACAGCTCATCGACGTCGTCGTCAAGGCCGCCCGCACCGGCAAGATCGGAGACGGCAAGGTGTGGAGCGTGCCGGTCGAGACCGCCGTACGGGTCCGCACCGGCGAACGCGGTCCGGACGCACTGTAAGCGCACACGAAGGAGCCGCCGGGTGACGAGCCTCGAAGCCAGCGAAGAGACCGAAGAGCCGGGACCCGGCGGATACGCGGCGGCCCGACTGCTCCTCCTCCACGAGAAGGAGCGGTCCGGGCCCCCGCGCCGCGCCGCCCTCGCCCGCCTCACCGACACCTGGCTGGCCGGCCTCTTCGCCGCCGCCGCACCACCCCGAGGCACCGCCCTCGTCGCCGTCGGCGGCTACGGCCGCGCCGAACTCTCCCCCCGCAGCGACCTCGACCTCCTCCTGCTCCACGACGGCAGCGCCGACAGGACCGCCGTCGCCGCCCTCGCCGACCGGCTCTGGTACCCCGTCTGGGACCTCGGACTCGCCCTCGACCACTCCGTCCGCACCCCCGCCGAAGCCCGCGCCACCGCCGCCGACGACCTCAAGGTCCACCTCGGACTCCTCGACGCACGCCCCGTCGCCGGAGACCACGGACTCGTCACCGCCCTGCGCACCACCGTCCTCGCCGACTGGCGCAACCAGGCACCCGAGCGCCTCCCCGAACTCGACGCACTCTGCCGCGAACGCGCCGAACGCACCGGCGAGCTCCAGTACCTCCTCGAACCCGACCTCAAGGAAGCCCGCGGCGGCCTCCGCGACGCCCAGGCCCTCCGCGCCGTCGCCGCCTCCTGGCTCGCCGACGCCCCCCGCGAAGGCCTCGACGCCGCCCGCCGCCGCCTCCTCGACGTCCGCGACGCCCTCCACCTCACCACCGGCCGCGCCACCGACCGCCTCGCCCTCCAGGAACAGGACGCCGTCGCCGCCGAACTCGGCCTCCTCGACGCCGACACGCTCCTCCGCGAGGTCTACGAAGCCGCCCGGACCATCGCGTACGCCACCGACGTCACCTGGCGCGAGGTCAACCGCGTCCTCAAGGCCCGCTCCGCCCGGCCCCGGCTGCGCGCCCTCCTCAGCGGCCGGTCCGGCGCCGGGAAACCACCCGTCGAACGCACCCCGCTCGCCGAAGGAGTCGTCGAGATGGACGGCGAGGTCGTCCTCGCCCGCGCCGCCCGCCCCGAACGCGACCCCGTCCTCCCGCTCAGGGCAGCCGCCGCAGCCGCCCAGTCCGCCCTGCCCCTCTCCCTCCACGCCGTACGCCGCCTCGCCGCCACCGCCAAACCCCTCCCCGTGCCCTGGCCCGCCGAGGCCCGCGAGGAACTCGTCACCCTCCTCGGCGCCGGTGAGGCCACCGTCCCCGTCTGGGAGGCCCTCGAAGCCGAAGGCCTCGTCACCCGCCTCCTCCCCGACTGGGAACGCGTCCGCTGCCGCCCCCAGCGCAACCCCGTCCACACCTGGACCGTCGACCGCCACCTCGTCGAGACCGCCGTACGCGCCGCCGCCCTCACCCGCCGCGTCGGCCGCCCCGACCTCCTCCTCGTCGCCGCCCTCCTCCACGACATCGGCAAGGGCTGGCCCGGCGACCACTCCGTCGCCGGCGAGACCATCGCCGGCGACCTCGCGGCACGCATCGGCTTCGACCGCACCGACGCCGCCACCCTCGCCACCGTCGTCCGCCACCACCTCCTCCTCGTCGAGACCGCCACCCGGCGCGACCTCGACGACCCCGCCACCGTCCACTCCGTCGCCACCGCCGTCGGCACCGTCGGCACCCTGGAACTCCTGCACGCCCTCACCGAGGCCGACGCACTCGCCACCGGACCCGCCGCCTGGTCCGGCTGGCGCGCCCTGCTCGTCGACGACCTCGTCAAACGCGTCGCGGGCGTCCTCACGGGGGAGGAGCCGCCCGACCCCGAGGCCGCCGCCCCCAGCGCCGAACAGGAACGCCTCGCCATCGAGGCCCTCCGCACCGGCGAACCCGTCCTCGCCCTCCACGCCCGCACCGAGCCGCCCGTCGAACCCGGCCCCACCGACCCGGACGGCGCCGAACCCGTCGGCGTCGAACTCGTCATCGCCCTCCCCGAACGGCCCGGCGTCCTGCCCGCCGTCGCCGGCGTCCTCGCCCTCCACCGGCTCACCGTCCGCGCCGCCGACCTCCGCGCCGTCGACCTCCCCAGCGAACTCGGCACCGGCCCCGTCCTCCTCCTCGACTGGCGGGTCGCCGCCGAATACGGCTCCCTGCCCGAGGCCGCCCGGCTCCGCGCCGACCTCGTCCGCGCCCTCGACGGCACCCTCGACATCCCCGCCCGCCTCGCCGAACGCGAAGCCGCCCACCCGCGCCGCCGGGGCCTCACGGCCCCACCGCCCCGCGTCACCGTCGCCCCCGCCGCCTCCCACCGCGCCTCGGTCATCGAGGTCCGTGCCCAGGACGCCCCCGGCCTCCTGCACCGCATCGGCCGAGCCCTGGAGGGCGCCGAGGTACGCGTCCGCAGCGCCCACGTCTCCACACTGGGCGCGAACGCCGTCGACACCCTGTACGTGACCCGCCCGGACGGCTCCCCCCTCCCGGACGAGGAGGCGATCGACCTGGCGAGGGCGCTGGAGGAGGCGCTGCGGTGAGCACTGAAGCCCGAACCCCTGACCCCCGAACTCCTGATCCGACCGTCCCCGCGCACCCGGATTCGGCGGGCGGGGGCACACACTTCGAGCGGCCCGATACCCTGGAGGGCAGTCCGACCGCCCCCGACACCGAGGATCCGCGACCGCCGTGTTCGATACCCTCTCCGACCGCCTTGCAGCGACCTTCAAGAACCTCCGCGGCAAGGGCCGTCTGTCCGAGGCGGACATCGACGCCACCGCGCGCGAAATCCGTATCGCGCTGCTCGAAGCGGATGTCGCCCTGCCGGTCGTCCGGTCCTTCATCAAGCAGGTCAAGGAACGCGCCCTCGGCATCGAGGTCTCGCAGGCCCTGAACCCGGCCCAGCAGGTCATCAAGATCGTCAACGAGGAGCTCATCGGCATCCTCGGCGGCGAGACCCGCCGCCTGCGCTTCGCCAAGACCGCGCCCACCGTGATCATGCTCGCCGGCCTCCAGGGTGCCGGTAAGACCACCCTCGCCGGAAAGCTCGGCCTCTGGCTCAAGGGCCAGGGCCACTCCCCGCTGCTCGTCGCCTGCGACCTCCAGCGCCCCAACGCCGTCACCCAGCTCGGCGTCGTCGCCGAGCGCGCGGGCGTGGCCTTCTACGGCCCCCAGCCGGGCAACGGCGTCGGCGACCCGGTCCAGGTCGCCAAGGACTCCATCGAGTACGCGCGGACCAAGATGTACGACGTGGTCATCGTCGACACCGCCGGCCGCCTCGGCATCGACCAGGAGCTGATGCAGCAGGCCGCGGACATCCGCGACGCCACCTCGCCCGACGAGGTCCTCTTCGTCGTCGACGCCATGATCGGCCAGGACGCGGTCAACACCGCCGAGGCCTTCCGCGACGGCGTCGGCTTCGACGGCGTCGTCCTCTCCAAGCTCGACGGCGACGCCCGCGGTGGTGCCGCGCTCTCCATCGCGCACGTCACCGGCAAGCAGATCATGTTCGCCTCCAACGGCGAGAAGCTGGACGAGTTCGACGCGTTCCACCCGGACCGCATGGCGTCCCGCATCCTCGGCATGGGCGACATGCTCTCCCTCATCGAGAAGGCGCAGCAGACCTTCGACGAGGAAGAGGCCGCCAAGATGGCCTCGAAGCTCGCCTCGAAGAAGGGCGAGGACTTCACCCTCGACGACTTCCTGGCGCAGATGGAGCAGGTCCGCAAGATGGGCTCCATCAGCAAGCTGCTCGGCATGCTCCCCGGCATGGGCCAGATGAAGGAGCAGATCGCCAACATCGACGAGCGGGACGTCGACCGCACGGCCGCCGTCATCAAGTCGATGACCCCGGCCGAGCGCCAGGACCCGACCATCATCAACGGCTCCCGCCGCGCCCGTATCGCCAAGGGCTCGGGCGTCGAGGTCAGCGCCGTGAAGAGCCTGGTCGAGCGGTTCTTCGAGGCCCGCAAGATGATGTCGCGCATGGCGCAGGGCGGCGGCCTCCCCGGCATGCCGGGCATGCCCGGCATGGGCGGCGGCCCCGGCCGGCAGAAGAAGCAGGTCAAGCAGGCCAAGGGCAAGCGCAAGAGCGGCAACCCCATGAAGCGGAAGGCCGAGGAGCAGGCCGCCGCCGAGCGCCGCGACCAGGCGCAGCAGGGCGGCGCCTTCGGCCTGCCCGCGCCGGGACAGACGCCGAAGGACTTCGAGCTCCCGGAGGAGTTCAAGAAGTTCATGGGCTGACAAGCTCGTACGAGAAGGGGCCCGGGGCGGTACGAAACCGCCCCGGGCCCCTTCTCACCCCTGCGGACCGCCCGCGATGCCGGGTTCGTCCCGCTCTTCGATACTGGGCCCACAGCCGCCCCGAGGAGAGCCACGTGGCCAACCCCGTACCCCCGCGCGACCGGACCGACCAGCCCTGGCGCTCGGAAGGGGCCCCGCCGCCCCCCTCGCCGAAGAAGCGGATGCCGGGGGGCTGGGGCAGCCTCATCCTCACCGCGCTCGTCGTCTACCTGATCGCCAACATCGTCCTGTCGTTCCTCAACAAGGGCAGCGAGCCGACGATCTCGTACACCGAGTTCGACAAGCAGGTCGCGGCCGGGAACGTCACCAAGATCTACTCCAAGGGCGACGCGATCCAGGGGCAGCTGAAGAACAAGCAGCCCGTCCCCGACGGCGACGGCGACTACACCAAGTTCAAGACCCAGCGGCCGGCCTTCGCCGACGACGGACTGTGGGCGCAGCTCACCAAGCAGAACGTCATCGTCACCGCCGAACCCGTCGTCCAGGAACGCAGCTTCCTCGCCAACCTCCTCATCTCGCTCGCCCCGATGCTGCTGCTCGTCGTCCTGTGGGTGTTCATCGCCCGCCGGATGAGCGCGGGCATGGGCGGCGCCGGCGGCATGCTCGGCCGCAAGACCCCGCCCAAACCCGTGGAACTGGAGGGCGGGCAGCGCACCACCTTCGCCGACGTCGCCGGCATCGACGAGGTCGCGGGCGAACTCAACGACGTCGTGGACTTCCTCAGGAACCCGCAGGCCTACCGCGAGATGGGCGCGAAGATGCCCCGCGGCGTCCTGCTGGCCGGCCCGCCCGGCACCGGGAAGACCCTGCTCGCCCGCGCCGTCGCGGGCGAGGCCGGGGTGCCGTTCTTCTCCGCCTCCGCGTCCGAGTTCATCGAGATGATCGTGGGCGTCGGCGCCTCCCGGGTCCGCGAGCTGTTCGCCGAGGCCCGCAAGGTCGCCCCGGCGATCATCTTCATCGACGAGATCGACACCATCGGCCGGGCCCGGGGCGGCGGCTCCGGCATGGGCGGCCACGACGAGCGCGAACAGACCCTCAACCAGATCCTCACCGAGATGGACGGCTTCACCGGCTCCGAGGGCGTCATCGTCCTCGCCGCCACCAACCGCGCCGACGTCCTGGACCCCGCCCTCACCCGGCCCGGCCGCTTCGACCGGATCGTCCACGTCAACCCGCCCGACCGGGGTGGCCGCGAGGCCATCCTCAGGATCCACACCCGGGAGATCCCGCTCGCCAAGAACGTCGACCTGGAGCAGGTGGCCCGGACGACCCCCGGCATGACCGGCGCCGAACTCGCCAACCTCGCCAACGAGGCCGCCCTGCTCGCCGTCAAGCGCGAACAGAAGGCCGTCACCCAGTCCGACCTGTCCGACGCCCTGGAGAAGGTCCAGCTCGGCGCGGAACGCCCGCTCGTGATGCCCGCGGAGGAACGCCGCCGCACCGCGTACCACGAGAGCGGCCACGCCCTGCTCGGCATGCTCCAGCCCGGCGCCGACCCGGTCCGCAAGATCACCATCGTGCCGCGCGGCCGGGCCCTCGGCGTCACCCTCTCCACCCCCGACTCCGACAAGTACGCCTACACCGAGGACTACCTGCGCGGCCGGATCATCGGCGCCCTCGGCGGCATGGCCGCCGAACAGGTCGTGTTCGGGGTCGTCACCACCGGCGCCGAGAGCGACCTGGAGCAGGTCACCAACATCGCCCGGGGCATGGCCGGACGCTGGGGCATGAGCGAGCGCGTGGGCCGGCTCACCGCCATCCCGGGCGACACCCAGGGAGCGTACGGCCTCTCGGCGGCCCCCTCGACCCTCGACACCGTCGACGCGGAGATGCGCCGGATCGTCGACGAGTGCTACGAGAAGGCCGTACGGCTGCTCCAGGAGCACCGCGACCAGCTGGACGCGCTGGCCGCGGCGCTTCTGGAGAACGAGACCCTGGAGGAGGCCGACGCCTACCGCGCGGCGGGCATCACGCGCATCCGCAAGGAGGGCTGAGGGCGCAGGTGGAGCGGGGCCCCGCCGAGGACCGAGGCTCCCTCCCGGAAGCGGGCCGGGGCGCCGACGGACAGCGGCGGAACGGTCTACGGCACCCGGGCGACCACGTACCGGAAGACGTTCGGCATCCACACCGTGCCGTCCGGGCGCAGATGCGGGACGAGGGCCTCCCCGATCTCCTTCTCCACCCGGGAGAGGTCCGTCGCCCCGACCGCCTCGTCGTACGCCCCCGTCGACAGCAGCCCCCGTACCGCGCTCGCCTCGCTCGCGTACCCGAAGGGGCAGGCCACCCGCCCCGATCCCGCCGGCCGCAGCCCCGCAGCCGCCACCAGGCCGTCCAGGTCGGCCCGGAACCCCCGCCCGGGGCCGCAGTCCGCGAGCCGTTCCGCGACCCGCAGCACCGGCTCCGTGGCACAGCTTTCCGGCGGCCCCCAGCCGGCCAGCACGACCGCCGCACCCGACTGCGCCGAACGGGTGAGCGCCACCAGCTCCGGGAGGAGCCCGTCCGTCGCGTGGAAGGCCGTGATCACGTCGTACGGACCGGCCTCGGGCGCATCCCCGGTGACCGTGACGCCCTCCGGCAGCCGCTCCCTGGCCAGCTCCACGCGCGCGTGGTCCCGGTCCGCGCCGGCGACCCGGGCACCCCGCGCGGACGCCATCAGCAGCGCGAGGCCCGAGCCGCAGCCGAGGCCCAGGACCCGGGAGCCGGCGCCCACGCCGAGGCGCTCGTACACCGCCTCGTAGAGCGGGACCAGCATCCGTTCCTGGATCTCGGCCCAGTCGCGCGCGGGGTGGTGCGGGACGAGCGTAGGTGTCATGGAAAAGCGCCCCAATCCGTGCTCGGACGACAGCCCCCCGTAGTCAGGGAACTGCGCATCCCGGGCCGCGTCCAGTGCTCGCACCGCACCGATTCGCCCGGGGGAGGGCGGGGGTGGTGGGCACACCCCCGCGTGGGACCGGGTAATGTCCGTGCAAAGCTTCCCGGCCCGGCCCGGTCCGGGAGCCGTTCCCCCGGGGGCGCGCGCACCACGGCCACGCGCCGGGGCGTATGCGCTACTACGCACCAGCTTGACGCCCCCTGCGCGGCTTCTCCGCAGATCGACGCACTGGCCCTCGTCACGACACATCAAGGGCAACTGACGGGTACGTGCAAAATATTTGGGATGCCCCGGAATGGAACCCGAGGGCGCATCGGCTCGTTGTACGCGACGTGAGCACGACACCACCTGTTCTCGCCGCAGAGCTGGCACAGGCGTGGGCCGACATTCAGCGGCACCACCCCGAGCTGCCCGATCTTGCCGCGCCCGAGTCCCTGATCGGAGAGTCCTCGTCCGCCTGCGGCGCCGAGCTCTCCTTCGAACGACTGCTGCACGAGGCAGTCCACGGCATCGCCGCCGCCCGGGGTGTCCGCGACACCTCCCGCGCCGGCCGCTACCACAACCGCAGATTCCTCGCGATCGCCGAGGAGATGGGCCTCGATCACCCCGAGGAGCCACACGCCAGCAGCGGCTTCTCCCTGGTCACGCTCAACCCCGAGGCGAGGCGCCGCTACCGGCCCACCATGGAGCGGCTCCAGCGCGCCCTCAAGGCGCACACGGTCGCCACGGCGGCCGACACCAAGCGTTCCTTCCGGGGCCCGGCGGCCCGGCACGGCTCCTCCGGCGGCGGTGTGCGCGTCAAGGCCGTCTGCGACTGCGGGCGGAACGTGCGCGTGGTCCCGTCGGTGCTCGCGCAGGCCCCGATCGTCTGCGGCGGCTGCGGCAAGCCCTTCCGTATCCCGGAGGCCGTGGGCGCCGCGAGCTGACCTCGCGGTGTGTGGCACAATGGCTAGCTGTACTCGACAGTCGCACAGGACCCCTCTCTCCTCCGGCTGACGCGTCCATCGGGCATCCGAGTACCGCAACCCCACGTGGCATCTCAAAGTGCCCAACCACGTCAAGACCAGGAGACACCACTCCAGTGGCAGTCAAGATCAAGCTCAAGCGCCTCGGCAAGATCCGCCAGCCGCACTACCGCATCGTCGTCGCCGACTCGCGCACCCGTCGTGACGGTCGCGCGATCGAGGAGATCGGCCTCTACCACCCGACGTACAACCCGTCGCGTATCGAGGTCGACTCCGAGCGTGCGCAGTACTGGCTGTCCGTCGGCGCCCAGCCGACCGAGCCGGTTCTCGCCATCCTGAAGCTCACCGGCGACTGGCAGAAGGCCAAGGGCCTCCCGGCCCCCGAGAAGGCCCTGCTCGTCCCGGCGACGAAGGAAGCCAAGCGCGCTTCGTTCGACGAGTTCGCCAAGGCCCTCGAGGGCGGCGACGACAAGGGTGAGGCCATCACCCCGAAGG
This sequence comes from Streptomyces sp. NPDC001728, assembly GCF_040297565.1. Taxonomy (NCBI): domain Bacteria; kingdom Bacillati; phylum Actinomycetota; class Actinomycetes; order Kitasatosporales; family Streptomycetaceae; genus Streptomyces; species Streptomyces sp. NPDC001728. The sequence goes on from NZ_JBEOZK010000007.1 coordinate 228,711, forward strand.
CCAAGAAGGCCGACAAGAAGGCGGACGAGGCCGAGGCCGCGTCCACCGAGTCGACCGAGGCCTGATCATGCTCGAGGAGGCTCTCGAGCACCTCGTGAAGGGCATCGTCGACAACCCCGACGAAGTGCAGGTCGCCTCGCGCAACCTGCGCCGTGGCCGCGTGCTGGAGGTCCGGGTCCACCCCGACGACCTCGGCAAGGTGATCGGCCGCAACGGCCGCACCGCGCGTGCGCTGCGTACCGTCGTGGGCGCCATCGGCGGCCGTGGCATCCGGGTCGACCTCGTCGACGTGGACCAGGTCCGCTGAACAGGCCGGCAGCATCACCTTAGTTGTGCCGGCACGGGCCGGGGAGGGCTTACGAGCCCACCCCGGCCCGTTGTCGTTCGCGTCGTACGAGCTGTGTGACAGGAGAGTGTGGAGCAGTGCAGTTGGTAGTCGCGCGGATCGGCCGCGCCCACGGCATCAAGGGCGAGGTCACCGTCGAGGTACGGACGGACGAGCCCGAACTCAGGCTCGGCCCGGGTGCCGTACTGCGCACCGACCCGGCCACCGCCGGGCCGCTGACCATCGAGACCGGCCGGGTCCACAGCGGAAGGCTGTTGCTGCGCTTCGAGGGCGTCCGCGACCGCACCGCCGCCGAGGCCCTGCGCAACATCCTCCTCATCGCCGAGGTCGACCCCACGGAGATGCCCGAGGAGGAGGACGAGTACTACGACCACCAGCTCATGGACCTCGACGTGGTCCTCGCCGACGGCACCGAGATCGGCCGGATCACCGAGATCTCCCACCTGCCGTCCCAGGACCTCTTCATCGTCGAGTGCCCCGACGGCAGCGAGCTGATGATCCCCTTCGTCGAGTCGATCGTCATCGAGATCGACCTGGAGGAGCAGCGGGCCGTCATCGACCCGCCGCCCGGCCTGATCGACGACCGCGCCGAGATCGTCTCCACCCGCGACGCCGAGGGTGACGAGGCATGAGGCTCGACGTCGTCACGATCTTCCCCGAGTACCTCGAACCGCTGAACGTCTCCCTCGTCGGCAAGGCACGCGCGCGCGGACAGCTCGACGTCCACGTCCACGACCTGCGCGACTGGACGTACGACCGGCACAACACCGTCGACGACACCCCGTACGGCGGCGGCCCCGGCATGGTCATGAAGACCGACCCCTGGGGCGACGCGCTCGACCAGACCCTCGCCGACGGCTACGAGAGCGGCGCCCACGGCCCGGTCGTCGTCGTCCCCACCCCCAGCGGTCGCCCCTTCACCCAGGAGTTGGCCGTCGAACTGTCCGAGCGGCCCTGGCTGATCTTCACCCCGGCCCGCTACGAGGGCATCGACCGCCGCGTCATGGACGAGTACGCGACCCGCATGCCGGTCTACGAGGTCTCCATCGGCGACTACGTGCTGGCCGGCGGCGAGGCCGCCGTCCTCGTCGTCACCGAGGCCGTCGCCCGGCTCCTGCCCGGTGTCCTCGGCAACGCCGAGTCCCACCGTGACGACTCCTTCGCCCCCGGGGCCATGGCCAACCTCCTGGAGGGCCCCGTCTACACCAAGCCCCCCGAGTGGCGCGGCCGGGGCATCCCCGACGTCCTCCTCAGCGGGCACCACGGCAGGATCGCCCGCTGGCGGCGTGACGAGGCCTTCCGCCGCACCGCCGTCAACCGGCCCGACCTCATCGAGCGCTGCGACCCGGCGGCCTTCGACAAGAAGGACCGCGAGATCCTCTCGATGATGGGGTGGGCGCCCGAGCCCGGCGGCCGATTTTGGCGCAGGCTCGAAGACGTGGAAGAATAGGCCGCTGTCGTCCGTCCGGCGCGCGCCCCTGCCACAGGGGGAACGACGCCGCCAGGAACGGACGATCTTCCGAATACCTTCGAACGTACCGCTGATGACCTGTGGCATCAGCGAGGAAAGAGACCTCCATGGCCTCCCTGCTCGACCAGGTCAACGCGGCGGCGCTCCGCTCCGACCTCCCCGCCTTCCGCCCCGGCGACACCGTGAACGTCCACGTGCGCGTCATCGAAGGCAACCGCTCCCGCATCCAGCAGTTCAAGGGTGTCGTCATCCGCCGCCAGGGCTCGGGCGTCAGCGAGACCTTCACGGTCCGCAAGGTCTCGTTCTCCGTCGGCGTCGAGCGCACCTTCCCGGTGAACAGCCCGATCTTCGAGAAGATCGAGCTCGTCACCCGTGGTGACGTCCGTCGCGCGAAGCTCTACTACCTGCGCGAGCTGCGCGGCAAGGCTGCCAAGATCAAGGAGAAGCGCGACCGCTGAGCCTCGGCTCCCGGCACGCTCGACGCTTCCGAGCCCTCGGACAGGCAGGCCGGATAGGCTCTGCCACCGATGGACACCGAAGCACAGCACACGGAGCGCGACCCCTCTTCCGGCACGGAGGAAGGGTCGCGCTCCGCGCGCGTCCCCGAGGATTCCAGGACCCCGGTGTCCTGGCGGCGCACGGCCTTCGTCGGCGGCGCCTGCGTGGCCTTCCTGCTCCTCCTGAGCCACTTCGTACTGCAGCCCTTCCTGATCCCCAGCGGATCCATGGAACCGACCCTCCAGGTCGGCGACCGCATCCTGGTCAACAAGCTGGCGTACCGTTTCGGCAGTGAGCCCCGGCGAGGCGACGTCGTCGTCTTCGACGGCACCGGCTCCTTCGTACGGGAAGAGCCCCCGGGCAACCCCGTCACCGGCCTCCTCCACGACGGCGCCGCCGCCCTCGGCCTCGCCGAACCCGACGAGACCGACTTCGTGAAGCGGGTCGTCGGCATCGGCGGCGACCGGGTGGTCTGCTGCGACAAGGACAGCCGGCTCACCGTCAACGGCGCCCCCGTCCAGGAGCGTTACGTGATGCCCGGCGACCAGCCGTCCAGCGTGCCCTTCGACATCGTCGTCCCGCAGGACAGGCTCTGGGTCATGGGCGACCACCGCAGCCAGTCCAGCGACTCCCGCGACCACCTCGGCAACCCCGGCGGCGGCATGGTCCCCGTCGACAAGGTCATCGGACGCGCCGACTGGATCGCCTGGCCCTTCGTCCGCTGGTCCACCGTGGCTGGGACCGGCGCCTTCGACGCCGTACCGGCCGCTCCGGCCGGCGGACACGGGGCGGGGGCCCATGGGTAGCCGGGGACGCCCGCCCGGCGGAACCGCCCGGGGCCCCGGACAGGGCACCGCCCAGTCCCTGCCGGGACGGGCCGAACGGCGCAGGCTCGCCCGCAAGGTCAAGCGGCGACGGCAGCGCTCCGCGCTCCGCGAGATCCCCGTCCTCGTGACGGTCGCCGTGCTCATCGCGCTCGTCCTCAAGACGTTCCTGGTCCAGGCCTTCGTCATCCCCTCCGGTTCCATGGAAAAGACGATCCGCATCTCCGACCGGGTCCTCGTCGACAAGCTCACCCCCTGGTTCGGCTCCCGGCCCCAGCGCGGCGACGTCGTCGTCTTCAAGGACCCCGGCAACTGGCTCCAGCAGGAGGCCACCCCGCCCGCCGACGACCCGGTGGGCATCAAACAGGCCAAACAGGCGCTCACCTTCATCGGGCTGCTGCCCTCGGCCGACGACCGGGACCTGATCAAGCGGGTCGTCGCCGTCGGGGGAGACACCGTCCGCTGCTGCGGCGAGGACGGGCGGCTCACCGTCAACGGCGTACCGCTGGACGAGCCGTACCTGTATCCGGGGAACCCGCCGTCCAAGATCCCGTTCGAGGTGAAGGTCCCCGAGGGGCGGATCTTCGTGCTCGGCGACCACCGCTCCGCCTCGGGCGACTCCCGTTTCCATCTCGACGAGAAGGAGCACGGCACGGTGTCCGAGGAGCAGGTCGTGGGGCGCGCTGTGGTGATCGCCTGGCCCTTCGGGCACTGGCGGCGCCTGGAGGAGCGATCGACCTTCGACGCCGTTCCGGACGCCAGTACGAGTTCCGAGTCCGCGCTCGGTCTGTCGCATAGTGTGTCCCAGCGGAATCTCAACGGATTCACCGGGCTCCCGACCCCTGCGGAACTTCTGCTCGTTATGGGAGTGGTGGGCCTGTCCCTGACCCGGGACGGGCGTTCGCACGGACTGAGGAGTGGATGTGGGGGATTTGGCCGTCGGCGCACGATCCGGACACGATGGGCCCGACAAGGGGGCCGACGGGGCCTTCGACGACACGACGGGTGACGACGTGACGGGTGACGAGCAGACGCAGCCGCCGGGCGGCGACGCACCGGGCGACGACACGGCGGGCGGGTCCGGCCGGGCCCCGAAGAAGCAGCGTTCCTTCTGGAAGGAACTGCCCCTCCTCGTCGGCATCGCGCTCGTACTCGCCCTGCTGATCAAGACCTTCCTGGTACAGGCGTTCTCGATCCCGTCGGAATCGATGATGAACACGCTCGTCAAGGGCGACCGGGTCCTCGTCGACAAGCTGACGCCCTGGTTCGGCTCCGAGCCCGAGCGCGGCGAAGTCGTCGTCTTCCACGACCCGGGCGGCTGGCTCGAAGGCCAGCAGACGCCCACGCCGAACGTCGTCCAGAAGTTCCTCAGCTTCATCGGCCTCATGCCGTCCGCCGAGGAGAAGGACCTCATCAAGCGCGTCATCGCCGTCGGCGGCGACACCGTCTCCTGCAAGGAGGGCGGCAAGGTCGTCCTCAACGGCGTGGCACTGGACGAGACCTCGTACCTCTACCCCGGCTCCGTCCCCTGCCAGGACTCCTTCGGGCCCATCAAGGTCCCCGAGGGCCGCATCTGGGTCATGGGCGACAACCGCCAGAACTCCCTGGACTCCCGCTTCCACCAGCAGCTCCCCGGTGGCGGCACGGTCTCCAACGACGAGGTCGTCGGCCGCGCCGTGGTGATCGCCTGGCCCGTCACCCGCTGGGCCACCCTGCCGGTGCCCGACATCTTCGACCAGCCCGGCCTCAACAAGGCCATGAGCGCCGCCCCCCTCGGCGCGGCCGGCCTCGCCGGAGCGCTCCCGCTGGTGCTGTGGCGCCGCAAGAAGCTCGCCGCCCGGCATACCGCCGAGTAGCGACCCGCGGGTAGGGTGCCGTCCCGGACGGTCGACGGACCACCGTCCGTCACCGACCCACGGGGTGCGCACATGAGCGGAACCATACGGACGAAGGGCGGCCACGGCCGCCTCGGCAGCGTGCTGTCGGGGCTGGCCGTGGCCGTCGGCTGTGTGCTCTTCCTCGGCGGATTCGGCTGGGGAGCCGCGCTCTACCAGCCGTACACCATCCCCTCGCAGTCCATGACCCCCACACTCGACGTGGGCTCCCGGGTCCTCGCCCAGCGCGTCGACGGCGCCGAGGTACGGCGCGGAGACGTCGTGGTCTTCCGCGACCCCCTCTGGGGCGACGCGCCCATGGTCAAACGGGTCGCGGGCATCGGCGGCGACACCGTCGCCTGCTGCGACCGGGACGGACGCCTCACCGTCAACGGCACCCCCGTCGACGAGCCCTACGTCGAGCCCGGCCCCGAAGGCCGCGTCACCGCCTCCGACAAGACGTTCTCCGTCACCGTCCCCGCGGACAGCCTCTTCCTCCTCGGCGACGACCGGCACCTCTCCCTCGACTCCCGCTCCCACCTGGAAGACGCCGGACAGGGCTCCGTGCCCCGCTCCACGGTCACCGGCAGGGTCGACGCCGTCGTCTGGCCCGCCAAGGGCCTCCTGGACCGCCCCACGGGCTTCGCGGCACTCCCGGGCGGCACCTCCGAACCCGGGCCCGTACGCCTCCTCCTCACCGCGATCGGCGCCGGCGCCCTGCTGATCGTGCTCGGCGCCGCGTACGGCCCGGTGGCACGGTTCTTCACGAAGCACCGCCCGACGGGACCGCGCACCGGGCAACGCGAGAGGGTGGGGGCATGACGGAACCGGAGCCGGGGACGGAGCCGAGACCGGCCGGGGCCGACACCCAGCCGTCCACCCGGTCCGGTGCCGAACCGGGGGCCGTAGTACGGCGGGTCGCGCGGGTCGTACTCCTCGACCCCGACGACCGCGTCCTGCTGATGCACGGTTACGAGCCCGACGCCCCGGACAACACCTGGTGGTTCACCCCCGGCGGCGGCCTGGAGGGCGACGAGACCCACGCACAGGCCGCGCTGCGGGAGCTCGCCGAGGAGACCGGCATCACCGAGGTCGACCTCGGACCCGTCCTCTGGAAGCGGTACTGCTCCTTCCCCTTCGACGGGCGGCGCTGGGACCAGGACGAGTGGTACTACCTGGCCCGCACCCGCGGAACGGAGACCGCGCCCGGGCCGCAGGCCCTCACCGAACTGGAGACCCGCAGTCTCGCGGGCCTCAGATGGTGGACCTCCGCCGAACTGTCGGCGGCCCATGAGACGGTGTACCCGACCAGACTCGCCGAGTTGCTGCGCACGCTGCTCGACGAGGGACCTCCGAGTGCCCCGGTGGTTCTCGCCCCGGAAATCGTTTAGGGGCGCGTCCGCCTGGCGCACAATAGGGGGACGCACGGCTGAAGGGGAACATGCCATGAGCGCCGAGGACCTCGAGAAGTACGAGACCGAGATGGAGCTGAAGCTCTACCGGGAGTACCGCGATGTCGTCGGGCTGTTCAAATACGTGATCGAGACCGAGCGGCGCTTCTACCTCACCAACGACTACGAGATGCAGGTGCACTCGGTCCAGGGCGAGGTCTTCTTCGAGGTCAGCATGGCCGACGCCTGGGTCTGGGACATGTACCGGCCGGCCAGGTTCGTCAAGCAGGTCCGCGTCCTCACCTTCAAGGACGTGAACATCGAGGAGCTCAACAAGAGCGACCTCGAACTGCCCGGCAGCTGACCCCGACTCACCCCCACGAGTGAGCGGGTTGTCCACAGCCCGCGGACCGTCCACAGCACCGCACGCGATCCACCACCCTCCGTCACAGTCGGTGACGGAGGTGGTGCCGTATGAACAAGACCCAGGCACTCGGACGGTACGGAGAAGAGCTGGCGACCCGTCGGCTCACCGCGACCGGCATGCACATCCTCGCCCGCAACTGGCGCTGCGGCCGGACCGGCGAGATCGACATCGTCGCCCGCGACGGCGACACCCTCGTCATCTGCGAGGTCAAGACCCGCCGCCACGGCGGATACGAAGACCCGATGGCCGCCGTCACACCCCGCAAGGCCGACCGGCTCCGCCGCCTCGCCGCCTGCTGGCTCGACCGCCACGACACCCCCGCCCCCCACGGCGGCATCCGCATCGACCTCATCGGCATCGTCCTGCCCCACCGCGGCGCCCCCGTCCTCACCCACGCCCAGGGGGTGGCCTGAGATGGGATTCGCCCGCACCTGCTCCGTCGCCCTCCTCGGCGTCGAAGGCGTCGTCGTCGAAGTACAGGCCGACCTCGAACCGGGAGTCGCCGCCTTCACCCTCGTCGGACTCCCCGACAAAAGCCTCAGCGAAAGCCGCGACCGCGTCCGCGCCGCCGTCGTCAACTCCGGTGCCGAATGGCCCCAGAAGAAACTCACCGTAGGACTCAGCCCCGCATCCGTCCCCAAGAGCGGATCCGGATTCGACCTCGCCATCGCGGCAAGCGTCCTCGGCGCCGCCGAACGCATCGACCCACGCGCCATCGCCGACCTCGTCCTCATCGGCGAACTCGGACTCGACGGCCGCGTCCGCCCCGTCCGCGGCATCCTGCCCGCCGTCCTCGCCGCCGCCGACGCCGGCTACCGCCAGGTCGTCGTACCCGAACAGACCGCCGGCGAGGCCTCCCTCGTCCCCGGAGTCTCCGTCCTCGGCGTCCGCAGCCTCCGCCAGCTCATCGCCGTCCTCACCGACGAACCCGCCCCCGAGGAGGAACCCACCGAAGAGGGCCGCCCCGACGCCATGCTCGCCGGACTCCTCCTCCCCGGCGCCGGCCTCGGCACCGGACTCAGCACCGGCCCCGGCGACCCCACCGAAGGCCCCGACCTCGCCGACGTCGCCGGCCAGCACCGCGCCCGCCGCGCCCTCGAAGTCGCCGCCGCCGGCAGCCACCACCTGCTGCTCTCCGGACCACCCGGAGCCGGAAAGACCATGCTGGCCGAACGACTCCCCGGCATCCTCCCGCCCCTCAGCCGACAGGAATCCCTCGAAGTCACCGCCGTCCACTCCGTCGCCGGCATCCTCCCGCCCGGCGAACCCCTCGTCCGCCGCGCCCCCTACTGCGCACCCCACCACTCCGCGACCATGCAGTCCCTCGTCGGCGGCGGGAACGGCCTCCCCAGGCCCGGCGCCGTCTCCCTCGCCCACCGCGGCATCCTCTTCCTCGACGAAGCCCCCGAGTTCTCCGGGAAAGCACTCGACGCCCTCCGCCAGCCCCTCGAATCCGGGCACGTCGTCATCGCCCGCGCCGCCGGAGTCGTACGCCTCCCCGCCCGCTTCCTCCTCGCCCTCGCCGCCAACCCCTGCCCCTGCGGACGCCACACCCTGCACGGCGCCGGCTGCGAATGCCCCGCCGCCCTCGTCCGCCGCTACCAGGCCCGCCTCTCCGGACCCCTCCTCGACCGCGTCGACCTGCGCGTCGAAGCCGAACCCGTCACCCGCGCCGACCTCCTCGGCCAGGGCAGCCGGGGCGAGAGCACCGCCGCCGTCGCCGAACGCGTCCGCGAAGCCCGTGCCCGCGCCGCCACCCGCCTCGCAGACACCCCCTGGACCGTCAACAGCGAGATCCCCGGACACGAACTCCGCACCCGCCACCTCACGGCCCCCGGAGCCCTCGCCGAGGCCGAACGCGACATCGAACGCGGACTCCTCACCGCCCGCGGCCTCGACCGCGTGCTCCGCGTCGCCTGGACCGTCGCCGACCTCGCCGGACACGACCGCCCCGACCACCAGGACATCGCCCTCGCCCTCGAACTGCGCACCGGCATCGCCCGCGGAGTGCCCGTCGGAGCGGGGGAGCGCGCATGACCACCGGCGCCGCCACGGACGAGCGACGGGCCCGCGCCGTCCTCAGCCGAGCCATCGAACCCGGCGACGAACACGCGGGCCGCTGGCTCCACCACTACGGGCCCACCGACTTCGTCGCCCACCTGCTCCGGACGCCGGACGGCATGGACGCCCCCGGCCGCACGGAGGGGTCGCGGGTCTGCGAGGGTTCCGGGGCTTCACGGGCCCTCGACGGTTCCGGGGGCCCCGGCGGGGAGCCCCTTCCCGGGACCGGGGGCCTGGGCGGAGACCCCTTTCCCGGGACCGGCGGCAAACGCGTCGCGTCCTGGCGGCTCCGCGCCACCGCCGCCGACCCCGACCGGGACCTCGACACCGTCCACCGGCTCGGCGGACGCTTCGTCGTCCCCGGCGACACCGAATGGCCCCGTCAACTCGACGACCTGGGAGACACCCGCCCCGTCGGCCTCTGGGTCAGAGGCCCCGCCGACCTGCGCACCTGGGCCCTCCGCTCCGTCGCCCTGGTCGGCGCCCGCGCCTGCACCCCGTACGGCGCGCACACCGCAGCCGACCTCGCCACCGGCCTCGCCCGCCACGGCTGGGTCGTCGTCTCCGGCGCCGCCTACGGCATCGACGGCGCCGCGCACCGGGGCGCGCTCGCCGCGGGCGGCGCCACCGTCGCCGTACTCGCCTGCGGGGTCGACACCCCCTACCCCCGCGGCCACGACCAGCTCATCCGCCGCATCGCCGAACAAGGCCTCGTCGTAGGAGAGTTGCCGCCCGACAGTCACCCCACACCGAGCCGCTTCATCCTCCGCAACAGGGTCATCGCCGCCCTCACCCGCGGCACCGTCGTCATCGAGGCGCAGCACCGCAGCGGCTCCCTCGTCACCGCCCGCGCCGCCATCCGCCTCGGCCGCCACACCATGGGCGTCCCCGGCCCGGTGACCAGCGCGCTCTCCGCCGGAGTCCACGAACTCCTGCGCGGTGAGGCCACCCTCGTCACCGACGCCGACGAGATCGTCGAACTCATCGGAGACATGGGGCAGCTCGCGCCGACGCGCCGAGGGCCCGTCCTGCCTCGCGACCTCCTCGCCCCCGCCGCGAAACGCGTCCTCGAAGCGGTCCCCGCGCCCGGCCCCACCCCCACGACCGTCATCGCCCGCCTCGCGGGGGCCACCCCGGACGACACCCTCGCCAGGCTGTACGAACTCCACTCCCTCGGCTTCGTCGAACGCCGCGGTGAGGGCTGGCAGTTGACGAAAACCGCGACACCCGGGTCGAACGCGCGGCGAGGCGGTACTTGACCTGGAGCATTCGGGTGAAAGGGTGATGCGGATGAACAACCGAGTTCTCTCGGCCGCACCCGAGGGGCCGACGCGCGCCACGACCCGGGTTCGAAGATGTGGCCGACGGCGTCCACCCGGAGCGGCGGGATCCGCCGATGTTCGCTCACCGCTACGGCGCACTCACGCTACGCTCACCAGAATTCCCACCAGGACACCCGCATCCCCCTCTCCGCACCCGACAGCAGAACGGCTCAAGGCAACGCATGCCCCAGCACACCTCCGGGTCTGACCGCGCTGCGGTGCCCCCAGCAGCCCGGGGCGCCGTGCGACCACCCGCACCGACCTCCCTCGACGAACTGTGGCGGTCGTACAAGGACACGGGAGACGAGCGACTGCGGGAGCAGCTGATCCTGCACTACTCACCGCTCGTCAAATACGTCGCAGGACGCGTCAGTGTCGGCCTCCCCTCCAATGTGGAACAGGCCGACTTCGTCTCCTCCGGGGTCTTCGGCCTCATCGACGCCATCGAGAAGTTCGACGTCGAGCGCGCGATCAAGTTCGAGACATACGCCATCACCCGTATCCGCGGCGCCATGATCGACGAACTCCGCGCCCTGGACTGGATCCCGCGCTCCGTCCGCCAGAAGGCCCGCAACGTCGAGCGCGCCTACGCCACCCTCGAAGCCCAGCTCCGGCGCACCCCCTCCGAGAGCGAGGTCGCCGCCGAGATGGACATCACGCTGGAGGAACTGCACGCGGTTTTCAGCCAGTTGTCCCTGGCGAACGTGGTGGCCCTGGAAGAGCTCCTGCACGTCGGCGGCGAGGGCGGCGACCGGCTCTCCCTGATGGACACCCTGGAGGACACGGCCGCCGACAACCCCGTCGAGGTCGCCGAGGGCCGCGAGCTGCGCCGGCTGCTCGCTCGCGCCATCAACACCCTCCCCGAACGGGAGAAGACCGTCGTCACCCTCTACTACTACGAGGGCCTCACGCTGGCGGAGATCGGCCACGTCCTCGGTGTCACCGAGAGTCGTGTCAGCCAGATCCACACCAAGTCCGTCCTTCAGCTCCGCGCCAAGCTGGCCGACGTCGGACGCTGACCGGCGCCGACCGGTCGTACAGTGGAGCCGTGCCCAGGATTCGAGCGGCCTCCGTGGCCGAGCACCGGACGATGCAGCGTGGCGCCCTCCTGGACGCCGCGCGTTCCCTGCTGTCCGAGGGCGGTACGGAGGCGCTGACCTTCCCCGCACTCGCCGAGCGCACGGGCCTCGCCCGTTCCTCGGTGTACGAATACTTCCGATCGCGCGCGGCCGTCGTCGAAGAGCTGTGCGCCGTCGACTTCCCCGTCTGGGCCGCCGAGGTCGAGACCGCGATGGACACCGCCGCCACCCCGAAGGGCAAGGTCGAGGCGTACGTCCGCACCCAGCTGGAGCTGGTCGGGGACCGGCGCCACCGCGCGGTCGTCGCCATCTCGGCGAGCGAGCTCGACGACGGCGCCCGCGAGAAGATCCGCGCGGCCCACGGCGGTCTCGTCGCGATGATCGTCGAGGCACTCGCCGCCCTGGGTCAGCCCCAGCCCAGGCTGGGCGCGATGCTCCTCCAGGGTGTCGTCGACGCCGCCGTCCGTCGCATCGAACTCGGTGCGGCCGAGAACCCCACGGAGATCGCCGAGGCGGCGGTCGCGATGGCCCTCCACGGCGTCGGCGGCCCCCAAGCCTGATCAACCTGCTGGGGGCCTCCCCCTCCCCCTCCCCCTCCCCTCCCCCCTCCCCTTCCCCTCTCCCTCCTCGTGTTCAGTTTCTGAGCGGGAGCAGGCGTGAGGGGGCTCGTTTCGTCAGGAGGAGGGGGTTCAGGTACTGGGTGCCTCGGAGGAGGCCCCAGTGGAGGCAGGACTTCGGGCAGTGGGGGCCCTCGGTGACGTGGGCGATCGGGGTGCCGGGTGTGACGGTGGTGCCGGCGGGGACCAGGGGGGTCACCGGGGTGAAGGTCGTGCGGAGTGGGGGAGTGCCCGTGCCCGGCAGGGTGAGGGTGACGGCGCCCCGGCCGCCGACCGGGCCGGCGAAGGTGACCGTGCCGGCGGCCGGGGCGAGGACCGGGGTGCCGGGGGGTGCGGCGAGGTCGACGCCGCGGTGGCCTGCGGCGTACGGGCCGGGTGGGGGCTGCCAGCCGCGGAGGATCTCGGGCGGTGGCGGGCCCACGGGCCACAGGAGCCCGACGGTGAGGATCAGGGGCATCAGGTGCATGGGGAAAGACTCCCCGGGTGGTTCGGTTCGTGGGGGTCGCGGGCGGTTTCTGTGGACTACCGGCCGGTTGTGGACAGTGCCGTCACCCGCTGCTCCCGGGGTCCCGTACACTTCTCTTGGCGACCCGGGTCACCGGGTCGACTTCGCACGCCCCGCCACTGCCCTCACCGGACGTGGCAGCGCCTTTCGGTCCCTCGTGGGCATGGCGCGCCGGGGCGTCAGGAAAACAACCGAGAAACCAAGGAGATGGCCATGGCCGTCGTCACGATGCGGGAGCTGCTGGAGAGCGGCGTCCACTTCGGTCACCAGACCCGTCGCTGGAACCCGAAGATGAAGCGCTTCATCTTCACCGAGCGCAACGGCATCTACATCATCGACCTGCTCCAGTCGCTGTCGTACATCGACCGCGCCTTCGAGTTCGTGAAGGAGACCGTCGCCCACGGCGGTTCCATCATGTTCGTCGGTACGAAGAAGCAGGCCCAGGAGGCCATCGCCGAGCAGGCGACGCGTGTCGGCATGCCGTACGTCAACCAGCGTTGGCTCGGTGGCATGCTCACCAACTTCTCCACCGTCTACAAGCGTCTGCAGCGCCTCAAGGAGCTCGAGCAGATCGACTTCGAGGACGTCGCCGCTTCGGGTCTCACCAAGAAGGAGCTTCTCGTGCTCTCGCGCGAGAAGGCCAAGCTGGAGAAGACCCTCGGTGGTATCCGCGAGATGTCCAAGGTTCCCAGCGCCGTCTGGATCGTGGACACCAAGAAGGAGCACATCGCCGTCGGCGAGGCTCGCAAGCTGAAGATCCCGGTCGTCGCGATCCTCGACACCAACTGTGACCCCGACGAGGTCGACTACAAGATCCCGGGCAACGACGACGCGATCCGCTCCGTCACCCTGCTCACCCGCGTGATCGCCGACGCCGTCGCCGAGGGCCTCATCGCCCGCTCCGGCGCCGCGACCGGCGACTCGAAGCCGGGCGAGAAGGCCGCCGGCGAGCCCCTCGCCGAGTGGGAGCGCGACCTGCTCGAGGGCGAGAAGAAGGCCGACGACGCCGAGGTCCAGACCTCCGCCGAGACCGAGAAGGTCGCGGACGCCGAGGCCACCGAGGCTGTCGCCGAGGTCGCCGAGGTCGCCGAGGCCGAGGCTCCGGCCGCGGACGCCGAGCAGGCCTGACCCTTCAGGACCTTCGGGTAGTGACGGCGGGGGAGCGTGTTGACCCCCGCCGTCACTACCCGTGGACCCGCCCGATCTTTCAGACTTCGAGAGAGAAACAGACTCATGGCGAACTACACCGCCGCTGACGTCAAGAAGCTCCGCGAGCTCACCGGCGCCGGCATGATGGACTGCAAGAAGGCCCTCGACGAGGCCGACGGCAACGTCGACAAGGCCGTCGAGGCCCTGCGCATCAAGGGCCAGAAGGGCGTCGCCAAGCGCGAGGGCCGCTCCGCCGAGAACGGCGCCGTGGTCTCCCTCATCGCCGACGACAACACCTCCGGTGTCCTCGTCGAGCTGAAGTGCGAGACGGACTTCGTCGCCAAGGGTGACAAGTTCCAGGCCGTCGCCGCCCAGCTGGCCGAGCACGTCGCCGCGTCCGCCCCGGCCGACCTCGAGGCGCTGCTCGCCTCCGAGATCGAGGCCGGCAAGACCGTGCAGGCGTTCGTCGACGAGGCCAACGCCAACCTCGGCGAGAAGATCGTCCTGGACCGCTTCGCGCAGTACGCCGACGGCTTCGTCTACGCGTACATGCACCGCACGATGCCGGACCTCCCGCCGCAGATCGGTGTCCTCGTCGAGTTCGACAAGGCCGACGCCGCCGTCGCCAAGGGTGTCGCCCAGCACATCGCCGCCTTCGCGCCGAAGTACCTCACCCGTGAGGACGTTCCGGCCGAGGTCGTCGAGACCGAGCGTCGCGTCGCCGAGGAGACCACCCGCGCCGAGGGCAAGCCCGAGGCCGCGCTCCCGAAGATCGTCGAGGGTCGCGTGAACGGCTTCTTCAAGGACGCGACGCTGCTCGGTCAGCCGTACGCCCTTGACAACAAGAAGTCCGTCCAGCAGATCCTGGACGCGGCCGGTGTCACCCTGAAGCGCTTCACCCGCATCAAGGTCGGCATCTGAGTCCGTACGCGAACGCGACGGACGCCGGACCCCGGTAGGGTCTGAGGCAGTCGTCACGCGCACGCGCAGGACGACCGCAGATCTGACGAGGAGGCCATTGCCGCACGGGATACCGCGAGGACCCAAAGGCAATGGCCTCCTTCGTATGTGCACGAGGAGATCTCCATGAACCAGGGCGCCGTACAGGGCGACGACAACAACGGCAAGCAGGCCGGCCGCTACATGCTGAAGCTGTCCGGAGAAGCCTTCTCCGGCGGTACCGGCCTGGGCGTCGACCCCAACGTCGTGCACGCCATCGCGCGGGAGATCGCGGCCGTCGTCCGCGATGGCGCGGAGATCGCGATCGTGATCGGCGGCGGCAACTTCTTCCGGGGCGCCGAGCTCCAGCAGCGCGGCATGGACCGGGCACGCTCCGACTACATGGGCATGCTCGGCACCGTGATGAACTGCCTCGCCCTCCAGGACTTCCTGGAGAAGGAAGGCATCGACTCCCGGGTCCAGACCGCCATCACCATGGGCCAGGTCGCCGAGCCGTACATCCCGCTGCGCGCCGTGCGCCACCTGGAGAAGGGCCGCGTGGTCATCTTCGGTGCGGGCATGGGCATGCCGTACTTCTCCACGGACACCACCGCGGCCCAGCGCGCCCTGGAGATCGACGCGGAGGCCCTGCTGATGGGCAAGAACGGCGTGGACGGCGTCTACGACTCCGACCCGAAGGCCAACCCCGACGCGGTCAAGTTCGACGCGCTCGAGTACGGCGAGGTGCTCTCCCGCGACCTCAAGGTCGCCGACGCGACCGCCATCACCCTGTGCCGGGACAACAACCTCCCGATCCTCGTCTTCGAACTGCTCACCGAGGGCAATATCGCTCGCGCGGTGAAGGGTGAGAAGATCGGCACGCTCGTGAGCGACCAGGGCACCCGGGCCTGACCCGAACCGGGGAACCGCCCCGCAAGGGGATGGACAGAGCCCTGCCGGTCGTACACCGTGCAGGACACAACGCGACGACACGCAGGAGCAAGTGGTGATCGAAGAGACCCTCCTCGAGGCCGAGGAGAAGATGGAGAAGGCCGTCGTGGTCGCCAAGGAGGACTTCGCCGCGATCCGCACCGGCCGTGCGCACCCGGCGATGTTCAACAAGATCGTGGCGGACTACTACGGTGCCATCACCCCCATCAACCAGCTGGCGTCGTTCTCCGTTCCGGAGCCGCGCATGGCCGTGGTGACCCCGTTCGACAAGAGCGCGCTGCGCAACATCGAGCAGGCCATCCGCGACTCGGACCTCGGCGTCAACCCGAGCAACGACGGCAACATCATCCGGGTGGTGTTCCCCGAGCTGACGGAGGAACGCCGCCGCGAGTACATCAAGGTCGCCAAGGGCAAGGCCGAGGACTCGAAGATCTCGATCCGCTCGGTCCGCCGCAAGGCCAAGGAGACCATCGACAAGCTCGTCAAGGACGGCGAGGTCGGCGAGGACGAGGGCCGCCGCGCCGAGAAGGAGCTCGACGACACCACCGCGAAGTACGTCGCGCAGGTGGACGAGCTGCTCAAGCACAAGGAAGCCGAGCTGCTCGAGGTCTGATGAACGACTCTTCCTGGGGGGCCCCGGCCGCTTCCGGCCGTGGGGGACCCGACCAGGGGCCCGTCCCGGCGGGTCCCGCACATGATCGGCAGCACGCGGCGCAGACTCGGCCCATGCCCATCGTGCCCGACGTTCCCTCCGGCGGATTCCAGGACGGTCACGGCCGGGGGGCCGCTCACCCGAGCGGTCCCCTGTTCCGTGACGAGACGCCGCACGAGCACCCGCAGGAGCCCATGCCCAGCCCCACTCCGCCTCCGCCGCCCGCGCAGCCCGCGCCACGGCGGAAGAAGAGCGCGGGGCGTGACCTGGGCGCGGCCATAGGGGTCGGAGTCGGGCTCGGCGCGGTCATCGTCGCGTCGCTGTTCATCTGGAAGCCGGCGTTCATCGGGGTGATAGCGGTCGCCGTGGTCGTCGGACTCTGGGAGCTCACCTCGCGCCTCCAGGAGCGCAAGGCCGTCAAGGCCCCGCTGGTGCCGCTCGCGGTCGGCGGTGCGGCGATGGTCGTCGCCGGCTACGTCCGGGGCGCCGAGGGTGCCTGGGTGGCGATGGCGCTCACGGCGCTCGCGGTGCTCGTCTGGCGGATGACGGAGCCCCCCGAGGGCTACCTGAAGGACGTCACGGCGGGTGTGTTCGCCGCGTTCTACGTGCCGTTCCTCGCGACCTTCGTGGCGCTGCTGCTGACCGCCGACGACGGTCCGCAGCGGGTGCTGACGTTCCTGATCCTGACCGTGGTCAGCGACACCGGGGCGTACGCGGTCGGCTGGCGCTTCGGCAAGCACAAGCTGGCCCCGCGGATCAGCCCCGGCAAGACCCGAGAGGGGCTGGTCGGCGCGGTGACGTTCGCGATGGCGGCGGGCGCGCTGTGCATGGAGTTCATGATCGACGAGGGTGCCTGGTGGCAGGGCCTGATCCTCGGTCTGGCGGTGGCGGCGAGCGCGACGCTCGGCGACCTCGGCGAGTCGATGATCAAGCGCGACCTGGGCATCAAGGACATGGGCACGCTGCTGCCGGGCCACGGCGGCATCATGGACCGCCTTGACTCGCTGCTGCCGACGGCGCCGGTGGTGTGGTTGCTGATGGCGTTGTTCGTCGGCACGGTCTGACCTGCGGTTCTTTCGGTGAAGGGCTCGTCGCCTCAGGGGCGGCGGGCCCTTCGTCGTATCTCTGCGACACTGGTATCACCATGCCCAAGCCCGGAGAACTCACTTTCGTCGCCCCCCGCGGAGCCAAGAAGCCGCCGCGGCACCTGGCCGACCTCACGCCCGCCGAGCGGAAGGAAGCCGTCGCCGCGATCGGCGAGAAGCCCTTCCGCGCCAAGCAGCTGTCCACGCACTACTTCGCGCGGTACGCGCACGATCCCGCCGAGTGGACGGACATTCCGGCCGCCTCGCGGGAGAAGCTGGCCGGGGAGCTGCTGCCCGATCTGATGTCCGTGGTGCGGCACATCTCGTGCGACGACGACACCACCCGCAAGACGCTGTGGCGGCTGCACGACGGCACGCTCGTCGAGTCGGTGCTCATGCGCTACCCGGACCGGGTGACCATGTGCATCTCCTCGCAGGCGGGCTGCGGGATGAACTGCCCCTTCTGCGCGACCGGGCAGGCGGGGCTCGACCGGAACCTGTCGACCGCCGAGATCGTGCACCAGATCGTGGACGGCATGCGGTCGCTGCGGGACGGGGAGGTGCCCGGGGGACCGGCGCGGCTCTCCAACATCGTGTTCATGGGCATGGGGGAGCCGCTCGCGAACTACAAGCGGGTCGTCGGCTCGATCCGCCGGCTCACCGACCCCGAGCCGGACGGTCTGGGTCTGTCGCAGCGCGGCATCACCGTGTCCACGGTGGGTCTCGTGCCCGCGATGCTGCGGTTCGCCGACGAGGGCTTCAAATGCCGTCTCGCGGTCTCGCTGCACGCCCCGGACGACGAGCTGCGCGACACCCTGGTGCCGGTCAACACGCGCTGGAAGGTGCGTGAGGTCCTCGACGCCGCCTGGGAGTACGCGGAGAAGTCCGGGCGCCGGATCTCCATCGAGTACGCCCTCATCCGGGACATCAACGACCAGGCGTGGCGCGGTGACCTGCTCGGCAGGCTCCTCAAGGGCAAGCGGGTGCACGTCAACCTGATCCCGCTGAACCCGACGCCCGGTTCGAAGTGGACGGCGTCCCGTCCCGAGGACGAGAAGGCCTTCGTCGAGGCCATCGCGCGTCACGGTGTGCCGGTGACCGTGCGGGACACCCGAGGTCAGGAGATCGACGGTGCCTGTGGACAGCTGGCCGCCGCCGAACGCTGAGCTTGTACTCTGAGCTCGAACACATCTCCATATTCCGACAGGGGAGCGCCACAGCGCTGAGAGTGCGGCACCGTCAGGCCGCAGACCCTCTGAACCTCGCCCAGGTCATTCTGGGTAGGAAGTTCGGTCGTAACTCATGCTGTTGCGCCCTGCCCGCGTCCGGTCCGCCGGACGCGGGCAGGGCCGCGTCTCTTCCTGGACACACCCAGGAGGAATCTCAGTGAGCACCACCTCAGTGAGTACCAAGAAGATGGCCGCCGTCGCGCTCGTCGCGGCGCTGGGCGTCACGACCCTCGCCGCCTGCGGCACGGACGACGTCCGCGGCGCCGCGGGGAAGACCGGTGCGCCGGCGCCGAAGACGGTGACGCTGGTGAGCCACGACTCGTTCAACGCCTCCAAGGAGGTGCTGGCGGCGTTCACGAAGCAGACCGGTTTCACCGTGAAGGTCCTCAAGAGCGGGGACGCGGGGGAGGCCGTCAACAAGGAGATCCTGACCAAGGGCTCCCCGCAGGGTGACGTCTTCTTCGGTGTCGACAACACGCTGCTGTCCCGCGCCCTCGACAACGGGATCTTCGTCCCGTACGAGGCGAAGGGCCTGGACCGGGTCCCGGCGGCGTACCAGCTGGACGAGGAGCACAGGGTCACTCCGGTCGACTCCGGTGACATCTGCGTCAACTACGACAAGAAGTACTTCGCGGACAAGAAGCTGGCGCCGCCGGTGACCTTCGACGATCTGGCGAAGCCGGCGTACAAGGACCTGCTCGTGGTCGAGAACCCCGAGCGGTCCTCCCCGGGGCTCGGGTTCCTGCTCGGTACGGCCGCGAAGTACGGCGACGAGGGCTGGCGGGACTACTGGAAGAAGCTCCGGGACAACGGTGTGAAGACCGTCGACAGCTGGGAGCTGGCGTACAACCAGGAGTTCTCCGGTTCGGCCGGCGGCAAGCAGGCCAAGGGCGACCGGCCGCTCGTCGTGTCCTACGCCTCCAGCCCGCCGGTCGAGGTGCTGTACGGCGAGCCGCAGCCGAAGGTGGCGCCCACCGGGGTGTCCACGGGGACCTGCTTCCGGCAGACCGAGTTCGCGGGGCTGCTGAACGGGGCGAAGAACCCCGAGGGCGGCAAGGCGCTGATCGACTTCCTGATCTCGAAGAAGTTCCAGGAGGACATGCCGCTCCAGATGTTCGTCAACCCGGTGGCGAAGGACGCGGCCCTGCCGGAGCTGTTCACGAAGCACGGCGTGGTCGTCGACAAGCCGGAGACCATGGCGCCGGAGAAGATCGCCGAGAAGCGTGACGCGTGGATCCAGCAGTGGTCGTCGCTCGTTCTGAAGTAGGGCGCGACCGGCGGGGGGACGTGACGCGGCTGGGGCTGATGGCCCTGCCCGTCGCGTTCTTCGCCGTGTTCTTCGCCTGGCCCGTCGTGTCGATCGTCGACCGGGGGCTGCGGCCCGACGGGGCCTGGCGGTTCGGCCGGATCGGCGAGACGTTGAGCCGGCCGGACATCCTGGACGTGCTCGGCTTCACGGTCTGGCAGGCGCTCGCGTCGACGGCGCTGACGCTGCTGGTCGCGCTGCCGGGGGCGTATGTCTTCGCGCGCTTCGACTTCCCGGGCAAGGGCGTCCTGCGGGCCGTGGTCACGGTGCCGTTCGTGCTGCCGACGGTGCTGGTCGGTACGGCGTTCCTCGCGCTGGTCGGCCGGAACGGTCTCACGGACGAGCTGTGGGGGCTGCGGCTCGACACCAGTGTGTGGGCGATCCTGCTGGCGCATGTGTTCTTCAACTACGCGGTCGTCGTCCGGACCGTCGGCGGGCTGTGGTCCCAGCTCGACCCCCGGCAGGAGGAGGCCGCCCGGGTCCTCGGCGCCTCGCGCTGGACGGCCTGGCGGACGGTGACGCTGCCCGCGCTGGTGCCGGCGGTGTCGGCGGCCGCCCTGATGGTCTTCCTCTTCACCTTCACCTCCTTCGGTGTCGTACAGATCCTCGGCGGGGACGCGTACTCGACCCTGGAGGCGGAGATCTACCGGCAGACCGCGCGGCTGCTCGACCTGCCGACGGCCGCCGTCCTCACCCTGGTCCAGTTCGCGGCGGTCGGCGCGATCCTGGCCGTGCACGCGTGGACGGTACGGCGACGGGAGAGCGCCCTGCGGCTGGTGTCCCCGGAGCGGACCGCGCGCCGGCCGCGCGGCTTCGGGCAGTGGGCGCTGCTCGGCGGGGTCCTGGTGTCGGTGGCGCTGCTGATCCTGCTGCCGCTGGGGGTGCTCGTGGAGCGTTCCTTCGCGGGGCCCGACGGGTACGGGCTGCGGTACTACCGGGCGCTCGGTTCGCTGGACGAGTCCGGGACCTTCCTCGTACCGCCGCTGGAGGCGATCGGGAACTCGCTGCGGTACGCGGTGGTCGCCACGGCCATCGCGGTGCTGATCGGCGGACTCGCGGCGGCGGCACTGACCAGGCGGGCGGGGCGGCTGGTGCGGGGCTTCGACGCGCTGCTGATGCTGCCGCTCGGGGTCTCGGCGGTCACCGTCGGCTTCGGGTTCCTCATCACGCTGGACGAGCCGCCGTTCGATCTGCGGTCCAGCTGGATCCTCGTACCGCTGGCGCAGGCGCTGGTCGGTGTTCCCTTCGTGGTGCGGACGATGCTGCCGGTGCTGCGGGCGGTGGACGAGCGGCTGCGGGAGGCGGCGGCGGTGCTCGGTGCCTCGCCGTGGCGGGCCTGGCGGGAGGTGGACCTGCCGCTGGTGCGGCGGGCGCTGCTGATCGCCGCCGGGTTCGCCTTCGCCGTCTCGCTGGGCGAGTTCGGTGCGACGGTCTTCATCGCCCGCCCGGACAGCCCGACGCTGCCGGTGGCGGTGGCCCGGCTCCTCGGCCGGCCAGGCGAACTCAACTACGGGCAGGCGATGGCCCTCTCGACGATCCTGATGGTGGTGTGCGCGGTGTCCCTGCTGCTGCTGGAACGGCTCCGGACCGACCGGACCTCCGGGGAGTTCTGATGCTTTCGATCGAGGACGCGACCGTGCGGTTCGGGGAGCGGGCCGTGCTGGACGCCGTGGACCTGGAGGTGGCCGAGCACGAGATCGTGTGTGTGCTCGGTCCCAGCGGCAGCGGGAAGTCGACGCTGCTGCGGGCGGTGGCCGGGCTCCAGGCGCTGGACGGCGGCCGGGTGCTGCTCGGCGGAGCCGACCAGCGCGGGGTGCCGACGCACCGGCGCGGTGTCGGCCTGATGTTCCAGGACCACCAGCTGTTCCCGCAGCGGGACGTCGGCGGGAACGTCGCCTTCGGTCTGCGGATGCGGGGGGCGGTGAAGGCCGAGCAGAGGGAGCGGGTGCGGGAGCTGCTCGACCTCGTCGGGCTGCCGGGCGCCGAGCGGCGGTCGGTCGGCGCGCTCTCCGGCGGTGAGCAGCAGCGGGTGGCGCTGGCCCGCGCGCTGGCGCCCCGGCCCCGGCTGCTGATGCTGGACGAGCCTCTCGGGCAGCTGGACCGGGGGCTGCGGGAGCGGCTCGTGGTGGAGTTGCGGCAGCTCTTCGGGACTCTGGGGACGACGGTGCTCGCGGTGACCCACGATCAGGGTGAGGCGTTCGTGCTGGCCGACCGGGTGGTGGTCATGCGGGACGGGCGGATCGCTCAGACGGGTGCGCCGGCCGAGGTGTGGCGGCGGCCCGCTTCGGAGTTCGTGGCGCGGTTCCTGGGCTTCGACAACGTGGTGGCGGCGCGGGTCACGGGCGGGGTCGCGCGGACCGTGTGGGGGAAGGTGCCGGTGCCGGACGGCTCGCCGGAGGGGGACCGGCGGCTGCTGGTCAGGCCGGGCGGTGTGCGGCTGGTGGCGGAGGGTCC
Organism: Streptomyces sp. NPDC001728; assembly: GCF_040297565.1. Classification (NCBI taxonomy): domain Bacteria; kingdom Bacillati; phylum Actinomycetota; class Actinomycetes; order Kitasatosporales; family Streptomycetaceae; genus Streptomyces; species Streptomyces sp. NPDC001728. The sequence goes on from NZ_JBEOZK010000007.1 coordinate 250,891, forward strand.
GCTCTGGACGGTGGAGTCCCGGACGTTCCGGGGCAGTCAGGTCGTCGTAAGGCTCCGGCCGGCCGAGGGGCCCGCCCTTGAGGCGGAGATCCCGCTGCGGGAGGCGCCGGAGGAGGGCGCCGCGGTGGGCGTGGAGTTCCGGGTGGAGGACGTGGTGGTGCTCGGGGACGACACCCCGTAGCGGGTGCGATGAGTTTTGGCCGCTGTGGGAGTCTTCTGGGTGTTCGGTCTTGTCCGTCGTCTTGTTTGTCGACCACGCGGGAGGAACCACCATGGGCCAATTGCTCAGAGTCCAGAACTTCAATGTCTCGTCCGATGGATTCGGTGCCGGTGAGGGCCAGAGTCTGGAGCGGCCGTTCGGTCATGCGGAGCCCGGGGAGATGTTCTCCTGGGCCGGGGCCACGGCGAGCTGGCCGATGCGGACCGACCCGGGCGGCAGCCGTGGCCTGGACGACTATCTGACGCGGGACTACGCGCGGAACATCGGCGCCGAGATCATGGGACGCAACAAGTTCGGTCCCCAGCGCGGGCCCTGGCTCGACGAGGATTGGAAGGGCTGGTGGGGTGACGAGCCGCCGTTCCGTACGCCGGTGTTCGTGCTGACCCACCACCCGCGGCCGTCGTTCACGCTCTCCGACACCACGTTCCACTTCGTGGACGCCGACCCCGCCACGGTCCTCGGGATGGCGCGGGAGGCGGCGGGGGGCAAGGACGTCCGGCTCGGTGGCGGGGCCACCACCATCCGGGAGTTCCTCGACGCCGGGCTTGTCGACACCCTGCATGTCGCGGTGTCGCCGGTGAAGCTCGGTTCCGGGGCGCGGCTGTGGGAGTCCCCGGACGAGCTGCTCGACCGCTTCCACCGCGATGTGGTGCCCAGCCCGGGCGGCAAGGTGACGCACCACCTGTTCTGGCGGAAGTGACCGGCTAGCAGTGCTCGCAGTTCGTCCGGGTCGCCCGCTGGTACAGGCGGGTGGCCCGGGCGAGCGCGAGACCGTAGCCGCAGAAGCCTCCCTAGGCGACGGCGACCACCCAGGGTGCGTGGTCCGCCATGCCGAGGCCGATCACACCCGTCCAGGCCAGCACGCCGAGCGCGGCCAGGAAGGCGCCGAAGGGGGCGAGCGCGCCCGCCCCCGCCCAGCCGAGCGCGAGCGGCGGAAGCCGGGGCAGCCGCCGGCCCCGTACAGCACCGCCGCCGTCGTCTCGGCCGCCGTGCCGGTGCCCTTGGCGAGCAGGGTGTAGCCGAAGGCGGGGCCGGTGAGCGCGGCGAGGGCCGCGCCGGCGGCGTACAGCAGTGACCAGAGGAACCCGGCCCGGCCCGCCCAGGAGGGCCAGGAGGCCAGGAGTGTGTTCGGTGTCATGGCCCCGAGCCTCCCGCCGGGTGCTCCGGCGGTCGTCGGCCCGTGGGCGCCTTCGTCTCCGCCGCGCGGCGGAGTCCCGGTCCGCCCCGAGTCGCGCCGGCGGCCCTCGGCTGCGGGGGCGCCGTGTCAGCCCGTCAGGGGCAGTGCCGCCAGTTCCGCGATCGCCCAGGTCAGCGGGAGGAAGACGGCGAGGAGGACGCCCGCGCGCATCAGGGCGGCGGTGCGCAGGACCGTGGGCGGGGCGCCGATGCGGAGGAGGGCCTCGCTGGTGTGGGCGCGGCCCTGCTTGGACTCCAGGGCGGCCGTCAGGAGGGTGGCGGTGGTGCAGGCGAGGATCAGTCCGGCGCCCAGGCCGGTGAGCGGTCCGAAGGTGCCGGAGCCGGAGCTGTACAGCGAGGCTCCCGCGAGCGTTCCGGAGACGACCGCGCTGACCACGCCGAGGGGCCGGCCGATACGGCGGGACTCGTCCATCAGGACGCGTCCCGCGAGCAGCCGGGTGGCGCCGGGCCGGACGGCCTGGAGGAGCCGGCCGCAGCCGTGGACGAGGCCGGGGCCGGCCAGGGCGAGGCCGATCGCGGTCAGGACCCAGCCGGTGAGGACGCCCGCCGGGTTGCCGTCGAAGCGGCCGGGCAGCGGGAGTCCTTCGCCGCCTCCGCGTCCCGCGTAGGTCTCGACGGCGAGGCCGACGGCGACCAGGGCGATGCCCCAGGGCAGTCCGCTCGACATCGGCTTCTCGGCGCCCTCCGGGGCGGCGGGCGCGGTGCGCGGGCGCAGCGCGAGGCCTGCGGCGGTGGCGGCGGTGACCGGCAGGACGGCCAGCAGGGTGAGGGCGGCGGCGAGCGGCAGCGGCTGGTCGGCGGCGAGGAGGTCGGCAGCGGCCCCGTCGAAGGGCAGGCCCGTGATGTCGCCGCGCAGGTGCAGATAGAACAGCAGTGCGACGGCCGAGCCGAGGGTGCAGGCCACGGCGGTCGACGCGGCGGCGATGGCGGTGAGGCGGGCGGGGCCGAGTCCGACGGCCGACAGCCCGGGGCGGGGCCGGGTGGCGGGGTCGGTACGGGCCACGGCGACGGCGAACTGGACGGTGGCGGCGAGCGGCAGCGCGCACCACAGCAGGCGCAGCACGGAGGTGGAGGAGCGGTCCGGGTGCCCGACGGCGTATCCGAGGGTGCAGAGCAGGAGGAAACCCACCCCCGCGGCCGCGGCGGCGACGAGGAGCCGGCGCGTCAGGACGAGGGGGTGGGATCCGCGGGCTAGACGGAGAGCGAGCACGCGGCGACGCCCTCCGCCCCTGACGCCGGAGGTACGGCGGCGACCCGGCGCCCGTCGAGGAGCGCGACCGTGCGGTCGGCGAGCGCCGCGACCTCGCCGTCGTGGGTGGCGAGGAGCACGGTGATGCCGTGGGAGCGGGCGGCGGCCGTCAGGGTGCGCAGGACCTGGGCGCCTTCGGCGCGGTGCAGTGCGGCGGTGGGTTCGTCGGCGAACAGCACCGTGGGGGTGGTGATGAGGGCGCGGGCGATGGCGATCCGCTGGCGCTGGGGGTGGCTGAGGGCGTGCGGCCGTCTGCGGGCGCAGGCGCCGATGTCGAGGCGCTCCAGCCATTCCAGGGCGGTGGTCTTCGCGGCCCGGTGGGAGATCCCGCGGAGGAGCAGCGGCAGGGCGGTGTTCTCCCAGCCGGTGAGTTCGGGGACGAGGCCCGGTTCGGGGTCGATCCAGCCGAAGCGGTCGCGGCGGAGCCGTTCGCGCTGGGCGGGGCCCAGGGTGTGGACGGGGCCGCTGTTGAACCAGACCTCGCCCTGCTGGGCGACGAGCTGGCCGGACAGGCAGCGCAGGAGTGTGGTCTTGCCGCTTCCCCGTGGTCCGACGACGGCGAGGATCTCGCCTTCGCGGACGCCGAGGGAGACGCCGCTGAGCGCGTCCGAACCGCCCAGGGCGCAGTGCAGGGAACGCGCCCAGAGCACGTCGTTGTCCGGTGGGGCCATCGCGTACACCTCGATGTCGGATCCGATCTGTGTCCCCCTTCCGGGGGAACGAAGGACGGGCCTGTCGGTCACTGGGCACCGTAAGGATTCGGATCCGTCCGCATGGACGGCACGCGGCCCGGGTGGCCGCCATCCACTCGGATGGCGGCACGCCCGGGCCGGGGTCACGCCGTGAGGGCGGCGTGATGCTGGGGGGAGACCGTCAGGGGCCGGTCCCGCAGCGGGGTCCCGCAGGGGGGTCCTACAGCTTGGTCCACGCCTCGGTGAGCACCGAGCGCAGGATGCCTTCGATCTCGTCGAAGGTGCCCTGGTCGGCGATCAGCGGCGGGGCCAGCTGGATGACCGGGTCGCCGCGGTCGTCGGCACGGCAGTACAGGCCGTTGTCGAAGAGCGCCTTGGAGAGGAAGCCGTAGAGCACGCGCTCCGTCTCCTCGTCCGTGAAGGACTCCTTGGTGACCTTGTCCTTGACGAGCTCGATGCCGTAGAAGAAGCCGTTGCCGCGGACGTCGCCGACGATCGGCAGGTCGTGCAGCTTCTGCAGCGTGGAGAAGAAGGCGCCCTCGTTGTCCAGCACGTGCTGGTTGAGGCCTTCCTTGTCGAAGATGTCGAGGTTGGCGATGGCCACCGCCGACGACACCGGGTGGCCACCGAAGGTGTAGCCGTGGAGGAAGGTGTTGTCGCCCTTGTAGAACGGCTCCGCGATGCGGTCGGAGACGATGCAGGCACCGATCGGGGAGTAGCCCGAGGTCATGCCCTTGGCGCAGGTGATCATGTCGGGCACGTAGCCGAACTTGTCACAGGCGAACATCGTGCCGAGGCGGCCGAAGGCGCAGATCGTCTCGTCGGAGACGAGCAGCACGTCGTACTGGTCGCAGATCTCGCGGACGCGCTGGAAGTACCCGGGCGGCGGCGGGAAGCAGCCGCCGGCGTTCTGCACCGGCTCCAGGAAGACGGCGGCGACGGTGTCGGCGCCCTCGAAGAGGATCTCCTGCTCGATCTGGTCGGCGGCCCAGCGGCCGAAGGCCTCGGGGTCGTCGCCGTGGATCGGGGCGCGGTAGATGTTGGTGTTCGGCACCTTGTGCGCGCCGGGGACCAGCGGCTCGAAGGGGGCCTTCAGGGCCGGCAGGCCGGTGATGGACAGGGCGCCCTGCGGGGTGCCGTGGTAGGCGACCGCACGCGAGATGACCTTGTACTTGGTGTGCTTGCCCTGCAGCTTGAAGTACTGCTTGGCGAGCTTCCAGGCGGTCTCGACGGCCTCGCCGCCACCGGTGGTGAAGAAGACCTTGTTGAGGTCGCCCGGGGCGTAGTCGGCGAGGCGCTCGGCGAGCTCGACGGCCTTCGGGTGGGCGTACGACCACACGGGGAAGAACGCGAGTTCCTTGGCCTGCTTGTACGCGACCTCGGCCAGCTCCTCGCGGCCGTGTCCGGCGTTGACCACGAAGAGACCCGCGAGCCCGTCGAGGTAGCGCTTGCCCTTGTCGTCGAAGATGTAGGTGCCCTCACCACGCACGATGGTGGGAACGGGCGAGTTCTCGTACGACGACATGCGGGTGAAGTGCATCCACAGGTGGTCGTAGGCGGACTTGGAGAGGTCCTGGGTCACGGTTATCGGGTTCCCCACATGTAGGTCTGCTTCTTGAGCTTGAGGTAGACGAAGCTCTCGGTCGAGCGCACGCCGGGCAGGGTCCGGATGCGCTTGTTGATCACATCCAGCAGGTGGTCGTCGTCCTCGCAGACGACCTCCACCATCAGGTCGAAGGAGCCCGCGGTCATCACCACGTACTCGCATTCGGCCATGCCTGTCAGCGCTTCCGCCACCGGATCCAGGTCACCCTCGACGTTGATGCCGACCATCGCCTGCCGTCGGAAACCCACGGTGAGCGGGTCGGTGACGGCGACGATCTGCATGACGCCCTGGTCGAGCAGCTTCTGGACGCGCTGCCGTACGGCGGCTTCGGAGAGGCCGACGGCCTTGCCGATCGCCGCGTAGGGGCGGCGACCGTCCTCCTGGAGTTGTTCGATGATCGCCAGGGAGACGGCGTCGATCGTCGGGGACGAACCGGTTCCGGTTCTGGAGTCTGTGCTTCGACTGGCCACACCTCACTGTGCACCGAGACTCGTCGGTCTTGCAACCCCGAAGCGATGTAATTCGTTGCGAGAGGCCCTCAAAGGCACTGAATCCGAAGTTGTCGGGGGTCGGGCCTGTTGAAAGCGTCAGCCGAGCGACTAGGCTGAGGTGTCTGCCCATCGGGGCACCGCACAGGGACGTGCGACGACAGAACGTGACAGGAGGGGTGGCCAAGTGACCACCGAGCTGCGCCGGCTGCGTAACTACATCAACGGGGAGTTCCGCGACGCGGCCGACGGCCGCACCATCGAGGTGATCAACCCGGCCACCGGCGAGGTGTACGCCACCTCCCCGCTCTCCGGGCCGGCCGACGTCGACGCCGCCATGGAGGCCGCCGCGTCCGCCTTCCCCGCCTGGCGCGACAGCACGCCGTCCGAGCGCCAGAAGGTCCTCCTCAAGATCGCGGACGCCTTCGAGGAGCGCGCCGAGGACCTGATCGCCGCCGAGGTGCAGAACACCGGCAAGCCGATCGGCATCACCGCGAGCGAGGAGATCCCGCCGATGGTGGACCAGATCCGCTTCTTCGCGGGTGCCGCCCGACTGCTGGAGGGCCGCTCCGCCGGCGAGTACATGGAGGGCATGACCTCCATCGTCCGCCGCGAGCCCGTCGGCGTCTGCGCCCAGGTCGCCCCCTGGAACTACCCGATGATGATGGCCGTGTGGAAGTTCGCCCCGGCCCTCGCCGCGGGCAACACCGTGGTCCTCAAGCCCTCGGACACGACCCCCGCGTCGACCGTCCTGATGGCCGAGATCATCGGTCAGATCGTCCCCAAGGGCGTCTTCAACGTCGTCTGCGGCGACCGTGAGACCGGTAAGGCGATGGTCGAGCACCCGACCCCGGCCATGGCCTCCATCACCGGCTCCGTGCGCGCCGGCATGCAGGTCGCCGAGTCGGCGGCCAAGGACGTCAAGCGCGTCCACCTGGAGCTGGGCGGCAAGGCGCCGGTCGTCGTCTTCGAGGACACCGACATCGAGAAGGCCGTCGGGGACATCTCCGTCGCCGGCTTCTTCAACGCCGGCCAGGACTGCACGGCCGCCACCCGCGTCCTCGTCCAGGAGTCCATCCACGACGAGTTCGTCGCCGCGCTCGCCAAGGCCGCCTCCGAGATCAAGACCGGCCAGCCGGACGACGAGGAAGTGCTGTACGGCCCGCTCAACAACGCCAACCAGCTGAAGCAGGTCACCGGCTTCATCGACCGCCTCCCGGCGCACGCCAAGGTCGAGGCCGGCGGCCGTCGCGTCGGCGACAAGGGCTACTTCTACGCCCCGACCGTCGTCTCGGGCCTCAAGCAGGACGACGAGATCGTCCAGAACGAGGTCTTCGGCCCGGTCATCACCGTCCAGTCCTTCACGGACGAGGCGCAGGCCCTGGAGTTCGCGAACGGCGTCGAGTACGCCCTCGCCTCCTCCGTCTGGACCAAGGACCACGCGCGCGCGATGCGCATGTCCAAGTCGCTCGACTTCGGCTGCGTGTGGATCAACACCCACATCCCGCTGGTCGCCGAGATGCCCCACGGCGGCTACAAGAAGTCCGGCTACGGCAAGGACCTCTCCGCCTACGGCTTCGAGGACTACACGCGCATCAAGCACGTCATGACCTCCCTGGGCTGATCCGCCCCGGCTTCGGCAGCGAGGCCCCGGCACCCTTGATCGACAGGGTGTCGGGGCCTCGCTCCTTCGCTCGACGTACCGTCCATTGCCGCAGGTGGTGGCGGGGGGCGATGCTGCGGGGGTGAGAGCGACAGCCAGGAAGAACATGTCCCGCCGGTCCCTGCTGCGCGGCATCGGCGGCGCCGGGGCCGCCACCCTGCTCGCGGCCGGGTGCGGAGTGCCCGCCGCGTACGTCGACGAGAGGGACCGGGCGGGGCGCGACCTCTCCGCCCGCGACCGGACCCTCGACTTCGCCAACTGGCCGCTCTACATCGACACCGATGACGAGGACCCCAGGAAGCGGCCCACCCTCGACGGCTTCCGCAAGCGCAGTGGCATCGCCGTGCGCTACACGGAGGAGATCAACGACAACGACGAGTTCTTCGGCAAGATCAGCCCCTCCCTGATGAACCACCAGGAGACCGGGCGCGATCTCATCGTCGTCAGCGACTGGATGGCCGCCCGCTTCGTCCGCCTCGGCTGGGTCCAGGAGATGGACCGCGCCGCGCAGCCGAACGTCGCCCGGAACCTCAACCCGCAGCTGCGCAATGCGGCGTTCGACCCCGGGCGGCTGCACAGCGTCCCCTGGCAGTCCGGCATCACCGGCATCGCGTACAACCGGAAGAAGCTCGGCCGTGAGCTGCGCTCCACCAAGGAGCTGTGGGCCGACGACCTGCGCGGCAAGGTCACCCTGCTCTCCGGGCTCGACGAGTCCATGGCCCTGCTCCTCCAGGGCAACGGCGTCGACGTGACCCGCTGGACCGCCGACGACTTCCACGCCCTCTGCGAGCAGATCGAGGGCCTCGTCAAGAAGAAGCACATCCGCCGCTTCACCGGCAACGACTACATCAAGGACCTCTCCACCGGCGACGTCCTGGCCTGCCAGGCGTACTCCGGCGACGTCATCCAGCTCCAGGCCGACAACCCGGACATCGAGTTCGTCGTCCCCGAGGAGGGCGCGGAACTCTGGGCCGAGTCGCTCATGATCCCCAACCTCGCCCACCACAAGTCCAACGCCGAGAAGCTCGTCGACTACTACTACGAGCCCGAGGTCGCCGCCGAACTCGCCGCCTGGGTCAACTACGTGTGCCCGGTGCCGGCCGCGCAGACCGTCCTCGCGAACTCCGGCGACGAGGAACTGGTGGCCCTCGCGGAGGACCCGCTGATCTTCCCGGACGCCGACATGCGGAGCCGGCTGGCCATCGCCCGCGACATCAAGTCCGATGAGCGCCAGGAGTTCGCGAAGCGGTGGAACTCGATCGTCGGCCTGTGAGCACCGGCTCCCGACCCATTTCTGAACGCGTTCAAGAGAGGCGTGAGAGGCCCTCATGAGCGACTCGAACGGGCCGAGAGCCCTTCTCGCGCGCATCCGCGTCTGGCTGATCGCCTGCGCCGGCATCCTGCCTCTCGCCCTGATCTGCGGGCCGATCCGCGACATCCCCTTCTGGTGGTCGGTGATCGACATGTCCTTCGGGGTCATCGGCGTCCTGCCGCTGCTCCACGTCCGCCGGATGATCAAGCGGCTGGAGGCCGGTCAGCCGCTGGAGGCCGGTCCGGGGCTCGCGGCGGCTCAGCCGGGCAGGCCGTAGGCCGCCACCATCAGGCCGAGGGCGGTCCGGTTCATGTCCTGGCCCTTCGCGTCCGTGGCGTTGACGCTGTAGACCAGGGTGCGCGAGCCGTCGCGGGTCGAGGCGACGGCCGTGTTGTAGCCCCAGCGGCCACCCGTCTTGCCCCACACCTCGCGCCCGCCGAGCCGCTTCATCGACAGACCCGCGGAGTACGCGGCCGGGTCGCCGGACGTGAGGTCGGAGACCTTCGGGAGGGTGAACATCTCCTCCAGGAGCGGCCCGCGCACCACCCGCCCCGCGAACAGCTCCCGGACGAAGCGCTCCAGGTCGGCGGTGGTCGACACCAGGTCCCCGGCCGCCCAGGCGTCCGAGGTCCCCCAGACGGAGACATCGCGCGGGCCGGTCGTCCCGTCGTCGAGCCGCATCGTCTGGTAGCCGTGGTTGTACGGGCCGACGAGCTCCGCCGCGCCGCCCGGGAGGTACGTGTCCCGCAGGCCGAGCGGACGCAGGATCCGCCGCTCCACCTGGTGCTCGTACGCGTCGCCCGTGACCCGCTCCACGATCAGGGCCGCGATCGTGTACCCGATGTTCAGGTAGTGCTGGCGGGTGCCCGGCCGGAACTCGCGCGGCTTCGCCGTCGCCGCGCGGACCATGGCCTCCGGGCTGTGCGCGTCGAAGCGGTGCGCGTACCACTCCTCCACCGTGTCCCCGACGGCCAGGTCCGCGGCCGGGATGCCATGGGTGTGGTTGAGGAGCTGGCGGACCGTCACCGTGGCGTACCGGCCGGGGATCAGCTCCGGCAGGTACGAGCGGGCCGTGCGGTCCAGGTCGATCCGGCCCTCGGCGGCCAGCTGGAGCACCGTCGCCGCCGTGAAGATCTTCGTCACCGAACCGGCCCGGAAGCGGGCCGCCGGGTCCGCCGGAGCCATCGTCTCCAGGTCGTGGACGCCCGAACCGCCCTGCCAGGAACCGTCGGTGCCGCCGACCCGGACCAGCGCCGCGGTGGCGTCGGCGCGGGGGAGGCCCGCGATCACCGCCGACAGATCGGGCGTCGAGGCCTGCGTCGCGGCAGCCGCCGGCCGCGGTGCGGCGAAGGCCGGGGTGAGCGCCGGTCCGGCCGCCACGCCCAGGACCAGGGCGGCGGCGAGCAGCGTGCGGGTGGACTTTCGCATGGTCAACTCCGGTGGTGTGAGCCCTCGTTCTCGATGACTCCATCCTGCTGACCGGCGACGGTCCGCGGATCGCCCGCACCGGCGGTCCTCGGCGGGTCAGTTCCTCCCCGGCGCGGGGGAGCGGCCCGGTCCCGCGCCTCCCCCGGGCGGGGGAGAGCCCGCCGCGACCAGCCCCGTCTCGTACGCGCAGATCACCGCCTGGATGCGGTCGCGCAGGCCCAGCTTGGCCAGCACGTTCCCCACGTGCGTCTTCACCGTGTGGTCGCTGACCACCAGTTCCGCCGCGATCTCCGCGTTCGACAGACCCCGCGCCAGCAGCAGCAGCGTCTCCCGCTCCCGGCCCGTCAGCACGTCGAGGCGCGGATCCGGGGCCGTCCTGCGCGGGCCGCCCGCCGTGTACTCCGCCACCAGGCGGCGGGCCACGGACGGCGCGAGCAGCGACTCGCCCGCCGCCACCACCCGTACCGCGTGCACCAGGTCGTCCCGCCGCACGTCCTTCAGGAGGAAACCGCTCGCGCCCGCGTGCAGCGCCTCGTACACATACGCGTCGGTGTCGAAGGTCGTGAGGATCACCGTCCGGCAGCCGGACTCCGCGCTGATCACCCGGCAGGCCTCGATGCCGTCGGTCCCCGGCATCCGGATGTCGAGCAGCGCCACGTCGGGCGCGTGCCGGCGCACCGCCGCGACGGCCTCCGCCCCGTCCCCGGCCTCCGCCACCACCTCGATGTCCGGCTGCGCGTCCAGGATCATCGCGAAGCCGCTGCGGACCAGTTCCTGGTCGTCCGCGACCACCACCCGGATCGTCGTCATGTCCCCGCCTCCGCCGTGGAGGGTACGGGGAGCAGGACCCGCACCTCGAAACCCCGGCCGCCGGGACCCGGTCCCGTCGTCACCGTCCCGCCGTGTGCGGCGGCCCGCTCCCGGATGCCCATGAGTCCGTGCCCGCCTGAGCCGCCCTGCGGGCCGCGCCCGTCGTCGGTGACCGTCACGCGCAGGACGCCGTCCGTGTGGGCGAGCCGGATGTCGACCGTACGGGCCCGCGCGTGCCTCACCACGTTCGTCAGGGCCTCCTGGACGATCCGGTAGACGCTCGCGCCGGTCGTCGCGGGCAGCGCCCGTACCCCGCCCTCCGTGGTGTACCCGACGGTGAGGCCGCCGGCCCGTACCCGCTCCACCAGGCCGGGGATCCCCCCGAGGTCCGGCTGCGGTGCGCGCGGGGCGCCGTCCTCGCCGCCCTCGCGCAGCACCCCCAGCATCCGCCGCAGCTGTGTCATCGCCTCGCGGCCCGTCTCCGAGATCGCCTCGAACGCCGCCTCGGCGCGCTCCGGCGCGGCCCGTACGGCCACCGGCCCCGCCTCCGCCTGGACGACCATCAGGCTCACCGCGTGCGACAGGATGTCGTGCATCTCCCGTGCGATGCGGGCGCGTTCGCGCGCGGCGGTCCGCTCGGCCTCCACGAGGTGGGCACGCTGCCGGGCGTCCTGGAGCCGCCCGAAGACGTAGGCGGCGCCGAACACGAAGAGGGAGAAGGTCAGTTCACGCGCCGACTGGGTGTTGAGCCACACCGAGACCGGCACCGCGACCAGCAGGAGCCCCGCCGTCGCGAGCCGCTTCCAGGTGGGGGAGAGCAGCGCGATCGTGTAGACGCAGACGAGCCCGGTGTACGGCAGCGGCTGCCCCGGCCCCTCCAGGGCCAGCTTGTACAGCGCGCTCGCCGCCAGGACCGCGAGGAGTACGGCGAGAGGTGCGCGCCGCCGCCCGACCAGCGGCAGCACGGTGAGCGTGGTCAGCCCGTACGCGGCCCAGGTCGCCGGTTCCAGTTCGGGCCCGCGCGGCACCACGAACGGCATCGTCATCGCCGCCTGGACGAGGAGCGCGATCCCCGCGTCCACCGCCCAGGGGTTCGCCGAGCCCCAGGTCCGCGCCCGCTCCCACCGGCCGCGCACCTGCCCCCGTATCCCCATTACGGCTTGCGGCCCACCGCGCCGAACTGCGCGACCACGTACGCCTCCTCGGAGGCGGGACGCCAGCGCGAGCAGGAGACGATGCCCGGCTCCAGGAGTTCGAGGCCCTCGAAGAAGGAGGTGAACTCGGCCCGGCTGCGGGCGGTGATCGGCGGGGTGGCGTTCTCGTTCCAGAACGCCATCGCGTCCCTGTTGCCCTCGCCGCCGAGCTCCGGTTCCAGGGTGGGGTGGGTGAGCACCAGGTAGCTGCCGGACGGGACGGCGTCCATCAGGGTCCGGACGATCCTCCGGGCCTCGTCGGTGTCCAGGACGAAGTTGAGGATGCCGAGCATCATCACCGCGACCGGGCGGGTGAGGTCGAGCGTGGTACCCGCCGCCGCGAGGATCTTCCCCGGTTCGCGCGCGTCGGCGTCCACGTACTCGGTGACGCCTTCGGGCGCGCTGGTCAGCAGCGCCCGGGCGTGGGTGAGGACGATCGGGTCGTTGTCGACGTAGACGATCCGGGCGTCGGGTGCGGCCCGCTGGGCGACCTCGTGGGTGTTGTCGGCGGTGGGCAGCCCCGTACCGATGTCGAGGAACTGGCGCACGCCGGCGTCGGCGGCCAGCCCGGTCACCACCCGGCCGAGGAACGCCCGGTCGGCGCGGGCCACTTCGCCGATGCTCGGGTAGAAGCGGGTGACCTGGTCGCCGACCGCGCGGTCGACCGGGTAGTTGTCCTTGCCACCCAGCCAGTAGTTCCACACCCGGGCGTTGTGGGCGATGTCGGTCCGGATGCGGTCGTTCACGCGTGCGCCTTTCGCAGGACGGCTGCCAGTGTGTCGACGCGGTTCGTGGTGACCGAGTCGACCCCGTTCGTGATCAGCTTACGCATCGTGCGCCGGGTGTCCGCCGTCCAGGCCGAGACGAGCAGCCCGTCCCGGTGCACCCGGTCGACCAGCCCCCGACTCACCAGGCCGAAGCGGTAGTTGAGCCAGCGCGGCCGTACCGCGTCGAGCAGCACCGGCCGGGGCGGGGCGAGAGAGGTCCAGGTCAGGGCGATCTCGGCGGCCGGATCGGCGGCCCGCACGTCCAGCATGGCGACGGCGCCCGCGCAGTAGTAGACGCGCTCCCCGGCGCCGCACTCGCGGACGGTACCGACGATCGTGCGGACCGAGGCCGCGTCGCCGCCCGGCAGGTCCAGCATGAGCCGGTGGTCCCCGGCGGTGAGCAGGGCCTCGCGCAGGGTCGGGATCCCGCCCCGCGACAGCTCGCGGACCCGCGCGTACGGGAGCTCGGCGAGGGGGAGGCCGTGGCCCCAGAGGCGCTTGAGGGTGTCGTCGTGGAGGAGGACGGGCACGCCGTCCTCCGTCAGCCGGACGTCGACCTCGACCGCGTCCGCCCCCCGCTCGATCGCCGAGGAGACCGAGCGGAGGGTGTTCTCGCGGACGCGGTACGGGTCGCCGCGGTGACCTACGACAGTGACGGAGTCCATGCCCCCATTCTCGTCGCCGTCAGCGGGCCAGCCAGTCGTTCGTGTACGTGTCGATCTCGGCGACGATCCCGGCCTTTCCGGCCGGGTCGAGGAACGAGGCCTCCACCGCGTTCTTGGCGAGGGCGGCGACACCGCGCTCGTCGAGACCGAGGAGACGGGCGGCGACCCCGTACTCGTTGTTGAGGTCGGTGCCGAACATCGGCGGGTCGTCGCTGTTGACCGTGACGAGGACCCCGGCGTCCACCATCCGCCGGATCGGGTGCTCGTCGAGGGTGGCGACGGCCCGGGTGGCGATGTTCGAGGTCGGGCAGACCTCCAGGGCGATCCGGTGCTCGGCCAGGTGCGCGAGGAGCGCGGGGTCCTGGACGGAGCTGGTGCCGTGGCCGATGCGCTCGGCGCCCAGGTCGTTGATCGCGTCCCAGACCGTCCGGGGGCCGGTCGTCTCGCCGGCGTGCGGGACGGAGTGCAGGCCGGCCGCCCGCGCCAGGTCGAAGTACGGCTTGAACTGCGGGCGCGGCACCCCGATCTCCGGGCCGCCGAGCCCGAAGGAGACCAGGCCCTCGGGGCGCAGTCCGTCGGTGGTGGCGAGCCGCGCGGTCTCCTCGGCGGAGAGCAGACCGGCCTCGCCGGGGATGTCGAAGCACCAGCGCAGGACGGTGCCGAACTCGGCCTCGGCGGCCTTGCGGGCGTCCTCGATCGCCGCCATGAAGGCGCGCTCGTCGATGCCGCGGCGGGTGGAGGAGTACGGCGTGATGGTCAGCTCGGCGTACCGGATGTTCTGCCGGGCCATGTCACGGGCGACCTCGAAGGTCAGCAGCCGGACGTCCTCGGGGGTGCGGACCAGGTCGACGACGGACAGGTACACGTCGATGAAGTGCGCGAAGTCGGTGAAGGTGAAGTAGTCGGCCAGCGCCTCGGGGTCCGTGGGGACCTTGGAGTCGGGGTGCCGGGCGGCCAGTTCGGCGACGATCCGGGGGGAGGCGGAGCCGACGTGGTGGACGTGCAGCTCGGCCTTGGGGAGGCCCGCGATGAAGGGGTGGAGGTCGGTCATCGGGTCATCGTAGGCCGGGCGGTTCCCCCTCAAGGGTGAGGCCGTAGCATGGCGGGACCATGATGGGGGAGGCCCATGTCTGACAACCAAGACCAGTCGCGGGGCGGATTCGACCCGGCGGACCCGTGGGCTCCGCCGAACCGTGACGGGGTGGAACTGAGCAAGCCGGCGCCGTCCGCGCCGGTGCACGATCAGCAGACCGTCACGTCCGTGCCGCTGGCGTCCGAGCCCGAGGTCCCGCCGCCGCCGGTGGCCCCGGGCGGCCCGGCGGCCGGTGCCGGGTACGGCTATCCGTCCGCCGGTACCGGCGGGTACGGCTACCCGGCGGCGAACGCGTCCGGCGGGTACGGCTATCCGGCGGCTCCGACGCCCCCGCCGGTCTCCGGGTACGGGTACCCCGGGTACGGCCAGCCCGGCTGGCAGCAGCCGATGAACAACGGGATGGGTGTCGCCGCGATGGTGGTGGGCATCTGCGCCGTCGTGCTCGCCTTCTGCTCGTACGGCATCCTCGGCCTGATCCTGGGCGCGGTCGCGCTGCCCCTGGGCATCGTGGGCCGCAAGCGGCACCTGCGGGGCGAGGCGAACAACAAGGGGCAGGCCGTCGCCGGCATCACGCTCGGGTCGATCGGCATCGCCCTCGGCCTGGCGGGCATCGCCCTGATCATCGTCCTGGCGATGAACGCCGACGAGTGGAGCAGCAGCGACGAGGACCCCTGGTCGTCGACCGGGACCTCCCTCAGCGCTCCCCGCTGAGCGACCCGCGACCGTACGCCCGCGGGACCCCGTGAGCGGCGGTCCGCGGCTCGGGCCCCGCGCCTCCCCCGAGGTGCGGGGCTCTTCCGCGCTCAGCCGGTCCGCAGCCGCTCCCGGGCCTCCATCAGGGCGAAGCCCAGGAGGTTGAGCCCGGCCCAGCGGGCGGGGTCGTGGGCGCGCGGGTCGTCCGCCGCGAGACCGATGCCCCAGACCCGGTCCATCGGGCTGGCCTCCACCAGGACGCGGGTGCCCGTGCCGAGGAGGTACCCGCGCAGGGCCTCGTCCGAGGAGAACTTGTGGACGCTGCCCTCGACGACGATCCGGAAGCGCTCCCGCCGCCACACGGTGTCGTCGAAGTCCCGCACGAGACGGCCGGCGTTCTTGGCCTCCGCGGGGGTACGGGCGGCCAGCGCCGCCGCCTCCGCCCCGGCGTCCCGGAAGAGGCGGGCCTTGGCCGCCATCATCCAGTGTTCCGCCGTCGCGTACGGCACGCCGTCGACCACGAAGGGCGACGGCCACCATTGGCTCAGACAGCTCGCCGAAAGGTGTCCGTCCGGATGCGGACGGTGACCCCAGAAGTGCAGCCACTTGACCTTGTCACCCCTGCTGACCTGCTGCGTCAGCTCGTCGATCTTGTTCATGCATGCGAGTCTTGCAGCCGCCACGGACATTCCGTACGGAGATATTCCGGCTGCCTCGACACATGGTCGACCGAATTCGTCGCGTAATCAAAAGGCAACAACGGAATCCCTTGTTGGAGGGGCATCCCTCTGTCAGGATCGGCACTCAATTCGAGCTGGGACAACGGAGAACGTCATGGGCAACCGCTACCAGGTGACGGACCGCTTCGCGGACGGCGCACAGTACATCGGCGGACGGCTCCGTGCCGGAACCTCCGGACAGGAACACAGCGTGATCGACCCGGCGACCGGGAAGAGCGTGTACACGTACGCGCTGGCCTCCGTCGCCGACGTGGACGAGGCCGTGGCCGCCGCCAAGGCCGCCTTCCCCGGCTGGTCCGGCGCCACCCCCGGTGAGCGCTCCGACGCCCTCCACCGCTTCGCCGGCGTCCTCGCCGACCGGGCCGAGGACATCGCCCGCGTGGAGTCCCTCCAGTGCGGCAAGCCCCTCCGGCTCACCACCGAGTTCGACGTACCGGGCACCATCGACAACACCGCCTTCTTCGCGGGGGCCGCCCGTCACCTCCAGGGCCAGTCGGCCGCCGAGTACGACGGTGACCACACCTCGTACATCCGGCGCGAGGCGATCGGCGTCATCGGCTCCATCGCCCCCTGGAACTACCCGCTCCAGATGGCCGCCTGGAAGATCCTCCCGGCGATCGCCGCCGGCAACACGATCGTCCTCAAGCCCGCCGAGATCACCCCGCTGACCTCGCTGATGTTCGCGCAGGCGGCGAAGGAGGCCGGCATCCCCGACGGCGTCATCAACGTCGTCAGCGGCTCCGGCCGGATCGTCGGCGAGCACCTGGTCGGCCACCCCGACGTCGTCATGACCTCCTTCACCGGCTCCACCCCGGTCGGCAAGCGGGTCGCCGAGGTCGCCACCGCCACCGTGAAGCGGCTCCACCTCGAACTCGGCGGCAAGGCCCCCTTCGTCGTCTTCGACGACGCCGACCTGGAGGCCGCCGCCAACGGCGCCGTCGCCGCCTCCCTCATCAACAGCGGCCAGGACTGCACCGCCGCCACCCGCGCGTACGTCCAGCGCCCGCTGTTCGACGCCTTCGTGGCCCGCGTCGCCGAACTGATGGAGACCGTCCGCCTGGGCGACCCCTTCGACCCGTCGACCGACCTCGGCCCGCTGGTCAGCCACCGCCACCGCGACAGCGTCGCCGGCTTCGTCGAGCGCGCCCGCGGCTACGCCACCGTCGTCACCGGCGGCGAAGCCCCTGGTGGAGAGCTCGAGAACGGCGCATACTACCGACCCACCCTGATCACCGGCGCCGAGCAGGACAGCGAGGTCGTGCAGTCGGAGATCTTCGGCCCGGTGCTGGTGGCCCTGCCCTTCGACAGCGACGACGAGGGCATCCGGCTCGCCAACGACACCCCGTACGGCCTGGCCGCCTCGGCCTGGAGCCGGGACGTCTACCGGGCCAACCGCGCCACGCGGGAGATCAAGGCCGGCTGTGTCTGGGTCAACGACCACATCCCGATCATCAGCGAGATGCCGCACGGCGGCACCAAGGCCTCGGGGTACGGGAAGGACATGTCGGTGTACTCCTTCGAGGAGTACACGCAGGTCAAGCACGTGATGTTCGACAACACCGCGGTGGCGGCCAAGGACTGGCACCGCACGATCTTCGGGGACCGATAACCACCTGCCGCCCGACCAGCGGCGCAAGCATCCCGAAAGGGCACAGCGCATGGAGCAGTTCGAGCCCGAGAGCCTGTCCGCCGCGCAACGGGCGGCGATACGGCGCAGTCTGACGAGCGGCCGGGGCGCCCTCAGCCGCCGTTCGATGCTGCGGGCGGGCGGCGTCGGGGCGCTCACGATCGGCGGCCTCGCCGGTCTGAGCGCCTGCGGCATCCCGCCGGCCAAGCGTGAGGGCCAGGGGCCCGCCTCCGCGGACGTCTCGGCCAAGGAGAAGAGCGTCGCCTTCTCCAACTGGACCGAGTACATGGACGTCAGCGAGGACGAGAAGTCCCGTCCGACCCTGGAGGCGTTCGCGAAGCGCACCGGGATCAAGGTCAAGTACACCGAGGACATCAACGACAACGTCGAGTTCTTCGGCAAGATCAAACCGCAGCTCGCGGCCGGCCAGGACACCGGCCGCGACCTGATCTGCGTCACCGACTGGCTGGCCGCCCGCATGATCCGGCTCGGCTGGGTGCAGCGGCTCGACCCGGCGAACCTGCCCAACGCGTACGCCAACCTGTCGGCGCAGTTCCGCCGCCCCGACTGGGACCCGGGCCGGGCCTACTCGTACCCGTGGACCGGCATCTCCACCGTCATCGCGTACAACGTGAAGGCGACCGGCGGCAAGAAGGTCGACTCGGTCACCCAGCTCCTGGACGATCCCTCGCTCAAGGGCCGGGTCGGCTTCCTCACCGAGATGCGCGACACGGTCGGCATGGCGCTGCTCGACCTCGGCAAGGACCCCGGGAAGTTCACCGACGCCGACTACGACGCGGCGATCGGACGCCTCCAGAAGGGCGTCGACACCAAGCAGATACGCCGCTTCACCGGCAACGACTACACCTCCGACCTGGACAAGGGCGACATCGCGGCCTGCCTCGCCTGGGCCGGCGACATCATCCAGCTCCAGGCCGACAACCCGGACATCAAGTACTCCATACCGTCCGCCGGCTACATCACCTCCAGCGACAACCTGCTCGTCCCCGCACAGTCCCGGCACAAGACGAACGCCGAGAAGCTCATCGACTACTACTACGAGCTTCCCGTCGCCGCCCAGCTCGCCGCGTACATCAACTACGTGTGCCCCGTCGACGGGGTGAAGGACGAGCTCGCCAAGATCGACCCCGAGCTTGCGAACAACACGCTGATCCTCCCGGACAAGGCCATGGCCAAGAAGTCGCACGCCTTCCGCTCGCTCACCAGCGAAGAGGAGACGGCGTACGAGGAGAAGTTCGCCAAGCTCATCGGTGCCTGAGGCCCACGTCGTCCACCTCTCTCACTCCCTGGGACCACAACCCATGACTGACAAGACTGCTCACGCTGGAAAGAACACGGGCGGCGGCGACGTCCGTCTGACCGGGATCAGCAAGTCGTACGGCTCCTTCACCGCCGTCCAGCCGCTCGACCTGACCGTCCCGCAGGGCTCCTTCTTCGCCCTTCTCGGCGCCTCCGGCTGCGGCAAGACCACCACGCTGCGCATGATCGCCGGCCTGGAGGACCCGAGTACCGGCACCGTCTTCCTCGGCGACAAGGACGTCACCGACCTCCCGCCGTACAAGCGGCCGGTCAACACCGTCTTCCAGTCCTACGCGCTCTTCCCGCACATGGACATCACCGAGAACATCGCCTTCGGCCTGCGCCGGCGCGGCATCAAGTCGGTGAAGAAGCAGGTCGACGACATGCTGGAGCTCGTCCAGCTCGGCGACAAGGCCCACCACAAGCCGCACCAGCTCTCCGGCGGCCAGCAGCAGCGCGTCGCCGTGGCCCGCGCGCTCATCAACCACCCGCAGGTGCTGCTCCTCGACGAGCCGCTCGGCGCCCTCGACCTCAAGCTGCGCCGCCAGATGCAGCTGGAGCTCAAGCGGATCCAGACCGAGGTCGGCATCACCTTCGTGCACGTCACCCACGACCAGGAGGAGGCCATGACCATGGCCGACCAGGTCGCGGTGATGAACGGCGGCCGGGTCGAGCAGCTCGGCGCCCCCGCCGACCTGTACGAGAACCCGCAGACCACCTTCGTCGCCAACTTCCTCGGCACCTCGAACCTGATCGAGGCCGAGGTCCAGGAGACCGGCGCCGACGTGCTCGTCACGGCCGGCGGCGGCAAGCTCAGGGTGCCCGGCGACCGCTGTACCTCCGCCGTCCGCCAGGGCGGCAAGGTGCTCGTGGGCGTGCGCCCCGAGAAGATCTCGCTCGCGCACGCCGACGACGCGGGCTCGATCGCCGAGGGCCGCAACCGGGTCGCCGGCCGGATCGTCGACTCCTCCTTCATCGGCGTCTCCACCCAGTACGTGGTGAACTCGCCCGCGGGCGCGGAGCTCCAGGTCTACGAGCAGAACATCGAGCGCGACACGCGTCTGGTCCCCGGCGCCGAGGTCGTCCTGCACTGGAACCCGGCGCACACCTTCGGCCTCGACGCCGCCCAGGACATCGACGCGGGCGTGGAGACGGTGGAGGACGCCGGATGAGCACCTCCACCCTGACGAAGGAGGACGCGCCGAAGCCGGTCGAGGAACCGGTTCTGCGCAAGCCCTCCACCCGTAAGCGGCTCGTCCCGTACTGGCTGCTGCTGCCCGGCATCATCTGGCTCGTCGTCTTCTTCGCGCTGCCGCTGGTCTACCAGGCCTCGACCTCCGTCCAGACCGGCTCCCTGGAGCAGGGCTTCGAGGTCACCTGGCACTTCCAGACCTACTGGGACGCCTTCCAGGAGTACTGGCCGCAGCTCATCCGCTCCCTGCTGTACGCCGGGACCGCGACCCTGCTCTGCCTGCTGCTCGGCTACCCGCTGGCGTACCTGATCGCGTTCAAGGCCGGCCGCTGGCGCAATCTGCTCCTGGTCCTGGTCATCGCGCCCTTCTTCACCAGCTTCCTCATCCGCACGCTCGCGTGGAAGACGATCCTGGCGGACGACAGCGTCGTGGTGCAGGCGCTCAACGCCCTCCACTTCCTGGACGTGACCAGCTGGCTCGGCTGGACCGAGGGCGACCGCGTCCTCGCCACCCCGATGGCGGTGGTCTGCGGTCTCACGTACAACTTCCTGCCCTTCATGATCCTGCCCCTCTACACCTCCCTGGAGCGGATCGACGGCCGGCTGCACGAGGCCGCGCAGGACCTGTACGCCTCGCCGGCCACGACCTTCCGCAAGGTGACCTTCCCGCTGTCGATGCCCGGCGTCGTCTCCGGCACCCTGCTCACCTTCATCCCGGCGAGCGGCGACTACGTCAACGCCGAACTGCTCGGCTCGACCGACACCAAGATGATCGGCAACGTCATCCAGTCGCAGTTCCTGCGGGTGCTCGACTACCCGACGGCCTCGGCCCTCTCCTTCATCCTCATGGCGATCGTGCTGATCATGGTCACCGTCTACATCCGCCGAGCGGGAACGGAGGACCTGGTCTGATGCGTTGGATCCGTCGGAACCTCGTCGTCATCGCGGGCGTGCTGACGCTCGCGTACATGATCCTGCCGAACCTGGTGGTGATGGCGTTCTCCTTCAACAAGCCGAAGGGGCGCTTCAACTACTCCTGGCAGGAGTTCTCGCTCGACGCCTGGAAGGACCCCTGCGGCGTCGCCGACATGTGCGAGTCGCTCTCCCTCTCCCTCCAGCTCGCCGCCTGGGCCACCGTCGGCGCCGTCGTCCTCGGCACGATGATCGCCTTCGCGCTCGTCCGCTACCGCTTCCGGGCGCGCGGTGCGATCAACTCGCTGATCTTCCTGCCGATGGCGATGCCCGAGGTCGTCATGGCCGCCTCGCTGCTCACCCTCTTCCTCAACATGGGGATCGAGCTGGGCTTCTGGACGGTCCTGATCGCCCACATCATGTTCTGTCTGTCGTTCGTCGTGACGGCGGTCAAGGCCCGGGTCATGTCCATGGACCCGCGCCTGGAGGAAGCGGCCCGCGACCTCTACGCGGGACCCACGCAGACCTTCCTGCGCGTGACCCTGCCGATCGCCGCGCCGGGCATCGCCGCCGGCGCCCTGCTCGCCTTCGCGCTCTCGTTCGACGACTTCATCATCACCAACTTCAACGCGGGCTCCACGGTGACCTTCCCCATGTTCGTCTGGGGCTCGGCACAGCGAGGAACCCCCGTTCAGATCAACGTCATCGGCACCGCGATGTTCGTCCTTGCGGTACTGGTGGTCGTGACCGGGCAAATCATTACGAACCGGCGCAAGAAAACAGCAACGGCCTGAGCAGAACGCAGCTCAGGCACCGAAGGAGTTGGAAACCATGGCCCCAGTCGCCATGCGTCTCGCTGCACAATCTCTCTCCGACGCCCAGCCCGTCCCCTTCTGGCTGGAAGATCCCGGCAAGCCCGGCGCCCTGCCCGCCCTCACCGGCACCGAGAAGTGCGATCTCCTCGTCGTCGGCGGCGGCTACAGCGGACTGTGGACCGCGCTCCTCGCCAAGGAGCGCGACCCCGCCCGGGATGTCGTACTGATCGAGGGGCGCGAGGTGGGCTGGGCCGCCTCGGGCCGCAACGGAGGCTTCTGCGCCGCCTCCCTCACCCACGGCTTCGGCAACGGGCTCGCCCGCTGGCCGGGCGAGCTGCCGAAGCTGGAGGAGCTGGGCGAGCGCAACCTCGACGGCATCGAGGAGGCGGTCGCCCGCTACTCCCTCGACTGCGACTTCGAGCGGACCGGCGAGATCGACGTCGCCACCGAGCCGTACCAGGTCGAGGAACTCCACGAGATGTACGAGGAGATCGACCGGCTCGGTCTCGCGGACGGCCTCGAACTCCTCGACCAGGACGCGGTCCGCGCGGAGGTGGACTCGCCGACCTTCCTCGGCGGCATGTGGGACAAGCGCGGCGTCGCCATGGTGAACCCGGCCAAGCTGGCCTGGGAACTCAAGCGGGCCTGCCTCGGCCTGGGCGTCCGGATCTTCGAGAACACCCCGGGCCTGGAGCTCGTCTCCGTCGGCGCCGGCATGGGCGTCCGCACTCCGTACGGCAAGGTCGTCGCCCGCCGGGTCGCGCTCGGCACCAACGTCTTCCCGTCGCTCGTCAAGCGCGTCCGCTCGTACACCGTCCCGGTCTACGACTACGCCCTGATGACCGAGCCGCTCAGCCCCGAGCAGCTCGCCTCGATCGGCTGGAAGAACCGGCAGGGCCTCGGCGACTCCGCCAACCAGTTCCACTACTTCCGGATCACGTCCGACCACCGCATCCTCTGGGGCGGCTACGACGCGATCTACCCCTTCGGCGGCAAGGTCAGCGCCGAGATGGACCACCGGCCCGAGACGTACCTCAAGCTGGCCGAGCACTTCTTCCGCTGCTTCCCGCAGCTGGAGGGGCTGCGCTTCAGCCACGCCTGGGGCGGCGCCATCGACACCTGCTCCCGCTTCTCCGCCTTCTTCGGTACGGCGTACCAGGGCAAGGTGGCGTACGCGGCCGGGTTCACCGGCCTCGGCGTCGGCGCCACCCGCTTCGGCGGGGACGTGATGCTCGACCTGCTCGCGGGGGAGCGCACGGAGCGCACCGAGCTGGAGATGGTCCGCCGCAAGCCGCTGCCGTTCCCGCCCGAGCCCATCGCCTGGGCCGGCATCGGCATCACCAAGTGGTCGATGGCCCGCGCCGACGAGAACGCCGGCCGGCGCAATCTGTGGCTGAAGGTCATGGACCGGGTGGGCCTCGGTTTCGACAGCTGAGTGGCATTCATGTGACGCACGTCACAACTGATGGGTAGCTGAAACCGCGTAAGAGTTGCCGCCCGAATCGCTCTCTCCGTACGGACACCGTGTCCACACGGAAGGAGACCGTTGTGATGACTGGTACGGGGGCCTCGGGCGCCAAGAGCGCGGTGGAGTGGCTGGCTTCGGTCGCACCCGATCCCGACGCCTGCCGGTGGGAGTGGGAGCGCAACCCGCACGGGGTCGCGCTGCTGCCCGCCGGCAGGCGTTGGGACGTTCTGATCCTGCCGTCCGAGCTCGGCCACCCCACGCTCGACGTCCTGGCCCGGCTGGTGGACCGCCCCGGGCCGGTCCTCGTCGACTTCGGCGACGCCCGGATGGGCTTCTTCGTCCCGCCGGGCACGGCCGCCCGCTGGCTCGGCACCGGGGTGCGCGGCGCGGGCGACGGCACCTGGATCGTGGTCCCTTACCCGGGGCGGGTGACCGGCGGGGTCCGCTGGCTGGTGGTGCCGGACGGCACCGGAACCCTCACCGACGCGGCGCTCCTGGAGCTGGCGATGCACGAGGCGGCGGGGCGGATCGGGCGGACGGGAGGGACGCCGTAGGGGGTGTGGTCCGTACGGTGGGCGGACCGGGTCGTCCGCCGTACGGACGCCGGATGCAGAGGTCTTGACCACTTGATTGGTCTGGACCATGCTGTGGCGCGCTCCCCACCTCGATTCCCCCACACCCGGAGGCAGTTGTGGACCGCGCCAGACCTCTCACCCTGCTCCTCGCGGGCGTCCTCGCCGCAGGCGGACTCGCCGCGCTCACCCCCGCGGCCCAGGCCGCCGACTCCGAACTCGCCCGCAACGGCGGCTTCGAGGCCGGCCTCGACGGCTGGACCTGCACCGCGGGCAGCGGCGCCGCCGTCGCCGCCCCCACCCACAGCGGTACGAAGGCGCTCCAGGCGACCCCCGCGGGCAGCGACAACGCCCGCTGCTCCCAGACGGTCACCGTCAAGCCCCACTCCACCTACACGCTCAGCGGCTGGGTGCGCGGCAGCTACGTCTACCTCGGCGCGAGCGGCACCGGCACCACCGACGTCTCCACCTGGACCGGCTCCGCCCCCGACTGGCAGCGGCTCTCGACCTCCTTCACCACGGGCGCCGCCACCACCTCGGTCACCATCTACGCCCACGGCTGGTACGGCACCCCCGCCTACCAGGCCGACGACCTCTCCCTGTACGGCCCCGGCGGCGACCCGGTCCAGCTCCCGGCGGCCCCCACCGGCCTCGCGGCCGGCTCCCCGACCTCCACCACCGTGCCGCTGACCTGGGCCGCGGTCCCCGGCGCCACCTCGTACCACGTCTACCAGGGCGCCACCAGGGTCCAGACGGTCACCGGCACCTCGGCCACCGCCACCGGACTCACCGCCTCCACCGCGTACACCTTCCAGGTCAGCGCCGTGAACGCCGCGGGCGAGTCCGCCAGGTCGGCCGCCGTGAGCGCGACGACCACCTCCGGCGGCGGGAGCGGGGGCGGCGGGCTGCCCGCGCACGCCCTCGTCGGCTACCTCCACGCCAGCTTCGCCAACGGCTCCGGCTACACCCGGATGGCCGACGTCCCCGCCTCCTGGGACGTCATCAACCTCGCCTTCGGCGAACCGACCTCGGTGACCTCCGGCGACATCCGCTTCAGCCTGTGCCCGGCGACGGAGTGCCCGAACGTCGAGTCGCCCGCCGAGTTCAAGGCCGCGATCAAGGCCAAGCAGGCCGCGGGCAAGAAGGTCCTCATCTCCATCGGCGGCCAGAACGGGCAGGTGCAGCTCGCCACCACCGCCGCCCGCGACACCTTCGTCTCCTCCGTCTCGAAGATCATCGACGAGTACGGCCTCGACGGCCTCGACATCGACTTCGAGGGCCACTCCCTCTCGCTCCAGACCGGTGACAACGACTTCCGGAACCCGACGAGCCCCGTCATCGTCAACCTGATCCAGGCGGTGAAGACCCTCAAGGCCAAGTACGGCGCCGGCTTCGTCCTCACGATGGCCCCGGAGACCTTCTTCGTCCAGCTCGGCCACCAGTACTACGGCTCCGGCCCCTGGGGCGGCCAGGACCCGCGCGCCGGCGCCTACCTGCCGGTCATCCACGCCCTGCGCGACGACCTGACCCTGCTGCACGTCCAGGACTACAACTCGGGCTCGATCATGGGCCTGGACAACCAGTACCACTCGATGGGCGGCGCGGACTTCCACATCGCCATGACCGACATGCTGCTCACCGGCTTCCCCGTCGCGGGCAACACCGACCGCGTCTTCCCGGCCCTCCGCCCCGACCAGGTCGCCATCGGCCTCCCGGCCTCCACCCAGGCGGGCAACGGCCACACGACCCCGGCCGAGGTGAACAAGGCCCTGGACTGCCTCACGAAGAAGACCAACTGCGGCTCCTACCAGACCCACGGCACCTGGCCGACCCTGCGCGGCCTGATGACCTGGTCGATCAACTGGGACCGCTACAACCAGTGGCAGTTCTCGCAGAACTTCGACACGTACTTCGGAACCGCCGCGGGCGGCAGCTGACGGCCCTCACGAACGCGCCCGAGGCAGCACCTCACCGAACAGCCGGGCAGGAACCCCCTGGGGATCCGGCCCGGCCAGGCCCGCGAGCACCGCCGGGAGATCCACCGGGACCGAGCGAACCCGCGCCGCCACCGGCCCGTCGATCACGCGCACGGCGACCCGGTCGTGACGCGTCGAGGCGTCGCCGGGGTAGAGCAGCGCGCAGACGGGAGGTTCCCCTTCGGCCGGCCGGCCGAGCGTGTGCGCGTAGACGAAAGCCTGGTAGAGATCCGCGGGAGAGAGCTTCTTCCCTCCGTAGAGCTTGTACTTCATGTCCACCGGCAGGCGGTACGGTCCGCCCGCCCGCAGACCGGAGATCAGTACGTCCGGCCGCACCGCGCCGTAACTCCGTCCGGTGCGCTCGTCGCGCAACACCCTCCGCTCGTCGACCTGCTTGTCCACCCGTAGCCCCGTCCCTGCCGCACCCTGCTCCAGGAGGCGGGTGACGAAGGCCTCGAACAGTCTGTTCATGTCGACCAGGAAGGCCCGCGAAGCGAGCGGGCCGGACGTGAAGAGGCCGCCCAGGCCGCCACCGGTCAGCAGCAGACCGGACCACAGGTGCGCGGGTCGGTAGTGCTCGTTGTGCCGGTGGTACGTCAGACCCGACAGCACGGCCCGGACGTCCCCCGGCGGCGTCGGGGCGTGCTGCGCGAACAGGCCCGCGGCCCGCCGGGCGCGGGCGCGGACCGCGGGAACGCGCGCGGTCCGCGCGGCCAGGGCCAGCGCGGCGGCGCAGAGCCGGTTGTCGTCGATGTCGGCGTCGTGCTCCTCGAAGCGGCAGGCCAGCCGGTCCAGCCGACCGTGGTGGCGCAGCAGCTGGCGGTCCGGCAGGAACCTGCCGCGTACGATCCGCAGATCGTCTTCCACCGTCAGATAGTCGTGCCGCACTCCGCGCCGCAGCAGCCGCTCACCGTGCTCGACGACCATCAGGCAGACCAGGTCGCGCAGCTTCGGCGCACCGGCCAGGAAGTCCTGGCGGGTGGGGAGCGGGTCACGGGCCCCGCTCCAGGCGTGGTCGAGCATGCGCAGGACATCGAGGTCGGTCCCCAGGTACTTGGGGAGCACCCGGATCTCGCAGGACTCCAGCCGGACCGTCCCCACGTACTGGTACGCGGTCACCTCCAGGCGGTCGCCGGAGAGCTGGCGTACCCGTAGCCGGGAGTCGAAGGTGCCACCGTCCAGCAGGCGCCGGTCCGACGCCGTGAGGCGGACGCCCTCGAACACCGCGGTCCCGTACTCGACGACTTCGATGGGGCGTACGGGTTCGCCTACGAGGTCACTCCGCACCGGCGCCGACCTGAAGCTCCTCGTAGAGCCGGATGACCAGCGTCTCGTCCGTGACATCCCTCAGGGTGTGGGCGACGGGGTCGACCAGGTCCTCGCCCAGGAAGGCGGCGAGGAGGCCGTAGTCGTCGTACGCGTACTCCTGGAGCAGCGGAAGGATCTCGCCCCGGATGATCGCGGCGAACTCGGTGGTGGTGGAGACGGCCTCGCCCTCCGGCAGGAAGAAGGCGTGGCCTATCTGCTTCTCCCGGTCGAGGTGGGTCCTGATGCGGCGGTTGAGTTCGTCGAGGAAGTTCCCGAGATGCAGCTGGTCCACCCGGTTGTTCCCCAACGGCTTCGAGTCGGGGAGGAGTTCGATGAAGGCGAACCTGCGGCGGACGGCCGAGTCGAGCATCCTGACGGACCGGTCGGCGGTGTTCATCGTGCCGAGGAGGCGGACGTTCGGGGGAACCCGGAAGGTCTCTCCGGTCAGCGGGAGCGTGACGGGGAGCCCCCGCTTGTCCTTCTCCAGAATGGTGATCAACTCGCCCAGGACGCGCGGAAGGTTGCCCCGGTTCAGCTCGTCCACGATCACCAGGTGCAGCTGCCCGGGGTCGCCGGCCGCCGTCTCGCAGACCCGCTTGAAGACGCCCGCGGTGGGCTCCAGGCTGAGCCCGGCTCCGCCCTTGACCGGTCGCAGACCCTCCACGAAGTCCTCGTAGCCGTAACTCGGATGGAAGGTGACCAGCGTCAGCCGGCCCGAGTCCGTCAGTGCCTCGACGGTCGCGGCGAACTCCTTGCTTCCGGGTTCGGCGAGCGGATCGACGTCCGGCAGGTCCTCGGACAGCTCGCCGAGGCGTCGCACGGCGTAGCGGAGGGCGTGGAAGGTCTTTCCGGTGCCCGGAGGGCCGAACAGCACGGCCTGGCCGCGCCGCTCCAGGGCGTCGTCGATGCGCTGGAGGTCCGCGTCGAGCGGTGGGATCTCCACCTCGTCGGCGGCCTCGTCGGCGGCTTCCTGCAGTGTCCCGGAGTCCCGGGCGGCGGCCAGTCCCCGGATCTTCCGCCAGAGCGGCGCGGGGACCTCCGTGACCAGGCCCTCGCCCCAGTCGTCCACCGGCTTGTCCAGTCTGCCCGCGTACCTCTCGTCCCAGTCCACCTCGACCGCGTGCCACGGAGGCCGCTCGGTGGCGAGGTGGGGAAGCCACGCGTATCCGTTGCCCACGACCCGGCCCAGGCCGAGCACCTCGTTCTTGCCGTGGGTCGCGATCACGCGGTCCCCGACCCGCAGGTCGAGGAGGGACCAGAGTTCGGCGGCCCGCGCCGTGAGCTTGTTCCCGGACAGGCCGGTGTCCGCGTACGCGACGGTGCAGGCGGAGGTGAACTCGTCCTGATCGGCGTACCCGCGCAGATCGCCGACGCGGTCCATGTCGACGGCGGCGACGCGCTCGGCCGTGAAGTAGAGCCAGTCGCCCCGGGTTTCGGACGCGCCGATCCTGACCGTCCGGGCGG
Source organism: Streptomyces sp. NPDC001728 (assembly GCF_040297565.1). NCBI lineage: Bacteria > Bacillati > Actinomycetota > Actinomycetes > Kitasatosporales > Streptomycetaceae > Streptomyces > Streptomyces sp. NPDC001728. The sequence continues at coordinate 279,361 of NZ_JBEOZK010000007.1, forward strand.
CGGTCCGGCGCGCGGGTGCCCACCAGTCGAGGAAGTGCCGGACGAGCTGCGGCGGCCAGCCCTCGAACCGCGGGTCGTCGTCGACGAGGGCCTTGAGCAGTTCCTTGCGCGCGAACGGCTGGAGCTTCGCCGCCGAGCCGGGTGAGAGCCGGTCCAGATAGTGGCGGGTGTAGCTGTCCGAGTAGACCGGCAGCGTCGCCTCCGGCGCGTAGACGCGCAGTGTCTTCGCCACGACCGTGATCCCGGAACGCACCGAGGGGATGTCGTCGATGTCTCCGACGCGGCCCGCCCGGGCCGCCGTCACGGCGGCGACGAGTCCGGCCCGCACCTGCTCCCACGCCTCGGTGACGTCCCCGTACTTCTTGTCGTGCCACCAGGCGCCATGGTTCTGCCGGTAGACGAAGTGCTTCTTGGCGGTGCCGCCGGTGATGCTGCCGAGCGCCTTGCTGCCGAACTCGAGCGCATGGCTGTACACCTGGCCGGGGCTGCCCGGCTGCCCCAGGGCGTACCGCTCAAGGGGCAGCGTCGGCCACTCCTCCCAGGGGAAGGCGGCCCGGATCGCCTCGACCTCACGCTCCGCGGCCTCGACGTCCGCCGCGTGGCGCGCGCGGTCGAAGACGCGAAGCGCGTCGTCGACCGGCCAGTACGGAAGGGCCTCGGCGTGTGTCTCCGCGACCGGACGCAGAGCGCAGGAGCAGACGCCGGTGAGCGGTCGGCCCCGTTGGTTGCGCAGTCCGATGGAGAGCGCGTAGCCGGCCGCGTCCTCCGCGTCCAGCAGCCGCCGCCACAGCAGCCCGTCGGGGTCGGGGTGCCGGGGAAGGCGGTGGGAGTCCGTCAGATGCGTACAGCCCGCGTCGTGGTGGATCTTGCTGCCATGGACGGGGAGGACGACCTCGCCGGGCGAGGGGATCAGCTCGTACGCCCGTCCCCCGACCGTGACGGCGTAGCGCCGCTCCTCGTCCCCCATGAGTCCTCCCCGTGGCCGTCGACCGGTGAGCGTCGACCGTACCGCGCGGCCAGGACGGGCCACCTCAGAAGGGGAACGCACAGCGCGAGGGACGCCAGTACGTCCAGCGGCCAGTGGAAGCCGCGCAGGATCAGGCCTGTTCCCGTCACCGCCGTCAGTGCGGCGGCGACGGGGATCAGGCGGTTGGAGACCAGGAAGGCCGCGCCGAAGTAGGCGACCGCCGCCGTTGCCGTGTGGCCCGAGGGGTAGTAGCCCGTCGCCCAGGGCTCCAGCGGGCCGGGGCGGGCCGTCCACTCCTTGAGGGGGATCACCAGGAGGGGGACCGCGGCCATCGCCAGGCCCGCGTAGAGGGCGGCGAGCCGTCGTCCGCGCCATACCGCGTACGCCATCGCGCAGGCGAGGACCGGGAGGGCGACCGTCATGTCGCCGAGGTCGGAGGCGAGTTCGGAGAGGGGCCGGGGGACCGAGTCCACCACGGCCCGGGACACCCGCTCGTCGAGCCTGGCCAAGGGGCCGTGGACGAGCACCTGCCAGGTCACGACGGCGAGGGCGACGAGCGCCGAGAAGAGAGCCGGCCGCCCTGGAACAGGGGGGGTGGTTCCAGGGCGGCCGAGGGGATCGGGCCGCCGCACGCCCCGGGGGGTGTGGGGCGGGCGGCCATCCGATCGGTGAGGAGGCCCGGGGCACGAGGCCCCGGAGGTGTGCGCGACGGCACGGTGTGGGCGGTGCTGGGGTGGCTCCGCCCGGGGTGTTTCTCTCATCTGCGGAAACCGTACGTCAGACAAGGGGGGACCGACAGCGGGAAACGCATCCCGCCATCGGCCCCCCACAGAGTCTTCACACCGTGTGCCGGATCGGTCCTCAGACCGTCGCGAGCGCGGCCTCGATGACGTCCAGACCCTCGTTCAGCAGGTCCTCGCCGATGACCAGCGGCGGCAGGAAGCGCAGCACGTTGCCGTAGGTGCCACAGGTCAGGACGAGCACGCCCTCGTTGTGGCAGTACTTGGCGAGCGCGGCGGCGGCCTCCGGGAACGGCTCCTTGGTCGCCGGGTCCTTCACCAGCTCGATGGCGATCATGGCACCGCGGCCACGGATGTCGCCGATGGCCGGGAACTTCTCCTGCATCGCGGTGAGGCGGGTCTTCATGACCTCCTCGATGCGCTGCGCCTTGCCGTTGAGGTCGAGCTCCTTCATCGTCTCGATGGAGCCCATCGCGGCGGCGCAGGCCACCGGGTTGCCGCCGTACGTGCCGCCCAGGCCGCCGCCGTGGACGGAGTCCATGATCTCGGCGCGGCCCGTCACGGCGGCGAGCGGCAGACCGCCCGCGATGCCCTTGGCGGTGGTGATGAGGTCCGGGACGATGCCCTCGTCCTCGCACGCGAACCACTGGCCGGTACGGCAGAAGCCGGACTGGATCTCGTCGGCGACGAAGACGATGCCGTTGTCGTTGGCGAACTTCACGATCGCCGGCAGGAAGCCCTTGGCCGGCTCGATGAAGCCGCCCTCGCCGAGGACCGGCTCGATGATGATCGCGGCGACGTTGTCGGCGCCGATCTGCTTGCTGATCTGGTCGATCGCCTGCGCGGCGGCCTCGGGGCCGCAGTTCTCGGCACCGGTCGGCCAGCGGTAGCCGTAGGCCACCGGCACGCGGTAGACCTCGGGCGCGAACGGACCGAAGCCCTGCTTGTACGGCATGTTCTTCGCCGTCAGCGCCATCGTGAGGTTCGTACGGCCGTGGTAGCCGTGGTCGAAGACGACGACGGCCTGGCGCTTGGTGTACGAACGGGCGATCTTCACCGCGTTCTCGACGGCCTCGGCGCCCGAGTTGAACAGCGCGGACTTCTTGGCGTGGTCGCCCGGGGTCAGCTCGGCCAGCGCCTCGCAGACATCCACGTAACCCTCGTACGGCGTCACCATGAAACAGGTGTGGGTGAAGTCCTGGAGCTGCGCGGACGCGCGGCGCACGACGGCCTCGGCGGAGGCGCCGACCGAGGTCACGGCGATGCCGGAACCGAAGTCGATCAGACGGTTGCCGTCGACGTCCTCGATGATGCCGCCGCCGGCCCGCTTGGTGAAGACGGGGAGCGTGGAGCCCACGCCACCGGCGACCGTGTCGAGGCGGCGGGCCTGAAGCTCCTGCGACTTCGGACCGGGGATGGCGGTGACGATGCGCCGCTCCTGCGGGACAGCGTTCATGCGGGGCTCCTGGGGGTGTTCTGGACGCACTTGCGGGTTTCCTCCGCAGGCTAGGCGCGGGGGAGGTGCGGAGGCATGCGCCGATCGGGAGTGGTGGCGGGTGTGTCGTTGTCCGGGATGGACATGGCGGCTCCGGTTCCGCTCCGGCCGTACGGCTGGTCGAAACCCCTCCGGGGCGCTCCGGGCCCACTAGATTGACGGTGGCACAGACGCGGCGACCTGGCTGGTCAGGGGGCAGGGGTTCATGGAGACCGACGGCACGTACGAGTCACGCGACACCAGGGGGGGCGGGGTTCCGCGGCCGGTGGGGCCGCCGACCGGTCAGCCGTCGGCCGATGGCCGGGGGGCCGGTGGCGCGTCGTCGCCGGCCGATGCGACACAGACAGGTCCCGCCCCCTCCGCCGGTCTCCCGCCCGTGCCGCCGCTCCCCGCCCAGGCCCCCCACCCCTCCGGTCCCGCCCCGCGACCGCCCTCCCACGCCCCCCACCCGCCCGGCCCCGTTCTCCCGCCGCGGTCCGACCGGGTCACCGGGGCGCGGCCCGCGGTCGTCGACTGGCTCGACGCCCCCCGGCCCGAGGCCGGTCCCGGGATCTGGCGGTTCCGGCACGTACCGGCGCCGCCCGCCGCGCCCAAGCGGCTCGCGCCCGTCACCGTCCTCGGGATGCTGATCCCGGTCGCCGTCGGCCTGCTCATCTGGTCGGCCTACCGGCGCGGCACGCTCCCCTACATGTGGGCCGTGCTCCAGACCCTCACCCCGGGCGACTGGTGGTACCACGGCACCACCGCGGCCCGGGACTGGCACGGGCAGGCCGCCCACGACGTCTTCGGCGGCGCCGTCTTCGTCGGGCTCGTCTGCGCGATCGCCGCGCTCGGCTCCTGGGGCACGATCGTCCGCCACTACCTCGGCCGGTTCCGGCCGCCCGTCCGCGCCGCGCTCGCGGGCGGCGGGGCCCTGATCGCCCTGGCGTTCGTCTGGCCCGAGGCCTTCGGACTCGGCTGGGACCCGCTGCCCGTCGTCTCCCCGGCGCTCTCCCTCGTCTCGCTCGTCGGCGGCGGCTACGACGTCCTGGAGTCCCCCTTCCTCGTCTATCCGCTGTACGCGCTCATCACCGCCCTCGTCGTCCGGCCCTTCGCCCGCGTCGGCGAATGGACCGCCCTCCTGCGCGCCCGGCGCGGCTCCACCGGCCCCGCTCCGGCCCCCGTCACCGCACCGGGCGCCGCCCGCTCCCAGTGGCCCGAGCTGCGCGAGGCCGGCGAGCACCGCGCCGCCGACCTGCTCGCCGGTGAACTGGTCACCGGGCGGATGAACGACGTGGACTGCGCCCGCGTCCAGCGCGCCTGGCGGGACGCGAGCCGCGACCCCGGCCGCCGGGCCGCCGTCGTCGGCACCCTCCTCAAGGAGGGCGCCGCGGCGGGCGCCCACCCCTCCGGCGCCCGCGACCTGCCCGGCCGCCGGGCCACCCACGACCTGCTCCTCGGCCAGGTCCGCGTCGGCCGGTACGCGCCCGCCGAGCGCACCCCCGACGCCTACCGGGGCGCCGGTCTCGCGCTCGACCCCGGACTCCTCGGCAGCTCCCTCCTCGCCGTCGGCCCCTCCGGCGCGGGGAAGACCCGTCACCTCGTCGCCCCCGTCGTCGAATCCCTGACGCTCCAGGCGCTCACCGGCGCCTGCGCCGTCGTCGCCGTCGGCTCCGCCGGGGCGCCGCTCGGACCCGACGAGGCGTACGACGTCGTGGTCCGGCTCGGGGACCCGTCCTCCCGCTACGACCTGGACCTGTACGCCGGGGCCACCGACCCGGACGAGGCCGCCGCCTTCCTCGCCGAGGGCCTCGTCGGCGACATGGAGGGCGTGGAGACCCGACGCGCCGCCACCGTGCTCGCCCAGCTCGTCGGCCCGTACCGGAGCGCCTACGGCCGCTTCCCGACCGTCCCGGTCCTGCGTGAACTGCTCGAAGCCCGGCCCGAGACCCTCCGGGCGCTGCTCGACCTGCTGCCCGAGGACGGCGCCCCGGCCATGCGGCGCGAGCTGGACTCCCGTATCCGCCAGGTCGGCACCGCGACCGACGTCGGTCCGCTGCTCGCCGACCGGCTCGCCGCCCTGGACCGGCCGGTCTTCGCGGAGTTCTTCGGCGGCGGCCACGAGGTGCGGCCCTTCTCCCTGCGGGCCGTCGCCCAGCACCCGATGCGGGTCCGGATCAGCCTCCCCGACGGCGGCCACGAGGAGGCCGGGCGGCTGCTCAACCGGCTGCTGCTCGCCCAGTTCCAGTCCGTCACCCGGGACCGGCCGGGCCGGGGCCACTTCGTCTGCCTGGTGCTCGACGACGCGGCGGGCGCGCTGACGGCCGGGACCGTACGGGGCCTCCAGCGGCTGCGCCCGCAGAACGCGGGCGTCGTGCTGGCCCTCCGGACCCTCGCGGAGGTGCCCGAGGCGCTGCACGGTCCGCTGCTCGCCGTCGTCGGCTGCCGGATGGCCTTCGCCGGGCTCCCCACCTGGGACGGCCGGGCCTTCGCGGAGGCCTGGGGCACCGAGCGGGTGGAGACGACGGAGGTCGCCCATCACACCGTCTTCGCCGACCAGCCGATGACCCGGGCCCTGCACGCCCTGCGGAAGCTGGTGACCGGCAAGGCCGTCACCACCGAGGCCGTCACCGTACGAGAGGTGGAGCGGCAGCGCTGGTCGGCCTCCGACCTCGCGCACGGCGTTCCGCCGGGACACGCCGTCCTCTCCCTGACCCATGTGCGCGGCGAGCACACACCACCGCTGCTCGTGGAGCTGAACGGCTGAGCGGGCGGGCCCGTCCGGACCGAAGCCGTACGCCCCCGGACCGGGGCGTACGGCCCGGGGTGCACCGTACGCCCGCCCGGCCCGCACGGCCGAGCGGCCCCCCGGTCGCCCTGGCACAATCGGGGGCGCCGCTCGGCTGAGCGGTGCTCCCGCCGCCGCACACGGCTCGCCCGCGCGCGGTCCTCGCTCAAAGGTCCGACGGTCCCCAATGCCGCCCACCCTCGCCTCGCTCGTCCAGCACTCCTCGCTCAAGCTCATCGTCCGTGCCGGTGAGGACCGCCTCGACACCCCCGTCCGCTGGGCGCACGTCAGCGAGCTCACCGACCCCGTCCCGTACATGGAGGGCGGCGAACTCCTCCTCACCACCGCGCTCACCCTCGACGCGGAGGACCTGGAGGCGATGCGCCGCTATGTGCGGCGGCTGCTCGGCGCGGGGGTCGTCGGGCTCGGCTTCGCCGTGGGCGTCAACTACGAGGAGATCCCGCCGGCCCTGCTCGACGCGGCGCGCGAGGAGCACCTGCCGCTGCTCGAAGTGCCGCGCCGTACGCCGTTCCTCGCCATCAGCAAGGCCGTGTCGGCGGCCATCTCCGCCGACCAGTACCGGGCCGTCACGGCCGGCTTCGAGGCACAGCGCGAGCTGACCCGGGCCGCGCTCGCGGAGGGCCCGGAGGCGGTCGTCGCCCGGCTCGCCGCCCACGTCGACGGCTGGGCCGCCCTCTACGACACCTCCGGCACGGTCGTCGCCGCCTCGCCCGACTGGGCCGCGCGCAGGGCCGCCCGGCTCACCCCCGACGTGGAGCGGCTCCGCGACCGCCCGGCGCCCGCGAGCGCCGTGGTCGGCGGTACGGACGACCGCGTCGAACTCCAGTCGCTCGGGACCGGACGGCGGGTGAGGGGCGCCCTCGCGGTCGGCACGGGCGCGCCCCTCGGCACCGCCGAGCGGTACGCCGTCCACTCGGCGATCGCCCTGCTCACCCTCACGACGGAACGCTCCCGGTCGCTCCAGGCCGCCGAGCAGCGGCTCGGCGCGGCCGTCCTGCGGATGCTGCTCGCGGGCCAGCCGGACCACGCCCGCGCGGTGGCCGGGGACGTGTACGGCGGGCTGCTCGACGCGCCCTTCCGGCTGCTCGTCGCGGAGACCGCCGGCGCCGAGACCCCCGGCGAACCGCCCCTCGCGCTGCTCGCCGAGAACCTGGAGACCGCCGCCGCCCGCGCGGGCGAGGCCGTGCTCACCGTGCCGGAGAGCGAACAGCGGCTCGTGGTCCTCGCCGGGGACGCGGGCGCGGTCGTCGCCGCCTGCGAGGGGTACGCGGAACGGGAGGCCGAGGAGGCCGGCCTCGTCGTCGGCCTCTCGGCGCCGGCCGGTCCGGCCCTCGCGGCAGCGGCGTACAAGCAGGCCGAACAGGCCCTGTCGGTGGCCCGGCGGCGGGGCCGCGCGCTCGTCGAGCACGAGGACCTGGCGTCCGGCTCGGTCCTCCCGCTGCTCGCCGACGACGCCGTCCGCGCCTTCGCCGACGGGATGCTCCGCGCGCTCCGCGACCACGACGCGACCGGCCGGGGCGACCTGGTCGCCTCGCTGCGCGCCTGGCTGTCCCGGCACGGCCAGTGGGACGCGGCGGCGGCGGACCTGGGCGTCCACCGGCACACCCTGCGCTATCGGATGCGGCGGGTGGAGGAGATCCTCGGCCGCTCGCTGGACGACCCGGACGTACGGATGGAGCTGTGGCTGGCGCTGAAGACGACGGGGGAGGGGACGCGGTAGCGGGACCTCGTACGGAGGGCGGGCAGCGACCGGCCCTCAGGTGCCGCCCGGCTTCCGGTCACCGCCCGCTCTCAGCCGTCCCCGCCGTCGTCGCCACCGCCGCCCACGCTCCGCCGACGGTTGCCGCTGCGCACCAGCTGCCCCACCGCCAGGGTCACCGTGGCGACCCCGCGGACCCAGCGCGGGCCGCCCCTGGCGGCCCACACCACACACGCGCAGCCTCCGACGACGAGCACCAGGACGACGGCCAAGGCGATCTGGATCATGTGTCTCCCCCTCCGGTCGGTCTTTCCGCCCCGCACGGCCGGTCTTCCCCGTGACGGGTCCGGCCATCCTGTCACCCCCGCGAAAGACCTCCCGAGGCCGTACACCCACCCCCGCCTGCCCGGACGCGGGCAGATCCCTTGGTCATCCGGCCCCGGACTCCCTACTCTCCTGTCCATGACAAGCCCCGCCGTCGATCCGGCCCCCGACGCACCCGAAACGGCCCCCACCGCCTCCCGGCCCACCACCGAGAAGCCCGCCGCCGCTCCCGCCCGCCGGATCACCGGTGCCGTCTGGGCCGCGCTCGGCATCGTCTACGTCGTCTGGGGCTCGACGTACCTCGGCATCCGGATCGCCGTCGAGACGATGCCGCCGTTCCTCTCCGCCGGCGCCCGCTTCGTCACCGCCGGCCTGCTGCTCGCCGGGATCATCGCCTGGCGCCAGGGCCCCGCCGCCCTCAAGGTCACCCGCCGGCAGCTCGCCTCGGCCGCCCTCGTCGGCCTGCTCCTCATCCTCGGCGGCAACGGGCTCGTCGTCCTCGCCGAGACCTCCATCCCCTCCGGACTGGCCGCCCTGCTCATCTCCGTCGTCCCGGCCTGGGTCGTGGTCCTGAAGGCCACCACCGGGCAGCGGCCGAGCGCGGGCGGTCTCGCGGGCGTGCTCCTGGGACTCGCGGGGCTCGCGGTGCTGACGCTGCCGGGGCTCAGCGGCGAGGTGAAGGTGGGCGGTGTCCTGCTCGTCGTCGTGGCGACGTTCCTCTGGTCCTTCGGCTCCTTCTCCTCCGCGCGCCTGCCGATGCCCGCCAACCCGTTCACGGCCAGCGCGTACGAGATGGTCGCGGGCGGTCTCGGCGGCCTGGCCGTCGGTCTCGTCAGGGGCGAGCAGCACGGTCTTGACCTGACGGCGGTCTCGGGCCGCTCCTGGGTCGCCCTCGGCTATCTGATCGTCTTCGGCTCGCTGATCGCGTTCACCGCGTACGCCTGGCTGCTCCAGGCGGCTCCGCTCTCGCTCGTCGCCACCTACGCGTACGTGAACCCCGTCGTGGCGGTCGCGCTCGGCGCGCTCGTCCTGAACGAGGCTCTGACCTGGTCCATCGTCCTCGGCGGCGCGATCGTCGTCGGCGGGGTCGTCCTGATCGTCTCGACGGAACGACGCGGCTGACGGCGGAACGCGGGACCGGTGGCGTGCGGGACCGGTGGCGTGCGGGACCGGTGGCGCGCGGGGACGGGCGGCGTGCGGGACCGGTGGCGCGCGGGGACGGGCGGCGTGCGGGACCGGTGGCGCGCGGGGACGGGCGGCGCGCGGGACCGGTGGCGCGCGGGGACGGGCGGCGCGCGGGACCGCCGGCGGCGGGCAGGACCGGTGGCGCCGGAAGGGACTCCGCTTCGGCCAATTCGGCCAGAGGTGCGAACCCATCACTCCACACCGGACAAGCCCACCCCCGCCGCCCCGGCCCTAACGTGTCACGAGAGCAATCGCTCGCTCCCCGAAACGGAAAGGGCCGGGACGCAATGACGACCACCCACGCCTTCTGGCTCGCCGGCCGCGAGGCCACCGGCGACGCCACCTTCGACGTCACCAACTCGTACGACGGACGTCTGGTCGGCAAGGTCAGCGTGCCCACCGAGGCCCAGGTCGAGGAGGCCGTCGCCGCCGCGCACGCCGTCGTCGACGAGTTCGCCGCGACCCCGGCTCACGTCCGCGCCGCCGCCCTCGACCACGTGTCGAAGCGGCTCGCCGAGCGCACCGAGGAGATCGCCCTGGTGATCTCCGCCGAGAACGGCAAGCCCATCAAGTGGGCCCGCGGCGAGGTCGGCCGTGCCGTCTCCGTCTTCCGTTTCGCCGCCGAGGAGGCCCGCCGCTGGAACGCCGGCGAAGCCCAGCGCCTGGACACCGAGGCCGGCGGCGCGGGCCGCCTCGCCCTCACCCGCCGTATCCCGACGGGCGTCGTGCTCGGCATCGCGCCGTTCAACTTCCCGCTGAACCTCAGCGCCCACAAGGTCGCCCCGGCCATCGCCGTCGGCGCCCCGATCATCCTCAAGCCGGCTCCGTCGACGCCGATCTCCTCCCTGATTCTGGGCGAGATCCTGGCCGAGACCGACCTGCCGGCCGGCTCCTGGTCGATCCTGACCGTGCCGAACGACCGGATGCCCGCCCTGGTCCAGGACGAGCGCCTCCCGGTCATCTCCTTCACCGGCTCCGACAAGGTCGGCTACGCCATCCAGCAGTCGGTGCCGCACAAGCACTGCACCCTGGAGCTGGGCGGCAACGCCGCCGCCGTCGTCCTCCCCGACTGGTCCTCCGAGGCGGACCTGGACTGGGCGGCGAGCCGTATCGCCACCTTCTCCAACTACCAGGGCGGCCAGTCCTGCATCTCCGTGCAGCGCGTGATCGCCGACGCCTCGGTCTACGACCGCCTGGTGCCGAAGATCGTCGCCGCCGTCGAGACGCAGGTCACCGGTGACCCGTCCGACGCCGCCACCGACGTCGGCCCGCTGGTCGACGAGGCCGCCGCGAAGCGCGTCGAGTCCTGGGTGGACGAGGCCGTCGCGGCCGGCGCCAAGCTCCTCTCCGGTGGCAAGCGCGAGGGCGCGACCTACGCCCCGACCGTCCTCACCGACCTCCCGGCGGACGTCACCCTGGCCCGCGCGGAGGTCTTCGGCCCGGTCCTGACCATCGCGAAGGTGGACGGCGAGGCCGAGGCCTTCGCCGCGGTCAACGACTCCGACTTCGGTCTCCAGGCCGGTGTCTTCACCCACGACCTGCAGGCGGCCTTCCGCGCCCACCGAGCGCTGGAGGTCGGCGGCGTGATCGTCGGCGACGTCCCCTCGTACCGCGCCGACCAGATGCCGTACGGCGGCGCCAAGCGCTCCGGCGTCGGCCGCGAGGGCGTCAAGTACGCGATGGACGACTACACCTACGAGCGCGTGCTCGTCCTGACGGGCCTCGCCCTGTAAGGCGTACGCCCCACCGGAGCAGGCGGTCCGAGCCCACTGTGCGGGGGTTCGGGCCGCCTTTTTCGTCATGCCGCGGGGGAACCCCCGCCCGGACGCCCGTCCACGTGACGGAACGCCCGTCCACCCGCCGGGACGCGGCGACACAATGGGCCCGTGACCGTCATCGACATCCCCGGCTCCAAGTCCGTCACCGCCCGCGCGCTCTTCCTCGCCGCCGCGGCCGAGGGCACCACCACCCTTCTGCGGCCCCTCGTCTCCGACGACACCGAGGGCTTCGCCGAGGGCCTGACCGCCCTCGGCTACAGCGTCCGCCGGGCGCCCGAGGCCTGGCACATCGAGGGCCGTCCCACTGGGCCGGGGGCAGCCGACGCCGACGTGTACTGCCGTGACGGCGCCACCACCGCCCGGTTCCTGCCGACCCTCGTCGCCGCGGGCCACGGCACCTACCGCTTCGACGCCTCGGCGCAGATGCGGCGGCGGCCCCTGGGCCCGCTCACCACCGCCCTGCGCGCCCTCGGTGTGGACCTGCGGCACGGCGGCGAGGAGGGGCACCACCCCCTCGACGTCCACGCCCACGGCGTGAAGGGCGGCGCGCTCACCCTCGACGCCGGGCAGTCCTCCCAGTACCTGACGGCTCTTCTGATGTTGGGCCCGCTCACCGCCGAGGGCCTCGACATCACCGTCACCGACCTCGTCTCGGAGCCGTACGTCGAGATCACCCTCGCCATGATGCGGAGCTTCGGCGCGGACGTGCGCCAGGAGGGACGGACCTACCGGGTGGCCCCCACCGGATACCGGGCGAGGACGTACGGGATCGAGCCCGACGCCTCCACCGCCGGCTACTTCTTCGCCGCCGCCGCGCTCGGACCGGCGGGCCGCTCGGTCACCGTCCCCGGCCTCGGCACCGGCGCCCTCCAGGGCGACCTGGCCTTCGTCGACGTGCTGCGCCGCATGGGCGCCGAGGTGGAGATCACCGAGACCGCGACGACCGTCCGCTCCACCGGCACCCTGCGCGGACTCACCGTCAACATGCGGGACATCTCCGACACGATGCCGACCCTCGCCGCGCTCGCGCCCTTCGCCGACGGTCCCGTCCGCATCGAGGACGTCGCCAACACCCGGGTCAAGGAGTGCGACCGGCTCGACGCCTGCGCGGAGAACCTGCGCCGCCTGGGCATCACCGTCCACACCGGCCCCGACTCGATCGCGATCCACCCCGGCACCCCGACGGGACCCGTCGAGATCGCCACCCACGGAGACCACAGGATCGTCATGTCCTTCGCGGTCACGGCGCTGCGCACCCCGGGCATCACCTTCGACGATCCCGGCTGTGTGAAGAAGACGTTCCCCGATTTCCACCGTGTCTTCGACACGTTCGCCCGGACCCAGTGAAGAGCGCACAGTGTTTGAGGCAAGAATGGGGGGCATGAGCGACCGCCCCTCTCCTCTCGCCGACCCCCACATCGCCTTCGACGTCTCCGAAGGACGCCGGGACATCGTCGTCCTCGGCTCGACGGGGTCCATCGGCACCCAGGCCATCGACCTGGTGCTGCGCAACCCCGACCGCTTCCGGGTCACCGCCCTGGCCGCCTCGGGCGGCCGGGTCGCGCTGCTCGCCGAGCAGGCGCACCGGCTGAAGGTCGCCACGGTCGCCGTGGCCCGCGAGGAGGTGCTGCCGGAGCTGCGGGACGCGCTGAAGGCGCTGTACGGCTCCGAGCCCCTGCCCGAGCTGCTCGCGGGCCCGGACGCGGCGACCCAGCTGGCCGCGTCCCCGTGCCACACCGTCCTCAACGGCATCACCGGCTCCATCGGCCTCGCGCCGACCCTCGCCGCCCTCGAAGCCGGCCGCACCCTCGCCCTCGCCAACAAGGAGTCGCTGATCGTCGGCGGCCCGCTGGTGAAGGCGCTCGCCAAGCCCGGCCAGATCATCCCGGTCGACTCCGAGCACGCGGCCCTCTTCCAGGCGCTCGCCGCCGGCACCCGCGCCGATGTCCGCAAGCTGGTCGTCACCGCCTCCGGCGGCCCCTTCCGCGGCCGTACGCGGGCGGAACTGGCCCATGTCACCCGCGAGGACGCGCTCGCCCACCCGACCTGGGCGATGGGCCCGGTCATCACGGTGAACAGCGCGACCCTGGTGAACAAGGGCCTTGAGGTCATCGAGGCCCATCTGCTCTACGACATCCCCTTCGGCCGCATCGAGGTCGTCGTCCACCCGCAGTCGTACGTCCACTCGATGGTCGAGTTCACGGACGGCTCCACGCTCGCCCAGGCCACCCCGCCGGACATGGGCGGCCCGATCGCCATCGGCATCGGCTGGCCCGAGAGGGTCCCGGACGCGGCCCCCGCCTTCGACTGGACCAAGGCCTCCACCTGGGAGTTCTTCCCCCTGGACACCGAGGCGTTCCCGTCGGTCGGGCTGGCCCGGCACGTCGGCGAGCTGGGCGGCACCGCCCCCGCCGTCTTCAACGCGGCGAACGAGGAGTGCGTCGAGGCCTTCCTCGCCGGACGGCTGCCGTTCAACGGGATCATGGACACCGTCACGGCGGTCGTCGCGGAGCACGGTGTCCCCGCGGCGGGAACCTCTCTCACCGTCCCGGACGTCCTCGAAGCGGAGACCTGGGCGCGCGCCCGGGCCCGAGAGCTCGCAGCGAAGGCAACAGCGGAGGCCCGCGCATGACCGAAATGCTCCTGTACGGCCTGGGCATCGTGCTGTTCGCGCTGGGCCTGCTGATCTCCATCGCCTGGCACGAGCTGGGCCACCTCTCCACGGCCAAGCTCTTCGGCATCCGCGTGCCGCAGTACATGGTCGGCTTCGGCCCCACCATCTGGTCGAAGAAGCGCGGCGACACCGAGTACGGCATCAAGGCCATCCCGGCCGGCGGCTACATCCGCATGATCGGCATGTTCCCGCCCGGCGAGGACGGCAAGATCGAGGCCCGCTCCACCTCGCCCTGGCGCTCGATGATCGAGGACGCCAGGGAGGCCTCGTACGAGGAACTCCAGGAGGGCGACGAGAGCCGCCTCTTCTACACGCGCAGGCCGTGGAAGCGCGTGATCGTCATGTTCGCCGGACCGTTCATGAACCTGGTCCTGGCGGCGGCGCTGTTCTTCGGCTCGATGATGACGCTGGGCATCGAGGGTCAGACGACCCAGGTCGCCGGCGTCCAGAAGTGCGTCATCGAGCAGAGCGAGAAGCGCGAGAAGTGCCAGGCGGGCGACCCCGTCTCACCGGCGTTCCGGGCCGGCCTGAAGGACGGCGACAAGATCGTCGCGTTCAACGGGACGCCGGTCGCGGACTGGGACACCCTCTCGGACCGCATCCGCGACACCATCGGCCCCGCGACGGTCACCGTCGAGCGGGCCGGTCAGCGCGTCGACCTGCACCCCACGCTGGTGTCGAACAAGGTCCCGAAGAAGGACGCGGACGGCCGGGTCGTCCAGCCGGTGACGTACATCGACGCCGGATACCTCGGCTTCGCCTCCAAGACCGAGGTCGCGCCCCTCACCTTCGGTGAGACCACCGACCGCATGGGCGAGCTGATGCAGAACGGCGTCCACTCGGTCATCGCCCTCCCGGGCAAGATCCCCGGCCTGTGGGACGCCACCTTCGGCAACGGCGAGCGCGCCGACGACTCGCCCGTGGGCGTCGTCGGCGCCGCGCGGATCACCGGCGAACTCATGAACATCGAGGCCCCGCCGACGACGATCCTCGTGATGTTCATGAACCTGCTCGTGTACTTCAACGTGTCGCTGTTCCTGTTCAACATGCTCCCGCTGCTGCCGCTCGACGGCGGCCACATCGCGGGCGCCCTGTGGGAGTCCGTACGCCGTCACACGGCCCGGATCTTCAAGCGCCCCGACCCCGGCCCCTTCGACGTGGCGAAGCTGATGCCCGCCGCGTACGTGGTGGCCGGCGTGTTCGTCTGCTTCACGCTGCTCGTCCTCGCCGCCGACCTCGTCAACCCGGTGAGGATCACCTAGACCGCAGGGGGGCCGCACCCGATGGTGTCCGGCCCCCCGCCGCCGGGGCGGTAACCTCGGAGACCTGAGCCCGCCGACGCACAACCTTGAGGTTGCACAGAAGATGACCGCGATTTCGCTCGGTATCCCGACCGTCCCGACCCGGCTCGCCGAGCGGCGCAAGAGCCGCCAGATCCAGGTCGGCAGCGTGGCCGTCGGCGGTGACGCTCCCGTCTCCGTGCAGTCGATGACCACCACCCGCACCTCCGACATCGGTGCCACCCTCCAGCAGATCGCCGAGCTGACCGCCTCCGGCTGCCAGATCGTGCGCGTGGCCTGCCCGACGCAGGACGACGCCGACGCCCTGGCGACGATCGCCAGGAAGTCGCAGATCCCGGTCATCGCCGACATCCACTTCCAGCCGAAGTACGTGTTCGCGGCGATCGACGCGGGCTGCGCGGCCGTCCGCGTCAACCCGGGCAACATCAAGCAGTTCGACGACAAGGTCAAGGAGATCGCCAAGGCGGCCTCCGACGCCGGCACCCCGATCCGCATCGGCGTCAACGCCGGTTCGCTCGACGCCCGTCTGCTGAAGAAGTACGGCAAGGCCACCCCCGAGGCGCTCGTCGAGTCCGCCCTCTGGGAGGCCTCCCTCTTCGAGGAGCACGGCTTCCGCGACATCAAGATCTCGGTCAAGCACAACGACCCGGTCGTCATGGTCGAGGCGTACCGCCAGCTCGCCGCCCAGAGCGACTACCCGCTGCACCTCGGCGTCACCGAGGCGGGCCCGGCCTTCCAGGGCACCATCAAGTCCGCCGTCGCCTTCGGCGCGCTGCTCTCCCAGGGCATCGGCGACACCATCCGCGTCTCGCTCTCCGCGCCGCCGGCCGAGGAGATCAAGGTCGGCATCCAGATCCTGGAGTCGCTGAACCTGCGCCAGCGCCGCCTGGAGATCGTCTCCTGCCCGTCCTGTGGCCGCGCCCAGGTCGACGTCTACAAGCTGGCGGAGGAGGTCACCGCCGGCCTCGACGGCATGACCGTCCCGCTGCGCGTGGCCGTCATGGGCTGCGTCGTGAACGGCCCCGGCGAGGCCCGCGAGGCCGACCTCGGCGTCGCCTCCGGCAACGGCAAGGGCCAGATCTTCGTCAAGGGCGAGGTCATCAAGACCGTCCCCGAGTCGAAGATCGTCGAGACCCTGATCGAAGAGGCGCTGAAGATCGCCGAGCAGATGGAGAAGGACGGCGTCGCCAGCGGCGAACCGTCCGTCGCCGTCGCCGGCTGACCGTCCGCCCCGCACGCCGAAGCCCCTCCAGCCCCACCGGGCGGAGGGGCTTCGTCCGCGTGGAGGACCCCGCCACAGGCGGGAAGGGTAAAGTGCGGAGACCAGCAGAACCGCACGGTGAGGCCCCCTCGTGTTGACACAACCCGCCACCCGGGTCCTCGAACCCGCCGACCTCGGCGCCGCACTCGCCGTCCTGGAGAGCGCCCCCGTCGAGAACGCCTTCGTCACCGCCCGCGTCCAGATCGCCGGACTCGATCCCTGGCGCCTCGGCGGCGAGATGTGGGGCTGGTACAGCGA
The DNA here is from genome assembly GCF_040297565.1 of Streptomyces sp. NPDC001728. Classification (NCBI taxonomy): domain Bacteria; kingdom Bacillati; phylum Actinomycetota; class Actinomycetes; order Kitasatosporales; family Streptomycetaceae; genus Streptomyces; species Streptomyces sp. NPDC001728. The sequence goes on from NZ_JBEOZK010000007.1 coordinate 295,831, forward strand.
GGGCCGGCTGCGCTCCCTCTGCTACGCGGGCGCCAACCTCGTACCCCTCTGCGCCACCCCCGAGGCCGTCCGCGCCTTCGCCGACCGGGCCCGCAGGACCGGCCGCCGCTGCTCCTCGATCGTCGGCCCCGTCGAGCCCACCGCCGAACTGTGGCGGCTCCTCGAACCCAGCTGGGGCCCCGCCCGCGACGTCCGCGCCCGCCAGCCGCTGATGGTCGCGGAGGAGCCCTCCGCCACCGTCGCCCCCGACCCGCTGGTCCGCCGGGTCCGCAAGGACGAGATGGACGTGATCATGCCCGCCTGCGTGGCCATGTTCACCGAGGAGGTCGGCATCTCCCCGCTCGCCAACGACGGCGGTCTGCTCTACCAGGCCAGGGTCGCCGAACTCGTCGGCTCGGGCCGCTCCTTCGCCCGCGTCGAGGACGGCAAGGTCGTCTTCAAGGCCGAGATCGGCGCGGCGACCCGCCAGGCCTGCCAGATCCAGGGCGTCTGGGTGGCCCCCGAGCACCGCGGCAAGGGCCTGTCCGAGTCGGGCATGGCCGCCGTCCTCCGGTACGCGCTGGCCGACGTCGCGCCCGTGGTCAGCCTGTACGTGAACGACTACAACACCCCCGCCCGGGCCGCGTACCGCCGTGTCGGCTTCCGGGAGACCGGCGCCTTCATGAGCGTGCTGTTCTGAGGCCCCGGCCGCTTGTAGGGTGCGCCGCATGGATGACGCAGAGGTCATGATCGGGCCGGTCAATCTCGCCGCCCGGGTGGACGAGGCCCTCGCCGTGCAGGCGCTCGCCTTCGGCCTGGACCAGGACGAGATCGCCGTACGCCGCCACATCGTGCTGCGTCACCTGCTGAGCCCCGGGGCCCGCGCCTACGGGGCCACCACCCCCGACGGGACCCTCGTCGGCTTCGTCTACGGGATGCCCAACGACCGCACCCACTGGTGGTCCACCGTCGTCGAGGGCTACCTCCGCGTCACCGGCACCGCCGACTGGCTCGACGACTCCTTCGTCATCACCGAACTCCACGTCCACCCGGCCCACCAGGGGCGCGGGGTGGGCCGCGAGCTGATCACCACCATCACCGACGGGGCCGCCGAGCCGCGCTCGATCCTCTCCGCGATCGACACCGACAGCCCGGCCCGCGGCCTCTACCGCTCGCTCGGCTACACCGACCTCGCCCGCCAGGTGCACTTCCCGAGCGCCGCCCGCCCGTACGCGGTGATGGGCGCTCCGCTGCCGCTCAGGCGCCGGAACTGATTTCTCCGAGGCGGGGCGGCCCGGCTAATCTCGGGGCATCATCCTTACCCGGCAGGAGTACGAGAACCATGGCCAACGCACCGGTCCAGCGCATGTCCCAGTTGATGGCGAAGACGCTGCGCGACGACCCGGCGGACGCCGAGGTCCTCAGCCACAAGCTCCTCGTCCGCGCCGGCTACGTCCGCCGCACCGCCGCCGGCATCTGGAGCTGGCTGCCCCTCGGCAAGAAGGTCCTCGCCAACGTCGAGCGCATCGTCCGTGAGGAGATGGACGCCATCGGCGCCCAGGAGGTCTCCCTGCCCGCGCTGCTGCCCCGAGAGCCCTACGAGGCCACGGGCCGCTGGGACGAGTACGGCGCCGAGCTGTTCCGCCTCCAGGACCGCAAGGGCGGCGACTACCTCCTCGGCCCCACGCACGAGGAGATCTTCACCCTCCTGGTCAAGGACCAGTGCTCGTCCTACAAGGACCTGCCGGTCATCCTGTACCAGATCCAGACCAAGTTCCGCGACGAGGCCCGCCCCCGCGCCGGCATCCTGCGCGGCCGTGAGTTCCTGATGAAGGACTCGTACTCCTTCGACACGGAGGACGAGGGCCTGGCCCAGTCGTACGCCCTGCACCGCCAGGCGTACCAGCGGGTCTTCGAGCGCCTCGGCCTCGACTACCGCATCGTCGCCGCCACCGCCGGCGCCATGGGCGGCTCCAAGTCCGAGGAGTTCCTCGCCCCGGCCGAGGCCGGCGAGGACACCTTCGCCGACTGCCCGAACTGCGACTTCGCGGCCAACACCGAGGCCATCTCCTACGAGCTGCGGCCGGTCGACGGCTCCGCCGTGCCCGCCGCAGAGGAGATCCCCACCCCCGACACCCCCACCATCGAGACCCTCGCGGCCTCGCTCGGCGTGGCCGCGTCGGACACCCTCAAGAACCTCCTGGTCAAGGTCGACGGCGAGATCGTCGCCGTGGGCGTGCCCGGCGACCGCGAGGTCGACCTGGGCAAGGTCGAGGAGCACTTCGCCCCGGCCACCGTCGAGATGGTCACCGAGGCCGACTTCGCCGGGCGCGCGGACCTGGTGCGCGGCTACGTCGGTCCGCAGGGCCTGGAGAAGGTCACGTACATCGCCGACCCCCGCGTGGCCCCCGGCACCTCCTGGATCACGGGCGCCAACAAGGAGGGCACGCACGCGAAGAACGTCGTCGCGGGCCGTGACTTCGAGGTCGACGAGTACGTCGACGTCGTCGTCGTGCAGGAGGGCGACCCCTGCCCCAGGTGCGGCACCGGCCTGAAGCTGGACCGCGCGATCGAGATCGGCCACATCTTCCAGCTGGGCCGCAAGTACGCCGACGCCCTCAAGCTCGACGTCCTCGGCCAGAACGGCAAGCCGGTCCGCGTGACCATGGGCTCGTACGGCATCGGCGTCTCGCGCGCCGTCGCCGCCCTCGCCGAGCAGACGGCCGACGAGAAGGGCCTGTGCTGGTCCGCCGAGGTCGCCCCCGCCGACGTGCACGTGGTCGCCGCCGGCAAGGCCCTCCAGACCGAGCTGGCCCTGGAGGTCTCCGACAAGCTGTCCGCCGCCGGGCTCCGTGTCCTGGTCGACGACCGCGCGGGCGTCTCCCCGGGCGTCAAGTTCACCGACGCGGAGCTGATGGGCGTCCCGAAGATCCTGGTCGCGGGCCGCCGCTCCGGCGAGGGCGTCGTGGAGCTGAAGGACCGCCGCACGGGCGAGCGCGAGGAGCTGACGGTCGACGAGGCCATCGCGCGGCTGACCGCCTGACGGCCGGAGGCATGAGGAAGGGGCGGGGGCCTGGAGCCCCCGCCCCTTCCGTCGTGGGCCTCAGGCGGCCTCCTCCGGCGGTCCCGGCTCCACCGACGCGCCTGTCAGGTCCTCCACCGGTTCCACCCGCTCCGCCGCGTGCGCGGCGCCCTTGAGGTACGCCTCGCTGACCGGCGGCGCCACCGGCACCGGCGGCACCGGCGGTGCCTGGGGTGTCTGCGGAGCCGGCGCCATTTCGGGTGTGTCGCTCATGGCCGCCGCGGGCCCCACCGTGGACCGCTCCAGGAACCTCAGCAGCTCCACCGGGAACGGCAGCACCAGCGTCGAGTTCTTCTCCGCCGCCACCGCGACCACCGTCTGCAGCAGCCGGAGCTGGAGCGCGGCCGGCTGGTCGGACATCACCGCCGCGGCCTCCGCGAGCTTCTTCGAGGCCTGGAGCTCGGCGTCGGCGTTGATGACCCTCGCCCGCCGCTCACGGTCCGCCTCCGCCTGCCGGGCCATCGAGCGCTTCATCGTCTCCGGCAGGGACACGTCCTTGATCTCGACCCGGTCGATCTGCACGCCCCAGCCGATGGCGGGGGAGTCCAGCATCAGTTCCAGGCCCTGGTTGAGCTTCTCCCGGTTGGACAGCAGGTCGTCGAGGTCGCTCTTGCCGATGATCGACCGCAGCGAGGTCTGCGACATCTGGGAGACCGCGAACTTGTAGTCCTCGACCCGGACGAGCGCCTCCGCCGCGTCGACGACCTTGAAGTAGACGACCGCGTCGACCCGGACCGTCACGTTGTCCCGGGTGATCCCCTCCTGGGCGGGGACGGGCATCGTGACGATCTGCATGTTCACCTTGTGGATCCGGTCCACCCCGGGAAGGATCATGGTGAACCCGGGGGACCTGATGTCGTCGCGGAGCCGACCGAAGCGGAAGACCACTCCGCGCTCGTACTGCTTCACCACGCGCGCCGCCGCGCCCGCGTACACCGCGACCGCCGCACACGCGCCGACCGCCACCAACAGCAGCTCTTGGATCATCACGGCCCCCAATCGAGCCGAACCGTATAAAAAGGGTATTCCCCTACAGCCAGCCCGCGAACTCCAGAAGCAGCTCGGCATCCTGCCGGCGGCCCGCCGTCAGCGCCCGCGTGCCCGACTCGACCGCGCGGAACAGCGTCCAGCCGCGCAGCCGCTCCCGGTCCACGTCCAGCGAGTCGGCCAGTTTGTTGACCCGCCGCCGGGCGGCAGAGGCACCCGAAGAGGCCGCGACCAGGTCCTCGACCCGGTCGCGTACCAGCCGGGCGAGGTCGTACGCCCGCTCGCCGACCAGCGGCTCGGGGCCGACCGCGAGCCAGGGCGCCCGGTCCCCGGCAAGGACCTTGCCCTGCCGGAAGTTCCCGTGCAGCAGCAGCGTCTCCGCCTCGGCCGCCACCAGCTCGTCGCGGGCCGCGAGCGCGGCGGCCGTCAGCTCGCCGGCCGTGGCGTCGGCCCGGTAGTGGTCCATGGGGGAGGCCTGCCGGGCGGTGCGCTCGGCCACCGTCTCGAAGCCGTGCTCCGCCGGGGGCTCGACCCACAGCTTGCGCACGGTCCCGGCCGCCTCCAGGAGGGCCTTCGCCTCCGGCAGGGAGCGCAGCGACACCTCGGGATGGAGCCGTTCGAGGACGAGCGCGCCCTCCCCGGCCCCGTCGAGGAGCTGGACCGCGCCCCAGCCGTTCCAGTGCGCGAGCGCGTCCCGCTCCCGGTCGGGCCGGGCGAACGGGGGCGCGATCTTGAGCGCCGCGGGGGAGCCGTCGGGCCGCCGGACGAGCACGACGAGGCTGCTCCGGCCGCCGGGGGCCATCACCCGTTCGGCGTCCAGCGAGGCCCGGTCGAGCACCTGGTCGGCCAGCTCGGGCAGCTTCCCGAGCCACTCGGCCGCGACGGCGTCCCCGTACGTCTCACCGAGCGTCCTCACCAGTCGCTGCGGCGGTTCGAAACCCATGCGTACGTTGTTCCTTCGGTCGGGTCGGGGCTCAGACCCGCTCGGCCAGCCCAGGAAAGGTTACGTCGCTGCCGCGCCAGCGGACGGCCCGTACCGCCGCCTCGGTGAGCGCGGCGGCGGCCTCACCCCGCTTCGGGCCCGGGGAGGCACGGACGAGATCGGAGTACACCCCGGCCACCCGGTCCTCCAGGACGGCGGCGAGCCGTACGGCTCCTGCCGGGTCCGCCACCGGGAACGGCAGCTCGTACGCGGCCTCCGCGGCCACGGGAGTGCCGCCCAGGTCGCGCACGGCCCGGTGCAGGGCGTCCCGGCGGGCCCGGTGCGCCTCGTACGCGGCGGTGGCCTCGGCGCGCCGCTCGGGGCCGATCCGGCCGCCGACGACCCCGTACCCGTACACCGCCGCGTGCTCGGCGGCCAGTGCGGCCTGGGTGGCGTCGAGGGCGCTCATGCCCGTGCTCCTTCGGTCAGCAGACAGGCCTGCGCGGCGCCCGCGGCGGCCACGGAGGCCAGCAGCCGGGCGTACTCGGGAGGTGCGGTGGACAGCGCGGCGGTGTGGACGGCGGAGGCCTCGCGGGCGGCCCCCGCGAGGTCCCGGAGCGCGGCCCGGGGGTCGGTGGCCACGGGCGGGGTCGGGGGAGCGGTCGACGCCGTGGGCTTCGGGGAGGCCGGGGCGGTCACCGGTGCGACCGGCGTACCGCCCTCGGCGAGGGCCTTGGCGTGCGCGGCGGCCGAGCGGCGCAGCGGGGTCAGCCGGGGCGCGAGGGCGGGATGGGCGGCGAGCGCGGCGTCGTAACGATTCAGCAGGGTCCGGGAGGCGGTCACCGCGCGCAGCCGGAGAGCCGCCTCGGCGCGGGCCACCCGTTCGGCCCCGACCTCGGCGGAGGTCGGTTTCCGGGGGCCTGGATCGTCCGAGGTGCAGCCCGCCAGGGCCGCCGCGGCGGCGGCCGAGAGCCCGGCCGTCAGGAGTGCCCGCCTGTCCGTCGTCGTCACGCTCTCTCCCTCGGCCGTGGTACGTCGTCGAAGATCGTCGGGATCACCGCAGGCGAGCGTACCCGTGGGCCCCGAGCCGGTGGACGGCAACACCCTCCGGGACCGGATACCCTTTGGTCTGACACGCGACGAACACGCGACGAACCACAACAGCACACGCGGCCGAGGAGTCACCCGGATGAGCACCACCCAGAGCGACAGGCTGCGCGGACTCGTGGAGCCGCTCGTCCACGCGAAGGACCTGGATCTGGAAGAGATCGAGGTGTCCCGGGCCGGCCGTCGCGGACTGCTGAGGATCGTCGTCGACTCCGACGAGGGCGTGGAGCTGGACCTCTGTGCCGAGCTGAGCCGCGCGATCTCCGAGAAGCTCGACGAGACCGAAGCGATGGGCGAGGGCGAGTACGTCCTCGAAGTCAGCTCGCCCGGCGCCGATCGCCCCCTGACCCAGCACCGCCACTACGTGCGGGCCACCGGCCGACTCGTCAAGCTCCAGCTCGCCGAGGGCGACGAACTGGTCGCGCGCATCCTGGCCGTGGACGAGGACGGCCTCGACCTCGAAGTGCCGGGCGTGAAGGGGCGCAAGCCGACCGCCCGCCGGGTCGAGTTCTCCGATGTCGTCAAGGCGCGTGTCGAGATCGAGTTCAACCGCAAGGACAAGAAGGAAGAGGAGGCGTAGCCGTGGACATCGACGTGAAGCTGCTCAAGGGCTTGGCGCATGAGAAGGAGATCTCCTTCGACCTGCTGGTCGAGGCGATCGAGTCGGCCCTCCTCATCGCCTACCACCGCACCCCCGACGCCCGCCGCCACGCGCGCGTGGAGCTGGACCGGCTGACCGGTCACGTGACGGTGTGGGCGAAGGAAGACCCCTCCGAGCTGGAGGAGGGCCAGGAGCCCAAGGACTTCGACGACACCCCGTCGGACTTCGGCCGGATCGCGGCGAGCACCGCCCGCCAGGTGATCCAGCAGAGGCTGCGGGACGCCGAGAACGACGTGACGTTCGGCGAGTACGCGCGGCGCGAGGGCGATGTCGTCGCCGGTGTGGTGCAGCAGGGCAAGGACCCGAAGAACGTCCTCGTCCGGCTGGATGACAAGCTGGAGGCCATCCTCCCGGTGCAGGAGCAGGTGCCGGGCGAGGACTACACGCACGGTCTGCGGCTGCGGACGTACGTCGTCCGGGTGGCGAAGGGTGTGCGCGGTCCGTCCGTCACCCTTTCGCGGACCCACCCCAACCTGGTGAAGAAGCTCTTCGCGCTGGAGGTCCCGGAGATCGCCGACGGTTCCGTCGAGATCACGGCGATCGCCCGTGAGGCCGGTCACCGCACCAAGATCGCGGTCCGCTCCACCCGGTCCGGTCTGAACCCCAAGGGCGCCTGCATCGGCCCGATGGGCAGCCGCGTCCGCAACGTGATGGCGGAGCTGCTCGGCGAGAAGATCGACATCGTCGACTGGTCGGACGACCCGGCCGAGATGGTGGCGAACGCGCTCTCCCCGGCCCGTGTCTCCAGGGTCGAGGTCGTCGACTTGGCGGCCCGCTCCGCGCGGGTGACGGTGCCGGACTACCAGCTGTCGCTGGCGATCGGCAAGGAGGGCCAGAACGCCCGCCTGGCCGCCCGCCTCACCGGCTGGCGGATCGACATCCGGCCCGACACGGAGCAGGACGGCCCGCAGGACTGAGCCGTTTTTTGGCCAACAACTGTTCGATTCTTGCCCCAAACAGGTGAGGTCGGTACGGGGAGGTAGACTTAATCGTGTCTGGCCGGACGCATGCCCGCGCGTGCCCTGAGCGAACCTGTGTGGGATGCCGGGAGCGAGTGGCCAAGAGCGATCTGCTGCGTATCGTGATGGACAAGGACGAGTGCGTTCCTGATCATCGCGGTACGCTGCCCGGCCGGGGTGCGTACCTGCACCCCGCCGAGGCTTGTCTCGACCTGGCGGTCCGCCGCCGAGCAATGCCGAGGGCCTTCAGGGTCCAGGGCCCGCTCGACACCGCGGAACTCCGTCAGCACGTCGAACGGCCGGCACCGCAGTGAAGAAGTACGGCACGGAACACCGTGCGGTCAGGTACCTCGCGAGTTGGAAGTAGGTCGAGATTGCGATGAGCACTCGATGAGTACGCGATGAGTACGCCCATGAAGTAGCGACGGTCCGGCGGTAACCGGACCTCACAAAGGAGCAAAGTGGCTAAGGTCCGGGTATACGAACTCGCCAAGGAGTTCGGTGTGGAGAGCAAGGTCGTCATGGCCAAGCTCCAAGAACTCGGTGAATTCGTCCGTTCGGCGTCCTCGACGATCGAGGCGCCGGTCGTGCGCAAGTTGACTGACGCTTTGCAGGGTCCCGGCGGCAACGCCGGCAAGACCGCTGCCAAGCCCGGCGCGCCCCGCAAGGCGGCGCCCTCCCCCGCGGCGCCGTCTCCGGCCGCCGCGGCTCGTCCCGCTGCCCCGAAGCCCGGCGCCCCGGCCCCCAAGCCGGCCCCCGCCGCGCCTGCGGCGCCGGCTCCGGTCACTCCGGCCGCCGCGCCCGCGAGCAGCACCCCCTCCCAGGCTCCGGCCGCCTCGGGCCCCCGCCCGGGCCCGAAGCCCGCGCCCAAGCCGGTCACGCCGGCTCCGGCCGCCCCCGAGTTCACCGCGCCCCCGTCGGCTCCCGCCGCCGGTCAGCGTCCCGGTGGCTCCGCCCAGGGCGCCCGCCCCACCGGCGAGCGTCCGGCGCGTCCGGGCCAGCAGGCCCCCCGCCCGCAGGGTCAGGGCGCCCCGCGCCCCGGCGGCCAGCAGGCCCCCCGTCCGGGCGGTGCCCGTCCGGCCGGTCCCCGTCCGGGCAACAACCCCTTCACCTCGGGTGGCTCCACCGGCATGGCGCGTCCGCAGACGCCCCGTCCGGGTGGCGGCGCCCCCCGTCCCGGCGGTGCCCCCGGTGCCGTTCCCGGCGCCCCGCGTCCGCAGGGTGGCCCCGGCGGCGCCCCGCGTCCGCAGGGTCAGGGCGGCGCGCGTCCCACCCCCGGTGGGATGCCTCGCCCGCAGGCGCCGCGTCCGGGCGGCGCGCCCGGCGGTAACCGTCCGAACCCGGGCATGATGCCGCAGCGTCCCGCTGCCGGCCCGCGTCCCGGTCCTGGCGGCCGTGGTCCCGGTGGCCCCGGCGGTCGTCCGGGTGGTCCCGGCGGTGGCGGCGGCGGTCGTCCCGGCTTCGCCGGTCGTCCGGCCGGTCCCGGCGGTGGCGGCGGCGGCTTCGCCGGTCGTCCCGGTGGTCCCGGTGGCGGCGGCGGTCGTCCGGGTGGTCCCGGCGGCGGTGGCGGCGGCTTCGGCGGTCGTCCCGGTGGCTTCGGTGGCCGTCCCGGCGGTCCGGGTGGACGTGGTGGCACGCAGGGCGCCTTCGGTCGTCCCGGCGGTCCCGCGCGTCGTGGTCGCAAGTCGAAGCGTCAGAGGCGCCAGGAGTACGAGGCCATGCAGGCCCCGTCCGTGGGCGGCGTGATGCTTCCCCGCGGTGGCGGCGAGGTCATCCGACTGTCGCGCGGTGCCTCCCTCACCGACTTCGCCGAGAAGATCGGCGCCAACCCGGCGTCGCTCGTCGCGGTGATGATGAACCTCGGTGAGATGGTCACGGCGACGCAGTCCGTCTCCGACGACACGCTGACGATGCTCGGCGAGGAGATGAACTACACCGTTCAGATCGTCTCGCCGGAGGAAGAGGACCGCGAGCTCCTCGAGTCCTTCGACATCGAGTTCGGCGAGGACGAGGGCGGCGAAGAGGCTCTGGTCTCCCGTCCGCCGGTCGTCACCGTCATGGGTCACGTCGACCACGGTAAGACCCGACTGCTCGACGCGATCCGCAAGACGAACGTCGTCGCGGGCGAGGCCGGTGGCATCACCCAGCACATCGGTGCCTACCAGGTGGGTACCGAGGTCAACGGCGAAGAGCGTCGCATCACCTTCATCGACACCCCGGGTCACGAGGCGTTCACCGCCATGCGTGCCCGTGGTGCGAAGTCGACCGACATCGCGATCCTCGTGGTCGCGGCCAACGACGGCGTCATGCCGCAGACGATCGAGGCGCTCAACCACGCCAAGGCCGCCGGCGTCCCGATCGTCGTCGCGGTCAACAAGATCGACGTCGAGGGTGCGGACCCGACCAAGGTCCGCGGTCAGCTGACCGAGTTCGGTCTGGTGGCCGAGGAGTACGGCGGCGACACGATGTTCGTCGACATCTCCGCCAAGCAGGGTCTGCACATCGACTCCCTGCTGGAGGCCGTGGTCCTCACCGCGGACGCCTCGCTCGACCTCCGGGCCAACCCGGACCAGGACGCGCAGGGTATTGCGATCGAGTCCCACCTCGACCGCGGTCGCGGTGCCGTCTCGACCGTCCTGGTCCAGCGCGGAACGCTGCGCATCGGCGACACCGTGGTGGTCGGCGACGCGTACGGCCGCGTCCGGGCGATGCTCGACGACAAGGGCAACAACGTCGAGGAGGCGACCCCGTCGACTCCCGTCCTGGTGCTCGGTCTCACCAACGTCCCGGGTGCCGGCGACAACCTCCTGGTGGTCGACGAGGACCGTACGGCCCGCCAGATCGCCGAGAAGCGCGCTGCGCGTGAGCGCAACGCAGCCTTCGCCAAGCGCGTCCGCCGGGTGTCCCTCGAGGACCTCGACAAGGTGCTCAAGGCCGGTCTCGTCCAGGAACTCAACCTCATCATCAAGGGCGACGCGTCCGGTGCGGTCGAGGCCCTCGAGTCCTCGCTGCTCCAGCTCGACGTCGGCGAAGAGGTCGACATCCGCGTCCTGCACCGCGGTGTGGGTGCGGTCACCGAGTCGGACATCGACCTGGCCATGGGCTCCGACGCCATCGTCATCGGCTACAACGTCCGCGCTGCGGGCCGCGCGGCGCAGATGGCGGAGCGCGAAGGCGTCGACGTCCGGTACTACTCGGTGATCTACCAGGCCATCGAGGAGATCGAGGCGGCGCTCAAGGGCCTCCTCAAGCCGGAGTACGAAGAGGTCGAGCTCGGTACGGCGGAGATCCGCGAGGTCTTCCGCTCGTCCAAGCTGGGCAACATCGCCGGTGTCCTCATCCGCTCCGGCGAGGTCAAGCGCAACACCAAGGCGCGCCTCGTCCGCGACGGCAAGGTCATCGCCGAGGACCTCACGATCCACGGTCTGCGCCGCTTCAAGGACGACGTCACCGAGATCCGCGAAGGCTTCGAGGGCGGTATCAACCTCGGAAACTTCAACGACATCAAGATCGACGACGTCATCGCGACGTACGAGATGCGCGAGAAGCCGCGCGCCTGATCGCGTCCGATCGCAGCAGTGAGCCGGGGCCGGTCGGCGGAAAGTATTCCGTCGATCGGCCCCGGCCGTTGCGTGTACGGTTTCGGGTGTCCCCGCCGAGTGGTCGGCGGGAGCACCGAACCCGAACCGGCGGGACATCCGGGCATACATGTATGTGGGGACACTGTCCTTCGATCTGCTCCTCGGCGACGTCCATTCGCTGAAGGAGAAACGCTCCGTCGTCAAACCGATCGTCGCCGAGCTCCAGCGGAAGTTCTCCGTGAGCGCGGCCGAGGTGGGCGACCAGGACCTCCACCGCAGGGCCCTGCTGGGCGTCGCGCTGGTGTCCGGGGACCCGGGGTTCGTATCGGACGTGCTCGACCGCTGTGAGCGGCTCGTCGCCGCCCGTCCCGAGGTGGAGCTGCTGTCGGTGCGCCGCAGGCTCCACACTGATGAAGACTGATTTGAGCAAGGCAAAGAAGGAGAAGGACCAGTGGCCGACAACGCGCGGGCGAAGAAGCTGGCAGACCTCATCCGGGAGGTGGTCGCCGAGAAGCTGCAGCGCGGCATCAAGGACCCCCGCCTGGGCACGCACGTGACCATCACGGACACCCGTGTCACCGGCGACCTGCGGGAGGCCACGGTCTTCTACACGGTCTACGGCGACGACGAGGAGCGGGCGAGCGCCGCCGCCGGCCTGGAGAGCGCCAAGGGCATCCTCCGTTCGGCCGTGGGCCGCGCGGCCGGGACCAAGTTCACCCCGACCCTGGCCTTCGTGGCCGACGCCCTCCCGGAGAACGCCAAGACGATCGAGGACCTCCTCGACAAGGCGCGGGCCTCCGACGCCCAGGTGCGGGAGGCGTCCTCGGGCGCCGCCTTCGCCGGCGAGGCCGACCCCTACAAGAAGCCGGGCGAGGACGAAGCCGCCGAATGAGCAACGCAGCAAAGACTCCCGACGGCCTGGTCATCGTCGACAAGCCGTCGGGATTCACCTCGCACGACGTCGTGGCCAAGATGCGCGGGATCGCGAAGACCCGCCGGGTCGGCCACGCGGGCACGCTCGACCCCATGGCCACCGGCGTCCTCGTCCTCGGCGTGGAGCGGGCGACCAAGCTGCTCGGTCACCTCGCGCTGACCGAGAAGGAGTACCTGGGCACCATCCGGCTGGGCCAGACGACGATCACCGACGACGCCGAGGGCGAGATCACGGCGTCGGTCGACGCTTCGAAGGTCACCCGCGAAGGCATCGACGCGGGCGTCGCCGAGCTGACCGGCGCCATCATGCAGGTGCCGTCGAAGGTCTCCGCGATCAAGATCGACGGCAAGCGGTCGTACGCGCGGGTGCGCGGCGGCGAGGAGTTCGAGATCCCGGCCCGCCCGGTCACCGTCTCCTCCTTCCAGGTGTACGACGTCCGCGAGGCCACTGCCGAGGACGGCACCCCCGTCGTCGACCTGGTCGTCTCCGTCGTCTGCTCCTCCGGTACGTACATCCGGGCACTGGCCCGGGACCTCGGCGCGGGACTCGGCGTGGGCGGACACCTGACCGCGCTGCGCCGCACCCGGGTCGGCCCGTACAAGCTGGACTCGGCGAAGACGCTCGACCAGCTCCAGGAGGAACTGACGGTCATGCCGGTCGCCGACGCGGCGGCGGCGGCGTTCCCCCGGTGGGACGTCGACGAGAAGCGGGCCAAGCTGCTGCTCAACGGGGTCCGGCTGGAGATGCCGGAGTACCCGGCGGGCGCGGTCGCGGTCTACGGGCCGGAAGGCACGCTGCTGGCGCTCGTCGAGGCGCATCGGGGCAAGGCCAAGAGTCTCGCCGTCTTCGGCTGAGCTCGTACGTCCACGGTGGGGGGGGGGCGCGCGCGGGGGCCCCCCCCCCGGGGTTAACCCCCCGGGCGCCCCCCCCGGCGGAGGGG